>CAKPDR010000003.1 GCA_934149075.1 uncultured Clostridia bacterium | reverse complement strand
ATTTTAACCACTTATGGGTGTCCCCACTGGTAAAGATTTTGACCACTTATGGGTGTCCCTACTGGTAACAAGGTTCTTTCTTCTGGTAACTTTTTCCCTATTCCCTAACAGAAACAATAATTTTCGACATGATTTGTATCGAAAATGAAAAGAAAATGTAATAAAAATGAAATAATTCCAAAAAAATGAAGAACCGTAAGAGCAAAAGAAATAGCTTTAAATATACAGTCCAAAGAGTTATTGACTTCAAAACAAAAAGAAACTATCATAATATTATAATCAAAATAGGAGGAAATAGCTATGAGAAAAAAATTGTGTTGTATTTTAATGCTAACAATGCTTTTGCTTAATAGTTCAGCAATGCTAATAATATCAGAAGCAGTTGAGGCAGTGCAAACATCAATAGAAACAACAGATGGAGAAGAAAAAAATCAAGGAAAAGCATTAGCAGAACTTAATTTAATTAAATATGAAAATTTTGATACTACTACAGAAAACAGCGAAGGTGGAAGTAAAGGCGTTCTTGTGCAATTCAATTTGAAAACTGGAAGAGAGTTTAAAGAAACCGAAGAATATAAGCCGATACAAAAAACTGAAACAAATTTTGCATTACCAAGGATTAGTGATTATAAACCATCAAGAGTTGAGGTTATAACTAAATCAACACAAGCAACAAATGGAGGAAAAGATGCAAAGTATGAATATCATTCTAGTACCGGAATTCTTTCTATAATTGCAGAAAATAGTGACTATACTGAAAAAGTAGAAAATGCAAGAGATGAATATGAAATTATATGTATTTATGGAAGTGAATGTTATACAGATAATGAAGAACATAATTTAAAAGTACAATTAAATACATATGAAACACTTAATAGTGATGAGAAAAAAGTAATATCAACAGGAATAGAAGAAACTTATCCTTGTAAAGAAGCTATTAGTGGAGTTATTTCAGTAGAACATAAGACCGATGATATTTACGATGGTTATATAAGAGCAAATTCCTTAAATGGTGAAAATAAATATGATACAACATATAACGAGAAGTTAAATATAATGGTAAGTAATAGAGAGATTTCACAAAAAATTGAAGTTAAAGAGGCATCTAATACAGCATTATATACAGAATCCAGAATCAATAAAGAACAGGTATTAGAAATGCTTGGAGATAATGGAAGCATAGATATTATTGATGAAAATGCTAATATTGTACAAACTATCAATAAAGAAAGTGAAGCAGATGAAAATGGAAAAATAAAATTAACATATAATAATAGAACAAAAAATATAGCTATTCGATTAAATAATTTGGAAAAAGAAGGAACTATTGAAGTTGAAAATTCAAGAGTTATAGAGCCAACAGCAGAGATAATTGATAATAAAATTTTAACACAGATTGATATAAAAGGAATAAATACAATTACAAAAGAAGTAGATAATGAAAATGGTGAAAAAACAACAGAAACAGAAGATGTTGTAAAATATGAGCGTCAAGAACAAAATGAAACTCAAATAAAATCAGCTGTTTCTGAAATAGAAACTAAATTAAGCAAGGATACACTAGTTAATAATACACAAAATGATGTAACACTTACAGTTGCATTAAAAACAGATGGTTCTAAATATAGTTTATTTAAAAATCCAACATTTTCTATAGAAATGCCAGCAGAAGTAAAGAAAGTTAATTTAGGTACTCCAGAAATGATGTATGATAATAACATATTTACAATTATATCATCAAGTGTTAGTACAAATGAAAGTGGAAACAAAGTTATTAATATACAATTACAAGGAGAGCAGACGACGTATGAACAAACAGATATTGTTGAAGGAACTAATATAAGAATACCTTTAACTATTAGTTTAACAAAACAACTAGAAAGCAAAGTTGGAGTTGTAAAATTTGCTTATTCTAATGAAAATACTTCTACAACAGAAAATAAAGAAATGGAAGTAACACTTTTAAATAAAGTTGCTAATATTGTTCAAACTGCTACAGTATCAACTACGACTACAGAAAATATCAATCAAAATGAACAGGTTTCAAATACAGCAGTATATGAACAAGACGGAGTAAAGGCTGAAATTATACAAGAAGTTGGAACAACTGCACTTGCTAATAATAGTACAATATATGAAGAACAAATTATAAAACAAAAATTAAAAGTTACTAATAATAGTAATACTTCTAAAAAGGTTTCTCTTACTATTAATGTTCCTGATGAGATGACATATGTTAAGTTAGAGGTTGGGGGATGTGTTAAAAATGAAGAAAAAGGATATTATATATATGATGGAAAATATGAGTATGTAGATCAAACAGAAAAAGAAGTAACGATAGAAATAGATATAAAACCGGGAGAGAATAAAACAGATTTTATAGAACTAAAAGTAAATGATTTACCAGATGATATAGAAGAAAAGCAAATAAATATAAATAATGAATTAAAGATAGATGGGAAAAGTGTAAATCAATATAAAATACAAAATATAGTTAAACAAGCAAAAATAAGTGTTACTGTAGGATTGACTCTAGGGGAAAATTCAAGAAGAAAATGGGGATATGAATTAAAAATAACAAATTTAACAAATCAGGAATTACATAACATAAATTTTGAATTTGAAATACCAGCATTTTTTAATGTTGAGATATTCGATACAAGTCAAGGGGAAAAGATAGGAAATGTGGTAGGTAATGTGTGTACAGGTAAAATAGATACACTGAAACCTGTAAAAAAAGATGAAATTGGGAGATATGAAGAAGGTCAAGTAGTATGTAATGTAATTGGTGATGTTGGAGATATTGATGAATATGAATTTGAGATGAACGGCGTAGCAAAGGCCTATGGAGACGATATACCAGAATGTATATCAAATGAAGTAAGAATGACAGGACACTTAGAAGCTGTTGATGTAGATATACAAGCAGATAAAGAAGTACTAAAAAAAGATGAAGAATTAATATACACAGTAAACATAAAAAACGTTGGAAAAACATATGGAGCTATAAGTACATATACTAGTATAAATGTAAAAGATATTATACCTAGAGAATTAAAACCAATTAGTGTTACATATAATGACTTTGAAATAAAAGAAGAGACCATTAATGACGATAAATATCCTGATTGGAAACATGTAATTCAAACATATACAGAAGTAAATAAAACTAAAGATATATCAACATTAGAAATACCAGATGGATATGATGAAGAAGATGCACCTAATATAGATTTTGATTTAAATATACCAGAAGGTAAAACTATTACAATGGTCATAAAAGCAAAAGCTAAGAGGATTTCTGAAAAGACAGAGATAACAAATACACTAACAGTTAAAGGACAGTATATAAAAACAAAAACTGCAAGTACAAAAACAACAATAATGAAATACGATTATGTTGAGCCAACAGATCCAGTAGATCCAGACCCAACTCCAGATCCGGATCCAGACCCAAATCCAAATCCAAATCCAGACCCAAATCCAGACCCAACTCCAGATCCAAATCCAGCCCCAACTCCAGATCCAACTCCGACTGACCCAACTGTAAAGAAGATATCAATATCTGGTACAGCATGGATAGATGAAAATGAAGATGGGAAAAGGGCTGTTGATGAAAAAATATATAGTGGTATGACAGTTATGCTATATGACTATAAAAATAATACATTTGTAAAAGAAAATGGTCAAGATAGGAAAGTACAGACTAATTCTAATGGAGAATATGAATTTGACAATTTAGATAAAGGTCAGTATATTGTTATATTTTTATATGATACAGATAAATACAGAGTAACAGAATATCAAAAAGATGAAGTTATTGAAAGTAAAAACAATGATGCAATTACTAAATCTATTGGAATTGATGG
Organism: uncultured Clostridia bacterium; assembly: GCA_934149075.1. Lineage (GTDB taxonomy): Bacteria > Bacillota > Clostridia > TANB77 > CAG-508 > CAG-269. Next base: position 145,739 of record CAKPDR010000003.1, on the reverse strand, counting down.
ACAATCAGTAACAGCAGGATTAACGAATACATTAACAGCAGAAGGAAGCCTAAAGAACATAGATATTGGATTAATAGAAAATAAAAAGTTCGATTTGCAATTAAAAAAATATATAAATCAAATAACAATACAAACAAAAGATGGAAAAAGTAAAACATATACATATAATAATAAACAATTTGCAAAAGTAGAAATACATTCTAAAAAAATAAATGGAGCAACAATTGTAATAGAATACAAGATGGTTGTTACTAATAAAGGAGAAGTAGAAGGGGCAGTAGCTCAAATCGAAGATAAGCTACCAGAAGGATTAACATTTAAATCTGAATTAAATAACAATTGGTATGAAAAAGATGGAAAGTTATATACGAATAGTTTAGCTAATGAAAAAATAGCAGTTGGTGAGAGCAAAGAAATCAGTCTATTACTAACTAAAGAGTTGAATAGTAATAATGTAGGAACTGTTACAAATACAGCGTCAATTGAAATTAGTAATAATGATAAGGCAATTGAAGATATAAATAAAGAAAATGATTCTTCAAATGCACAAGTAATTATTGGTGTATCAACAGGTATAATAAAATGGTTAGGTACAACAATAGGAACACTTGCAGTACTAGCTTTATTAGCAGTAATTATTTGGAAAAATAGAAAAATATTAAAAGGAGCAATATTGGTTTCAGTATTTGCTATATGTTTAATTGGTAATGCACATCAAGTTTTCGGAGTAGCCCATAATATAGCTATAAAGGCTGTATCTCCAGGTTCAGCACAGGGAATAGGTACTGATGGATATTATTATTATTGTTCATGGCCTGGAAAATATTTTTGTGACCAATGGCATGATGCAACTCTTATAGATTATTCTTTAAGTGATTCGTACGAAACATGGAATCCTATAAATGCTCCAGAAATTACACTAACAGATAAAACAGACCATGAAAAAGTTAATTATTATTCATATGATAGTGAATTTAATAAAATTGGACCATTTAAAGTAAATTCTAGCAAAAAAGATGTTACATATAAAATAAGGCTTTTTTATAGTACAAAAACTGAGGACAATAAGACTGTTACAATAACAAGTAGCACAAGGACACAGGCGTTAGGCTTTGATTGGAACAAGAATTTTTATATAAAAATATCTAAAAACGTAGTAAGGATAGATAAAATAACAATTACAGCTTCTTATGAAGTTACACAAACAGGTACTGAATATAAAGAATATTGGATTGAGTATAGTACTTCACAAAGACCGGGTGATACTGGATGTCCTGGAAAAGGAACAACGCAAAATATGGCTCGTACAGAGACTGAGTCAAAACCAACAAGCAGGAAAGTAAAAAGAGAAAAGTCAATAGACATTCCTGGACCATGGACAATAACAGGAGATGTAGAGATAAATAAAGTAGACGAAAATAATAATAATATAAGATTAAAAAATGTAACATTTGCAATAAGCCAGGGTGGCACATATATGTCTATATATAGAGGTAGTAGTAAAGTAAAGAAAATTAATGCAAGTACAATAGAACTTATTGACAATGCATATGAAAAGTCTACAATAGATGCTAGAGTAGATGGATCATCAGGATATACAGTAAGGTTCAATGCTAGTAAAAGTAGTGCAACTAAATTTGTAACAGATAGTAGTGCAAGGATAACATTCAGAAATTTAAAATATGGAAGCTATACTTTTGTAGAAACTGCAAATACAAATTATGGATATACTAAGATAATAACAGAAGATATATCAGTTGATAGACCATTGTCGACAAGGTACATAACAATAGAAAACGAAAAACAAACAGGGGATTTCTCACTCGAGAAAGTAGATAGTATTAATAGAAACATTAAACTGTCTGATGTAAAATTCGTATTAAAATCATCGTATAATAACCAATATATAATTATAAAATCAGGTGGAAGTTGGTTAACAAAGGCAGAAGGAATCGTAAGCATAGATGATACAGATGACGTAAAAAATAATCCAGTTATAAAATATACGACAGATAAAAACAAAGCAACATTATTTGTAACAGATTCAAATGGAAAGTTAGGCGTAAAAAACCTATTAATGAGTAGTAATGGTTCGGATAGAATAAAATATACATTAGAAGAGATTGATAATCCAAATTATGGATATACAAAAATTGTGAGTGCTACAGTAAATATTAGTAGGCCATATGGAAAACACGATATAACACTACCAAACGAAAAACAAGTAGGAGAGCTACAAATTGAAAAAGAAGATGATAGAAATACTAACAAAAAACTACCTAATGTAGAATTCCTTATAAAATCATCATTAAAAAATCAATACATAAAAATAAAAGTATCAGGCTCTTGGCAAAAAAGAGTAGTTGGAACAGTATATATAGATGACACAAAAGATTGGAGGAATAAACCGACATTAGATTATACAAGTAATCCAGATGAAGCAACAGTATTTGTAACAGACTCAAATGGAAAAATAAATGTAAAGAATTTGTTAGCAAGTAGTAATGGAAAAGATAGAATATCGTATACAATGGAGGAAATAAAGAATCCAAATTATGGATATTTATCTGACTCAGACCAATATAAGAATTATAAGGTAAACTACAAAGGAACATATACGGATTATAGAGGAGCTACAACAATTGCTATAGGAGGAACGTCACCTGTTATAGCAACGAACCATCAAGAATATGTAAGAATAGAAGGATATGTATGGGAAGAAATAGCTACATCAAAAAATAATTTCATTAATAGCTTACTTAATAATACAGATGCACTTATCCAAGGAATAAATGTATATTTATATAAAGATGGAAGGTTAATAACATCAACTTCAACAGATTCAGATGGATGGTATAAATTTGGTAGTTTGAAATCAAGTTATACAAATCAAGATTATTTTTATGAGCCTAATGGTAATTTAAAGATAGATGATTTAAACAGATACCATGTGGAATTTGAATATGATGGATTAAGATTTACATCAGTAGAATCAAATACTTCATATACAAGTAGTAATTATGGAATAACATCAAAAGCAGATGAAGAACCTGCTGGAAGAGAAAGGGTGAATGCAGATTTTTCAGAAATAACATATGGCTTGTCAAGAGGTGGCACAAAAAAATATGAATTAAAATATGATGTATCAGAAGACCATGTAGCTAAATATATAGATCATTGGGGATATCAATATAATGGAAATAAAACAAGATTAAGTGTGACACCTCCACCTTTAAATGATTATGCAATAATTGCATCCACAAAACAATCAGGATTTGATATTGAACAGGCATGGAAAGCACAATGTGAGAAAAAGGGTTCAGAATCTTTACCAGGAATCAACCTTGGAATACAAAGAAGAGAACAGGCTGACTTAGCAATATCAACAGATTTAAGCAAAGTAAATATAGTTGTAGGAAACTATGAAAATGAATATTCATATGGAAAAAGAAGTGAAAATTTAAATGATGAAGATGAAGGTTTTGGAGTTGATGTTAAATTTGGAAATAAATATGGTACAAGTTATAGTAGTAGAGGATTAAATATGTACTCAAGAAGAATATATGAAGCTGATTTGGCATATAACCAAAATAATCCAGGACAAATGCAAATATATGTTACATATAAGATAACTGTAAAAAATCAATCAAATAGTCTAACAGCAAAAGTTACTGAATTGGTAAATTATTGTGATTCAAGATACAGTATAGCAGAATCTTCTAGAAATAAATCATCTTGGACAAATATAAGTAAATATGGAGATAGCTACAGTGATGGAAGTTATACATCTGTATATACAAAAGATTTAGAAAATACCACAATCGCACCAAACGGAAAAACTGAAGTATATATTACATATAAATTAAACCAAGATGCTATAAATGCACTAATAACAAAACAAACAACATTAAATAATGTTACAGAAATAAATGCATTTTCTACGTTATCAAATGGAAATGCATATGCTGCAATAGACGAGGACTCTAACCCAGGAAGTGTAAGAAATATAACATTAGGAGAAAACAAAACAACAACTACTACATTAAATGGTAGAAGTTATGACATAGAAACAAAAACATTAGATCAAACAAAATATGAAGATGATACAGATTCAGCACCATCATTAGTATTAGGAATTGAAGAAATAGATCCTACTAGAGGACTATCTGGAACTGTATTTGAGGATAAAGAAGCACTACATAGTGATGATGGTATCCATCCAGGAGAAGAAAGATTAGGTGACGGTATTTTATATACTAGTGGAACATATAAAGGATATGTAAGTGGTAGAACAATATATAAGAAAATAGACACAAACAGAGTGCAAGGAGCCAAAATCGAATTGATAGAGTATGATATAAATAGTGAAAATCATATTGCTAGAAATGCAGATGGAAGTGCTAAAGTTGCAACACTATATAAAATAAGTGTAAATGACGGTATAACAAGTACAAAAGAAGAAAAGGCAGAAATTAAAACAGATGATAAAGGTGAATATATACTTACTGGTGTTATACCAGGAAGATATCTAATAAGATATACATATGGTAAGGACTCTTATATTATGGATAGCGATGGAAATGTTGTTTTAGATGATAAAGGAGAGAGAAAACAGGTAAATGCAAGCGAGTATAAATCAACAATTATAACATCAGATATAATCAAAAAAGCATTAAGCTTAAACACAAATCCAACTACTACGAATAATCAAAGGGAAGGAGAGTTAAATTGGATATTAACCTATGACAGTAATCCAGATAATGGAAATTATACAACTGATGCAAAAAGTAAAAAGACTGATGGATTAATTAGATATTCATGTGCTGCCGATGATGTAACAAAAAGAGAAACAACAGATGATATATATTACGGTTCACATACAAATTACAATACAATGAATGCAGACACAGCATTCTTCGATGTAGGCGTAGAATATAGTGAGGTTAACATTAATAAAATTTCATATACTGATTATAGGGATGAATATCAATTAGAAGGCGATAAAATAGTTGTATTAGATGAAAATGGAAAATTAAAGATAATGGATACATTTTATGCAGTAAATCCATATCAAGACTTTGGTATTATTGAAAGAGCAATACAAGATTACGAATTAAATAAGAGAATATCAAACTTAAAAATAACATTAGCAAATGGACAAATATTGATAAATGGAAATCCATATAAACAATTGCCAGAACTAAACAATCCAACAACAGCTGAATTAGATGAATATTGGAATAACTTAGAAACTATTTCTGATAATCCATTACCATATACAAAAGCATTACGAGGACAGATTGTTACTGAAATAGATAATGAGATTATTCAAGGTGCTACTCTAAGTTTAGAATATACAATTACTATAAAAAATAAATCAGAGAAAGATTATCAGTATAAAGAAAATCAAGAGTATTATCAATATGGTAAAAATCATCAAGACGAACTTAATACTGTAATAAGAAAAGTTGTAGATTATATGGAAGATGAAATAGACTTTGATGATAAACAAAATGGAGACATATGGACTAGAGTTACACCTGATGAATTATATAATTGGACGCATGATACGGATATTGATAGTAAGCAATTGATATCTCAAGATGTAAAAGATGCTACACAAAAAGGATATGTAATTGCTGTTACAGAATATTTTAAGGAGAATCAAATTCCGATAGGAAATGTTGGTTCAGTCAAAGTGTATGGAAGCAAAGTGCTTTCATCAACTGAAAAAGGAACAGCTGTTACAAACCATGCAGAAATTATAGAGACTATGGGGGTAAGGGCTATAAGAAATTCAATACCAGGTAATTATAATCCTAAAGACATATCAACACATGAACAAGATGATGATAAGACAACATTTATAATAACACCACCAACAGGTTTAACAAGTAATAAGATATTTATTATTTCAGTATCATTAATTGCTATGATTGCTTTAGCAGGAGGAGTATATTTCATTAAGAAAAAAGTTTTATAAAATAAGGGGACAGATACATTCTGTCCCTTTTAATAATTTAATAGTTTTACAATTGTCTCAATGCAAATATCAGTCATGACATTATAATTAAGCTCACTGTGTTTATGATAAACGATTTCATGACATAAATTATCAATAAGACCAATTGCAATATGAGATTTTTCCATCAAATTTTTACTATCAAAACCGTTTTTAACTAATAAATCATAGATTTTTTCAGTCATTTCGATTTCTCTTTTATGAAAATAAAATGCTACATCTTTATCAGAATGAGCCATTGCCATAATTTCTTCATGAGCAGATTGAGATAGCTTATGGTTTTGAATAAAATTATCAATCATTTTTCTAACAATTTCATTCAAATTGTTTTTATCAAAACTTTTTAATGGTATATCAAGCATTGGATAAAAAATATTGTCAGCAAATTTTTTCAATGCTTCTATAAAAATATCATGTTTATCTTTAAAATATTGATATATAATTCCTGTTGAAACTCCAGCATTTTTGGCAATTTCAGCAGTGTTTGTGTTATAATAACCTTTTTCACAGATTAATTCAAAACCTGATTCAATAATTTTTTCTTTTTTTTCTATTGACCTTTTTTGTACAGGTTCTCTTATTTCATATTCATTCATAAAAATTTATGCCTCCTAAATGTAAACATATTATACATTCGAAAAAAATACTTGTCAAGAACATGAAAAAAAATTCATATTCTATTGACTTTATATAAATAGAAATATATAATTTAGAAAAATATGAAATAAGTTTCATATAAAAGGAGGGAATATGGAAAAGATAGTAGAGCTAAAAAATGTAAGTAAAATTTACAATACAGGAGAAAAAGAATTTAAAGCATTAGACAATATTGATTTATCAATAAACAAAGGAAAATTTGTTGTAGTTCTTGGACCATCAGGAGCAGGAAAATCAACATTATTAAACCTAATCGGCGGAATGGATACTCCAACAAAAGGTAGTATTGAAATTGATGGAGAAGATATTTCAAAATATAATGAAAATGAACTAAGCGAATATAGAGCAGAAAATATAGGATTCATTTTTCAATTTTATAATATATTACCAACATTAACAGTATTAGAAAATGTAGAATTAATTAAAGATGTTGTAAAAAATGGAAAAGATAGCAAAGAAGCTATTAAAGCAGTTGGGTTAGAAGAACATATGAATAAATTTCCGAATCAATTATCAGGAGGAGAACAACAAAGAGTTTCAATAGCAAGGGCTATTGCTAAAAATCCAAAATTGTTATTATGTGATGAGCCAACAGGGGCATTAGATTCAAAAACAGGAGTTGAAGTTCTAAAATTACTAAAAAAACAATGTGAGGGAAACAATGGAGCAAATACTGTAATTATTGTAACACACAATAGTTTATTTGCAGAAATTGCAGATACAGTAATAAGAGTAAAAAACGGAAAAATAGAGAGTGTAACACCAAATGAAAATCCTAAAAAGATTGATGAGGTGAAATGGTGATATGCTAAGAAAAAAGATGATTCGTGATATAAAACAAAACTTATCACAATTTATTACAATATTTTTAATGGTTTTTATTGGAGTTATGGCTTATAGTGGAATAGAAAGTTATATGGAAGGAATGAAACAAACAGCGAACAATTTCTATACACAAAATAATCTACAAGACTTGAATGTAATGGGAGCATTATCAAAAGAAAATATAGACACAATAAAACAAATTGAAAATGTAAAAAATGCAGAAGGAAAACTAAATGTAAGTGCAGTTTTAGATGATAATAATGATATTACATTATCAATGAATTTTATAGATTCAAATGAGATATCAAAGTTCTATATAGTTGAAGGAAAAGAGTTTGATGCAAATACAAAAGGTGTATGGTTAGATAACTTTTTTGCTCAAGAAAACAACTTAAAAATTGGAGATACATTAAAAATTAAATATGATGGATATGTTTTTGAAGAAGAAGTTGCAGGATTTATAAATGTTCCAGATCATCTTTATGATGTCAAAGAAGAATCTCAATTATATCCAGACCACAAATCATTTGGATTTGCATATGCATCTACTAAAGAATTAGAAGAATATATTAAAAATACAGATTATTTAAAATATAATTACATAATGGTAGATGTAGATAACAAAGACAAAACAAATGAAGTAAAAAAAGAAATAGAAGAAAAAATAGAAAATGCAGTAATAATAAATATAGAAGATACAGCATCTTATGCACAATACCAAGGAGAGATTGAAGAAGGAGAAACATATATAGGAGTATTTTCTGGACTATTTTTATTTATAGCATTACTATCAGTTGTTACAACAATGACAAGAGTAGTAACAAAACAAAGAGTACAAATTGGTACATTAAAAGCACTAGGATTTAAGAAAAATAAAATCATATTACATTATATAAGTTATGGATTTTGGATTTCATTAGTTGCATCAATGTTTGGATTATTAGCTGGTAGATATTTTATTGGAAATGTATTTATTGGAATCGAAATGAGCTTTTTTGAAATACCAAATGGAGTACCAATAATCAAAAATGATTCATATATTGTTGCACTTCTTGTTACACTATGTGTTTCATTTGTTACATATTTAGCAACAAGAAAAATATTAAAAGAAAAAACAGCAGAAACTTTAAGAAATGAAATTCCAAAAGTAAAAAATAATTCTTTAAATATTACAACAGTTGGAATATTCAAAAAAATGAGTTTTAATACAAAATGGAATATAAGAGATATGTTTAGAAACAAAGCAAGAACAATCACAGGAATTGTAGGAGTTACAGCATGTGCTATGTTGATTGTTTGTAGTTTAGGAATGTTAAATAGTATGAATTATTTTATTGATTTACAATTTAATAGAATATTCAATTTTGATTATAAATTAAGTCTAAAATCAAATATGAGTAGTGATGAACTTAAAGAATTAACTAACAAATATGGTGGGAATACATCTGAAAGTTTGTATATAGAAATAAAAGATAAAGATGGAAATAGAGAATCAAATAACATTTTTGTTACAGACAGTAAAGATTATGTTAGATTTGTAGATAATAAAGACAAATTTATAAAATTAGACAATGATGATGGAATATATGTTACATATAAATTAGCAAAAACAAATGGATATAAAATAGGTGATGAAATAACATGGCATATTTCAGGAGATAACACTTATCACACATCTAAAGTAGTTGGATTTAATAAAGACCCACAAAATCAAAATGTAACAGTAACAAGAAAATATTTAGAAAGTTTAGGAATTGAATATAAGCCAGATTCATTATATACAAATGAAAATTTAAGTAATACAAAAGAGATTACAAACGTAGAAGTAATATCAAATATAGATGAATTAAAAGAAGGGATGGAAGGTATGCTTCAAACAATGAAAACAATGATAGCACTTATTATTGTTATAGCTGTAATCCTTGGTGTTGTGATAATCTATAATTTAGGAATATTATCTTATACAGAAAAACAATATCAATTTGCAACATTAAAAGTATTAGGGTTTAAAAATAAGCAAATTAAAAAGATATTTATAAAACAAAATAATATTATTGCAATTATATCAATAATATTAGGACTTCCAGCAGGATTTTATTTAACAGATTGGCTATTTAAAACAGCAATAGAAGAAAGCTATGATTTTGGAGCACATATAAATATTGAAACATATGTAATTTCAGCAATAGGAACATTTTTAATATCATATTTAGTTTCAAAATTACTTGCTAAAAAAATAAAGAAAATTGATATGGTAACAAGTTTAAAAGGAAATGAATAAATGGGAAAAATCGTATTATTAGATGATTTAACAATTAATCAAATAGCAGCAGGAGAAGTTATAGAAAGACCTGCAAATGTAGTAAAAGAATTAGTTGAAAATTCAATTGATGCAGGTGCAAATAAAATAATAATAGAAATAAAAAATGGTGGAAAAACATTTATAAAAATTACAGACAATGGATGTGGAATTGCAAAAGATGATATGACAATTTCTATAGAAAGACATGCAACAAGTAAAATAAGACAAGTGGAAGATTTAGAAAAAACGTATACAATGGGGTTCAGAGGAGAAGCTTTAGCAAGTATAAGTTCAATATCTAAATTAACAATTATATCAAAAATTAAAGAAGATTTAATAGGAAATAAAATTGTATCAAATGCAGGCAAAATAACAGAAATAGAACAATGTGCATCACAAACAGGTACACAAATTATAGTAAAAGATTTGTTTTATAATACACCTGTTAGATACAAATTTTTAAAGCAAGATGCTACTGAAAGTAAATATATAAAAAATTGGGTAGAAAAGGTAGCACTTGCTAATCCTAATATTTCTTTTAAATTAATAACAGACAATAAAACAAAATTCTTTTCAAATGGAAATGGAGCTTTATTTGACATTATTTATTCAATATATGGCAAAGAAATTAAAGAGAATTTAATTAAGGTAGATTATGAAAGTGAGAAAATAAAAATAACAGGTGTAATTGGAAATACCTTAATTGCAAGAGAAAATAGAAAAGATCAAATATTATTTTTAAATAAGAGAAATATAAAAGATAATGCTATATCAAATAGTGCAGACCAAGCATTTAAAGGGGCAACAGGAATAGGTAAATATGGATTTTTTATTTTAAATATTGATATGCCTGCCAATTTTTATGATGTAAATGTTCATCCTACAAAAACAGAAGTAAGATTTAAAAATGAAGATGAAATTTGCAAAGATATATATTATGCAATAAAAAATGCAATGCTAAAAGCAGAGTTTTTAGGAAATGATGAACATTCGAATGAAAATAAAGAATATATAAAAAATGAATATGAATTTTTAACAGATGAAGTATATTTAAAAAATACTGAAAATGTAGAATTAAGAAAAAGAGAAAATTCAAGAAAAATAGAGTATAAGTATATAGGAATATTATTTAGAACATTTATAATAATTGAAGTTGAAAATGAAATTTTTTTAATAGACCAACATGCAGCACATGAGAGAGTTTTGTATGAACAAATAAAAGAAAATTATAAAAATCATATTCAATCAAATAGTCAATTAATGTTGATACCAGAAGTAGTGACTTTAACAAATAGAGAAATGGAATTTGTAAAAAATAATATAAATTTATTTATAGATATTGGATTTGTAATAGAGGTATTTGGAGAGAATACTATTAAAATTAATGGGATTCCAGATCTGGATTATAGGTCGAAAACAAAAAATATTTTTTTAGATGTTTTAGATGAAATTATTTCAGATGGAAGAACTCAAATAAAAGATGTTGAAGAAAGGTTTATTGCAACAGTGGCTTGTAAAGCTGCGGTTAAAGCTAATATGGATTTAACAAGACAGGAAGTTGATGAGTTGATTAATAATTTATTGAGCTTAAATAATCCATATACTTGTCCTCATGGTAGACCTACAACAATAAAAATTAGTAAAGAATTTATTGAGAAGAAATTGGAGATTGAAAAATGAATGTTTTTACAGGATTATTAATACCATTTTTAGGAACAACACTAGGTAGTGCAACAGTATTTTTAATGAAAAAAGAATTAAATAAAAAAGTTGAAAAAATATTATTGGGTTTTGCAGCAGGTGTAATGATTGCTGCATCTGTATGGTCACTGCTAATACCATCAATAGATATGGCAAGAGAACAGGGAATTCCTGCATGGGTTCCATCTGCAACAGGATTTTTATTTGGTATTGTTTTTTTACTTGTTTTAGATAGTGTAATACCACATTTACATTTAGAGAGCACTAAGCCAGAAGGAGTTAAAACTAAATTAAAGAAAACAACTATGATGATATTTGCAGTAACACTTCATAATATTCCAGAAGGGATGGCTGTTGGTGTATCATTTGCAGGAGCATTAATTGGAAATGCAGGAATAACAATGGCAGGTGCATTTGCATTAGCTCTTGGAATTGCAATTCAAAATTTTCCAGAAGGTGCAATAATTTCTATGCCATTAAAGGCAGAAGGAATGTCGAAGAGAAAAGCTTTTTTATATGGTACTTTATCAGGAATTGTAGAGCCAATAGGTGCTATCATAACAATATTATTAACTAATGCAGTTATTACGATTTTACCATATTTACTTTCTTTTGCAGCTGGTGCGATGATATATGTTGTTGTTGAAGAGTTGATTCCTGAGTCTCAGGCAGGAGAACATTCTAATATTGGAACTGTTGGTGTTGCTATTGGTTTTGTGATTATGATGATTTTGGATGTAGCGCTAGGATAGAATGAATAATTCATTAGTAAATATTTTTATGCAAATAATTGCCATAATAAGTAAAAAATTATTATAATAAATTATGTTTATGTATTAAAAAATGTTGTAATTTGTTTGATTTTAAAGTATAATAAGAACATCCTTTTCATAAAGGAAATCTTTTTGAAGGGGGTGAGTAATTTGTCATCTTACGAATTAATTTGGCGTCTTATAGTTTTATTATTACTTAATAATGACAACTCTGAAGATAGTCAAAAAACTCAATATTAGTGCGAATCTAATCAAAGCGGTCTGGTCAACCGCTTTTTTTGCAAAAAAAATGAGATATGTGGTCAACATATCTCGAGTAATTGCCATCTTACTAACAACTCTCTTGCTTAAGCTAAATATAGTATACTACTTTTTATAGTATATGTCAAATTATTTTTAAATATTCCTCATCACTGGATATTCCGAAGCCATTTTACAAAATCTAATAATTATGGTATAATAATAGTAGAAGTATTTATTTTTTGTTAAGGAGGGAGTTATATGCGTGGTTTAGAGAGTAGAAGAAAAGTTTTAGATTATAAAAGTGATAACGAATCTGTTAGACAAGAGATTAATCAAAAGTTAGGAAATAGGAGTGATGCTTTAAGACCAGAAAACATTGATTATAATACAATACAAGCAGAATTAAATCAGTTATTAGAAGATGAAAGAGATATAGTACAACCAGAAACTGATGTTAGAACAGATAGTATTGATGAACGTTCTGCTAAATTAGATTTATTAAAAAAATTCGGATTGTTTTCAGAACAAGAAGCAGGTAAAGCGACAATATATTCAAGTTTGGATGAAAAAGAAAGTGCTGACAAGTTTGAATTAGATACAAAGGCAAGTTTGAAAGAAATACAAGAGAATATAGATATGTTGGCTGATTTATAATATTTGGAGGTAAATATGGAAGATACATACGAAAAAGCATATAAAGAAGTAATAGAATTATTAAAGTTTTTTCCAAAGGAATCAGTTAGAAAAATTCCAAAGGAAAAATTAGAATTATACCTTAGAAATATGGATAGAACATATGACTATAAAGTTGATATAACAAAGTCATTTGATGAGCAAAAAATGTCAGAAAAAACGAAAGCAATTTTTGCTAATATTTTTAGAGATTATTGGGCTACTGATTATCAACGAGAAAGAATATTAGCAAAAGAAGATTATGACAAACAAAAAAGAGAAGAAGAAAGAAGAAAGAAATATAATCCAGATGATATATTTAAAAAAAGGAAGAAGTAATGGAATATTTAATTAGATTTGAGTGATAGTATAAACTACCACTCTATTTCATTATATTCAATCTTTTTTTCTGAATCAAAATAAATATCATTTGCGAATATTGATTTATAATAAGGATTAGTTTAAAATAATAATGAGGATAAAAAAATGAAAATAGTATTTTGTGGACCACCACACTCAGGAAAGAGTGTATTTATAGCCAATTTAATAGACAAATTACCATCAGATGGTTATACGATAATTAGAGCATGCCCTGATGGAGAAGGAACTTGGAGTAATAATAAAAATCAAAAAGAAACAAGTATTGTAAGAAAAAAAGGAAAGTTTACACAATCCTTTATTGATAATGCTTGTAAAGCGATAGATAATCAAACAAATAAAATTGTTTTAGTTGATGTTGGTGGAGTTATGTCAAAAGAAAATGAACAAGTTTTCCAACATTGTGACAGCTTTGTTGTATTAAGCAGTGATGAGGAAAAGAAAAAAGAATGGTTAGAATTTGGACAAAAATTAGGATTACAATGTATTGGTTGCTTAGATTCAAGTCTAGAAGGACAAGAAGAAATATATTCAAAAGAACCATACTTTAGTGGAAAAATTGTAGGACTTGAAAGAGGAGAAATTTTAGACGATTCGTCATTAATAAAAGGTTTAGTATCAGATATAGTAAAGAAAAGCAAATATACAAAACGTTTAAAGACAGCGCAAGAACTTATGGATTGCATATTAATTGATGGCACAGAACTTGGATTTGAATTAGGTTATGAAAAAGAAATTTTAATGGATAATGGAAGAACAATAAAAAAGATAATGTGGAAGGAAAATGCCATTGGACCAATATACAAATCGATAAAAGAAAAAGTCAATTCCAATTTGCCAATTAAAATAAAAGGAATAATGGCAAACTTTGCATTAACTGCAGTATGCAAATCAGTGCAAAAACAGGGAGTAACAGATATAAGCTGTTATGATATTAGATCAAATCAATATATACCGATTAGAAATTTACCAAAGAAAAAAGGATTAAAACAATCAGAAGGACTAGCTTATAACATAATAGAAAATAAAGAAAATATTTTTATGGATATAGATATAACAAAAGAACAATATTCATTTGAAGATTACCAAAGATGTATATTGCCTAAAATAAAAGAAGAAAAAAATCTATTTTTATCAGGAAGAATGCCTCTTTGGTTGTTAGCATCAATTAGTAATAGTTATGATTCAAATAAGATTTTTACATTTCAACCAGGAAAAGGATTTACATGTATAGCATCAGTAAATGAAAAAGAATTAGGCAAAATAGTTGATGGAGCTGACGGTATTAATATAAATCAATATTTTGAAGATAAGAAAGAAAAATCAAAATTACTAGTGGCTGTAAAAAAACAAAATATATTTTCAAAATTAAGAGAAATAATTACAAATAAAAGCGAAAATTCAAAATATATTGATAAAGCAATAGTTGCGAAAGATATTGCAAAAGTTCACGAAGAAAAATCAAAGAAAGAAAAATTTAAGTCAGAAATAGAAGTGGGAGATACATCAAATATTGAAGTTCCTGAACAAGAAAATATACAAACTGTTGAACAAAAAGATAAAGTTCTAACAGGTATTGGAGGATAAAGTATGAATGCAGATTTAGAATTATATAGAGTATTTTGTGAAGTTGTAAAACATAAGAATATTTCAAAGACTGCTGAAAGTATGTATATTTCGCAGTCTGCAGTTACTCAATCTATACAAAAATTAGAAACTATACTTGGAGGAAAAGTATTTTATAGAAATAAAAATGGAGTAGAATTGACAGAAGAAGGGAGAAACTTATATGAATATATAAAAGATAGTATAGAAACTATGAGTAATGCTGAAAATATATTTTCAAAATATATAAATTTAGAAAAAGGAAAGATAAGAATTGGTGGAGGAAATTCGCTAGTAAATTCTTTAATTATAAATCCGATGATTGAATTTATAAATAAATATCCTAATGTAGATATTTTAATAAATAGTGGAATCACAGATGGTTTAATACAAAAGTTGGCTAATGGAGAATTAGATTTAGTTGTGTTAAATTTACCATTTAAATTAAATAAATATTCAAATGTAGAAGTTCTTCCAATAAAGAAATCTCAATATTGTTTATTTTGTAGTAAAAGCTATGCTAAAGAGCATAACATAAAGAATTTAGAAAATATAGAAGAATGTAAATTTGTATTTCCAAAAACATATTCTTCTAAAAGTAAAATATTAAATGAATATTTGAAAAATAATAATATAGAAATAAATCCAAATTATGAAGTATCAAGTACATCAATTATGAAAAATCTAGTAATGAGTGATGTGGGAATAGGATTTGCAAAGATTGAAGCATTGAATGATATTATAGGTGATATTAAAATTATAAAAAAAATTAGTGCTAATGACGCAGAAGAAGGGATTGCAACATTAAAGAAAAATATGTGCAATAAAGCAACTTTAGAATTAGTAAAAGAAATAAAAAAATATTATAATCAAAATTAATTATTTATTTGATATTTAAAGAAAGGATAACAAATGATTCAGCAATATCCAGAAAAAGATTTTATTATTGATAGATTAATTAAATATTTAAAAAATGAACTGAATTTAGAATATTTTAGATATAAAGTTTCAGATATAGATGGAAATACGGCAGATATTCTTGTAAAGAAAGATAGTAAAATATTTAAAAATAAAATAGAAAATCAAGAATATATTAAATTTAATGTTGAAGAATTGATTGATAAAAGAATGTTTGATAATGATGATGAGATAATAATAATAGATATTAATTTTGATGAAGGAATAATTAATTTAGAATATTTATGTGATTCATTAAATTATAATTACTTATCGTATTCAAATGATGTAAAGGAAAAGTTATCAATATTTATTAGTTATGTTATAAAAAAAAATCAGCTAATCTTATAATAATGATTAGAAAAATTAATTTTACTTATCATATAATGCGTGTTGTAATATATTTACAACATAAATATGTTTTGTAAAAATCCAATAAAAGACCTCATAAAAGAGGCATAAAGGAAAAGTGCTATGAGAATGAATGAGATAATGAAACAGAAAGGTATTATGATTCCTGAATTTCCAGCTGAAAATGGAAATCCGCGTAGAGGACGGATAAGAAAAGAAATGAAAATTTATAGTCCTTCAGATTGGGGAGATTCAATATTCTCAACTGTAGGATTAGAAGTAAATTATTTTGAAAAAAAGATTGAGGTTCAGTTCCTTACAGGAACGATGCCATATGCAACAAATCTTTTTTGGGCTCTTTTAGGAGACCGTGATGTTCGAAGGTTAATTTTAGAATATCAAAAAGAAGAAAGAAAGAAACTGTACAAAATATGGAATAGGCAAGGTGTTTCAGGTTGTGAAGATATATTCATGACTTTGGGACAGGAAAAAGGTGGTTTTTCAGTAACAAAGACCATTAGGCTCTGCCATATTTCACAGGTCGGAAGGCTGAATGAAGGGTTCGGCAACAGAAACTCGAAAATGTACATTGGAGACTTTGTAGAGTTAGTATCTTTTATGGGATTAACAGAAGATATGAATGTAAAGTCTCTGAGAAAGAAGGCGGGTGTTAAATATATAAGACCAAGATATGTAGAAGAAATCCAAGATTTTACAACTACAGTGAGTAAAATCTTGTAGCATTTTTCGAAAAAATATTAAGGAAAGGAGAAGAGGGTGTCCTAAATAGGACCCCTTTTTATATAATTCACGTGATAAATTCATTGATAATATTTTTGAGTTTTATATTGAAGAAAAAAATAAAATAGTGTATCATTATAAATAGCACAAACAAATAATTTATTTTCAGAAAAAAATTATTCAGATAATAAATATGGATAACAACAAAGGTTGAAAATTGGAGGAAATAATGGGATATACAAAAGTCGAAGGTGATCACTTAGATTTGAGTGGAAGAAAATATCAAAATGATACTTATGATAAAATAAATAGAATATTATTTGAAAAACATTCAGAATATAATCGTTATACTTCAGTTGTTTTTCCAACAGGTGGAGGAAAAACATACATGTCGTATGGTCTTATACAATATATGGCTCAGAACTTATTAGAAGAAAAACAAGATTTATACAAAAATAGGGATAAATTAAGAGTATTATTTGTTTCTCCAACAAATGCAATTAATGAGCAATTTGAAAAAAAGATGAAAGATGAATTACAAGAATCAGGAAAAAAAGTAGGTTTAGATACTTTTTGTTATGCTACAGATAAGAATAAAGATTTTTCGGGATATGATTTAATTATATTTGATGAAGTACATAGAAGTGGAGCTGAAAATTGGGAAACTCTTATAAAAAATATAATATCAGCGAACCCAAATGCTAAAATATTCGCAATAACAGCTACGCCTGAAAGAAGTGACCAAAATACTCCTATGGACAATATTGCAGAATTTGTATACGGAAAAGAAAATATTTTATCTCGAGAGCAATATATGGCAAATGAAATTTATTTAGAAGATGCACTAAGAGATGGATTGGTTGTTGCACCTAAAAATTATGATTGGGATATAGCACTTATGGGAAAAACTGAATTCACAAATTATTTAAATCAATTAACAACATCTTTTAAAAACATAGATGATAAAGAAGAATTGACTGAAGAAGAAAAAGAAATTCAAAAAAGTGAAATTATTGAACCAATCATGGACTCTTTTGAAATTAATAATGAGTATGGAAAAAACGCTTCTATAAAACTAAGAAACTTAATAAAATTCAACCAAATAATAGAAAATAATAAAATTGACATTAATGAACCTGCAATGAGGGAATATATGATGTTAAATCACAAAGCTTCTAATACTAGCAATGGCAAGCAAAAAAAGGAATTTGAAGCCCAAATAGTAAATTTAGAAAAAGAGTTATTTAATGGTGCTAAAAGTTTCAGAAAGATTGCTTCAGGAATGCAAGAAAGTAGAATAAATTTAGCAAAAAAAGCTATAAAAGATGCTAAAGGCGGAATTTATATTGCAAGTATTAATAATTTTGAAGGTGAAATCTTAAAAAAATTATATAAAACAAATGATCAGTATATAGAAAGTGAAAAAGAAAGAATAAAATATGAATTAGAAAAAGCCTTTGAAAATGCTGATGATATTGAAATTCACTATGAAAATGACAAAAACAAGTTAGATGAAATATCAGAAAAAAATAAAGAGGAAGAACAAAATGGAAGAAAAAAGGTACATATTGTTTTATCAAAAAAATTATTAGATGAAGGAATACATTTAGATGGAACCAAGGGTGTTTTTATGTATTCTAAAACAAATTCTGAAATAGTATATTCACAAAGAATAGGAAGGACTATACATTCACCTAGTGAAAAAGATATGCAAAGGCCATCTGTAGTAGACCTTGCTTGCAATAGGTATAATTATTTAGTAAATAATTACACAGAAAAATTTTCACCAGAATACGATTTATCTAAATTAGAAGAAATATGCAACTGGATTGAAGAAAAAAATAAAATTCCTGATGTAAACAAAGACTATAAAAATAATCAACAAGAAATCAGATATGGTTTAATACTAAAAAAATTAATGAATAGATATACAAACATGAATAATTCAGGATTTAATAAATCAATTGATGAAATCAAAACACAAATAGATGGATTGATGAGCAAATATCAAATTTCATCAAAAAATCTTGAAAGAAAAGAAAATTTGGAACCTTCAGAAAGTGAAATATCAGGTCAAGACTTTTTTGAGTTAACACCATTACAACAAAGAGTTAATGAATATGTAGAAGACATAAAATCACGAAATGATGATTATAGAATAAAAAAATTATTGAATGTATTAAGCATAATAAAAAATTATAAAGAAGATATGGAATTTCCAGATGGAATATATTTTGAATATGCTAATTCAAAAGGAAAAAGTGAAAAGGTATCAGACTTTAAAAATTTAGAATTGAAAGAATTTCTAAAACAAAATTTTCCACAAAATGAAATAAATAAAATAGTAAAAGACTTAACAAATTATACAACTGCTAATGAAGAATTTGATATTGATGCAAAAAATAAGAGATATACTGTTTTAAAAGAAAAGAATGGTGTAATTGAAGATTATAATTTAGGAGAAGAATTAGCTTATATAAGAGGATTGTTATTAACAAGTGGAACAAAAAAAGAAACAGACAAAAATATAGCACCATATATAACAAAATACTCATTAGAAACATTGAGAAAATTAGAAATTACACAAATAAAAGGAATAGATATAGGTGATTCAAAAAAAATAAATGAACTCTTAGATATTTTTGGAAAACAGTATTTCGAAGAAAATAAATTTGAAAAAGTAAAAGGAAAAATGGCAAAGAAAAATGAAGAAGGATTTGTAGTAGATGAAGATGAAAGTGTTTTTTGCATTAGTAGAGAAAAAAGTAAGAAATCAAGAGAGGACAATTTTATAAGAGTAAATAGTAAATTTAATGAGTATTCATGGATAACAGGAATTAAATATGGACCAAATGGGTGTGATAGATCCGGAAAATTATCTCAAGAACTTATTGATTCTAGAAAATTTATTGAAGAATTCATGTATGGTTGCAACGAAGATGGTACCCATTTTAGCATAGAACAGGTGTTGCAAGAAACACTAGAAAATAACCATAATTTTTGTGATTCAAATAATGTGTTAATAAATTTAGAGCAAGCAAAAGGTTATATTGAAAGATGTATTTTAAATTCTATAAAGTACCATCCGGATGTATTTTTTAAAGAAGATACAAGAAATGGAATGGAATTTGAAGGTGTTGATAGTTTGCTAAATCCTGAATTTTCAACAGACAAAAGAAATAGAATATCAATATTAGCAAGAGAAATCCCAAGTTTCAAGAGAGAATATGATAAATATTTAGATAAAAAAATTAAAGAAGAAGAAATAAAAACTGAAAAATCTATGTTAAGTAAAATGAGTAAAAAAGCTGGACTTACTACTAAGGAATTTTTAGAAGAGGTAAAAAAATTAAATGAAGGAAATGGAACCAAAATAGAAATAAATGGAGTAAGTTTTCTAAAGGATTCTACTTCCAAAGCGATAAAGGAATATAAAAAAACTGAGGAAACAATTGATCATAAATATAAAAATATAAAAGAAGGATTGGAAGGTGATGGAAGATGAATAACTTGATTCTTCGACCTAATAATTTATTTTCTAAAATTTTGATATGGTTAAGAAAGAAGTTTTTTAAAACAGAAAAATATAGTAAATATAAAGAAAATCAAAATAGTACTAATATAAATAGTGATATACAAAAACTTCAGAAAAATAAAAAGAGATATGTTTATGTTCAAGATTTAGATTATGAAACAGAAAAAAAGAAGACAATCGATTTATACCAGAAGATTATGAATGGGGAAATGAAATTAGAAAACTTGGAATTAGCGGATATGGTTAGAATAAAATTATTATTGAATCGTTGACAAATTATGTAAATGAGTGCTATAATATATATAGTAATTTTTAACTTATTTGCTAACTATAAGGAGGTTAATTAACATGAGTAGTGTAGCAATTTTAATTGACGAAGAATACAGAAAGGAGGAAGATGAGGTAAGAAATTATCTTATAAAAGAATTCCAAAAAAATGGTATCAATGTAGTTAGAAATATTGAAGAGAGTAAAAACACAATATTAGTATATAATGTTGAGAAAGGAATTACACCAAGTTTTAGAGAAACATCAAAAAAACTGATCGAATTAAATAAAAAACCTATTATTTTAATAATAAATGCACAAAAAAAAGATGTCGATTATGTAGAAGTTGATGAAAACATTTCAAATACTTGGGGAAATATCAATTCAGCATTATATATACATAGTGCAATGAAATTTTACTATGAAAATGATACGCATATAGCGTATCAAGTAAAAACAGGAAATGAAAAAGGAATTGAAGAACTCGTTGATACAATTAATGTATTAGAGCCAATGACATTTTTTGAAAAAAAAATAAGTTAAGAGAAAAACTACCCGTGATTCGGGTAGTTTTTTTGTAATAAATAAAAGACAAGCCACATACAATTTTACTAAAAGAAAAACAAGGAGGAAAATTATGTGGGAAACATTAAGAAAAGAAGAAGTTGTGCAAAAACTAGGGACAAAGCAGGGGACTGGTTTAACACAAAGAGAAGTACAAACTAGAAAACAAAAATATGGTAGTAACAAACTAGAAGAAAAGAAAAAAGAAACATTATTAATAAAATTTATAAAGCAATTTAATGACTTTATGATTATCATCTTAATAATAGCATCAATTTTATCAGCAGTTACATCATATTTTCAAGGAGAAAATGACTATGTTGATTCAATAATAATAATAGCAATTGTAGTATTTAATGCACTTATGGGAGTAATTCAAGAAGCGAAAGCAGAAAAATCAATTGAAGCATTAAAACAAATGACTCCACCAAAAGCAAAAGTAATAAGAGATGGAAGAATACAAGAAATTCATGCAGAAGACTTAGTTCCAGGAGATATTGTAGAACTAGAAGCAGGAATTTATGTGCCAGCAGATTGCAGGCTATTAGAAAGCCATAATTTAAAAATAGAAGAATCAAGTTTAACAGGAGAAACAGAACCGGTCTTAAAAAATTCAGATATGGTAGCACAAAATGATGTTCCATTAGGTGACATGTTAAATATGGTATTTATGGCAAGTATTGTTGTAAATGGACATGGAAAAGCTGTTGTAACAGAAACTGGTATGAATACTAAAGTTGGACAAATTGCTAATATGATAATGGAAGATGAAACGCCAGAAACACCTATACAAAAGAAATTGGCACAAGTGGGAAAAACATTAGGAATAGTATGTTTAGTAATTTGTGTACTTATATTTTTTATAGGAATGATAAAACACATCGATCCAATCGAAATGTTTATGACTTCAGTAGGATTAGCAGTTGCAGCAATTCCAGAAGGCTTACCTGCAATTGTTACAATTATGCTATCAATTGGAGTAAGTAAAATGGCAAAAAATAATAGCATAATTCGAAAGTTGCCGGCAGTAGAAACGCTAGGATGTAGTAATGTTATTTGTTCAGACAAAACTGGTACATTAACTCAAAACAAAATGACTGTTGTAGAAATAAATGCAAGCGATACAATGTTAGCAAGTAAATTAGCTATGATGTGTACAGATAGTAATATTGTCCTTCAAAATGGACAAACAAAGGTAAATGGTGAGCCTACAGAAATTGCATTAGTACAAAATGGACTTAAACATAATTTGGATAAAAATAATTTATACAAGGAAATGCCCAGAATTGCAGAAATTCCATTTGATTCAAACAGAAAAATGATGACAACAATACATAAATATAGAGGAAGATATCTTGTTATAACAAAAGGTGCACCAGATATTTTATTAAATAAATGTGATTTAATCAGTGCGGAAAAAAATAGACTAGAAGTAGAAAATCAGCAAATGGCAGAAAAGGCATTAAGGGTAATTGCGGTTGCGTATAAAGAAATAGATAGATTACCTAGAAGCTCAGAAATGAATTTATTAGAAGATGGATTAAACTTTGTAGGGTTAATAGGAATGATAGATCCCCCAAGAGAAGGAGTAAAAGAAGCAGTACGAACATGTAAAAAGGCAGGAATAAAAACTGTAATGATAACAGGTGACCATATTGCAACAGCAAAAGCTATAGCGAAAGAGTTAAATATTTTAGCACCACATGATAAAGCAATAACAGGAAAAGAGCTTGACCAAATTTCTCAAGAGCAATTAGTAAGAGATATAAAAAAATATTCAGTATTTGCAAGAGTTACGCCAGAGCATAAAGTTAGAATAGTAAAAGCTTGGCAAAGTGATGGAAATGTTGTTGCAATGACAGGCGATGGTGTAAATGATAGTCCTGCATTAAAATGTGCAGATATAGGAATTGCAATGGGAAAAAACGGGACAGATGTTGCCAAAAATGCAGCTGATATGATATTGGCAGATGATAATTTTGTAACAATAGTAAAGGCAGTAAAACAAGGAAGAAACATATATGATAATATCAAAAAAGCAATACATTTTTTGATTGCAACAAATATAGGCGAAATAGTAACAGTATTTATGGGACTTGTTCTAGGATT
This sequence comes from uncultured Clostridia bacterium, assembly GCA_934149075.1. Lineage (GTDB taxonomy): Bacteria > Bacillota > Clostridia > TANB77 > CAG-508 > CAG-269. The sequence continues at coordinate 122,037 of CAKPDR010000003.1, read as the reverse complement.
AAAATCTCCATTGTTAGCGATTCAATTATTGTGGATAAATTTAGTAACAGACTCATTGCCAGCAATTGCATTAGGACTAGAGCCTGCTGAAAAGGATATTATGAAAAGACCGCCAGTTGATAACAAAAAGGGCATTTTTGCAGATGGATTATGGAATAAAATAGTTGTTGAAGGTATTATGATTGGAGTATTAACACTTGTAGCATTTGGAATAGGAAATAAATGTTATGGCTTAGATGTTGCAAGAACAATGGCGTTTGTTTCTTTAGGATTATTAGAACTTATCCACAGTTTCAACATAAAAAGTGAACAATCTATATTCAAAATAGGTTTATTTGAGAATAAGTATTTGATTTGGAGTTTTGTACTAGGTGTTATTGTTCAAACTATTGTTGTATGGATTCCAGTATTGGCTGATATGTTTAAAGTTGTTCCTCTAACTCAACATCAATGGTTTATTACAATTGGAATTTCATTACTTCCTATACTTATTGTTGAATTGCAAAAGAAGTTTGATTCTATGAATATTGTTAAGGTTATTTATTTTAGAAAACAAGAACGTAAAATAGAAAGTAGCTTATAGGCTACTTTTTATAACGATAGTATGTTATTAGGTTATTACATTTTATGTATGGAGGAAAAATATGAGTGATGAATGGAAAATTGTTCAAGGATTAAAAAGACAAGTAAAAACAAAATAGCCGAGTTTATAAATGGATTTGGAATAGAGGGGGCAGAATTTATTGATGCTATGAATAAAGGTGACTACATTAATGTTGAAGAGAATAATATTAATCTTGAAAGATATGAAGATGGGATAAATAGCATGGAAAGAATAAAGTTTCCATGCTACTATTATAGAAAATAGTATCTTTATATAATAAAAACTGCTTTCAAGTTCTTTCAAATTTTCTTGAAAACAGCTATAAATATGGTCGAGGTGAGTACTCGACACTTTGTACTATTTTCTTTGATATTTTAAGCGTTTCAGCGTTTGTATAATATTTTACGGAACACTTTTGCGGAATATTTAAAGTTGTATATGCTTTAAAATTCCGCATAGTTCCAATGTTTTTTAATTAGTTTTGTATAATTTTAACTAGCCAGATTGTCTTTATCTTGTATTACTCCAAAAATATTTTTATTTATCAAATAATTAACTACACTTTTATTCTCAGCCTTAATAAAATCAGTATCTATATCAATGTAGTATTTCATTGTAATAGATATATCAGAATGACCTAATACTTCTTTTAATACTACTGGAGCAATTTTGGCTTCTGCACATCTTGTTGCAAAAGTTCCTCGAAGCATATGAGTGTGTATATCTGTTCTTGTCACTTTTTTGCCTTTTGAATTGACTTCTTCATAAAGTCCAATTCCTAATTTTAAACCTGCTCGTTTTAATGCAGAATTAATACTAGCTTCTTCATATAATCCATATTGTTTATTTGTTGGATTATAGAATAGTAAATGGAACTTATTTGGAATGATATGGTTCATGGCATCTTCAATTGCTTTTCTACTAATATCATTAAATTAATAGTTCTTTGACCAGAAAAAGTTTTTGTTGTTTCTCCTATTCTAGATTTTCCTTTTGTATCTTTAGTTTGTGTTCTTCTAATTATTACAATTCCTTTTTCTAAATCAATGTCTTTAGTATAATCTAATACTAATGCTTCGCCTATTCTCATTCCTGTACTAAGCAATAACAAAAATAGATATTTGTGTTTGAAATTTGAATAATCTACATCATTTAAAAATTAAATTAGCTTTCTTTGTTCATCTATTGTAAGTGCTATTCTATGATGTCCGTTGTATTCGCTTTTAGGCTTTTCAATTCTTTTATAACCATCTAAAAAGTTATCATTTATTATTTGCTGATGATAAGCTTCTCCAAATTCCATACATAGTAGTTCATAATTTTGCTTTATTGTTGTTTTTGAATAAGTTTTTAGTTTAGCAAGATAATTAACTACTTCATCTCTTGTTACTTTTGTAATTGGCTTTCTTGCAAATGATGCATTTCCAATTTGTTTTAATGTGTCTAATTTTCTTTTATAGGTCGATTCTTTAATTCGATTTAGTTTAAATTGTTCTTCTATCATTGGTCTTACTAAATCTATTAAAGTTTTATTTGTTTTTGTTATAATTCTTGGACCACCGTTTTTGTTTAGATTTATTCTATAATCTAAAGCTTTATCTAATGCTTCTTGTTCGGTATCAGCAACAAATGACTTTCTTTGAGTTTGACCTGTTGTTTGATCTCGTCCTGCTGTTAATACAGCTTTACAAGTTTTTGATACATAAAACTTATCGCATCCTTTGCATAATTCATATTGTTTTTCTTTCAGTTTTTTAAATACATAATATTTGTATTTGAAGGTTTAAATGTCGCATATTTAAATCTTCTTTTTTATTTGTAAACTCGTCTTGTTTTAAAATATTCATTGAAACTTTCTTCTGCAATTCTATAACCTTTTCCAATTCTCTCGCAGGGAAAATCTTCTCTATGAAATAATTCTAAACAAGCTTTATTTCCTATTTTTAAAATTTTTCTAACATCTTCTGTTGAGAAAAATCTAGGAAGTTCTTTAACTGTATCTCCCATATAACTTACTCCTCCTTTCGTGAAAATTTTGAATGATATTCTTCCTGTCCCTCTATTCTGGGCAATGCTAAACGGCATTTTCATACTCCACTGGAATTTCACCACTCCTACTCCGTCCGAGTTGCACCCATTGCTTGCGACGGTTTTATCACGCTCGAGCTGTGGCTATGCAAGTGTATCATTATTTCGTATCTAGCTATTGGGTATTCAATTTTCAATGTGCTTCAAAAGAATTCTATTTAATTCTCTTGACAGTTTTCAGTAATCTATTATATTTGTCAATAGCTTACAATAAAATTTTTGAAAAAATTTGGGAGTGAATAAAATGAGAACAAATTTAAGACTAGAATCATCACCATTTTGCTATGTTTATAGCAAATATAAAATTGAAGAAATCGATGGTAAAAGATATGTTATGCCAGAAGAAAAAGCAACTAAAAAAGCTATTAGCATAACAGAACACATTGATGATTTATTAATTGAAACATTAAATATAGGAAAAAAACAATTTTTTAAAGAACCAATAGAAGATTTTGAATTATTAAATTACTATACTAAATATGGTTCTTTTGGATTTATGATTGACTTAGCTATAAATAAGTATTTTGTATTAGATGAAAAAGTAGCTGTAAGAGATCCTTTTTATATAAATAGAAAGGAAAATGTAGATTTTATAAGTACAGAAGAATATTTAAAGTTCTTTTTACCAAAATTAAATAAGAGAGAAATAAATAGTTTAATAAAAAAATATAAAGATATAGCTAGTAATAATAGAAAAGAAGATTATTTAACATCTTTTATAAATGAATATTTAATATATTCAGAACATTATGCAGAACCACTTGAATTGGTTTTAAATTATGCAAGGTCATTGTATAAGCATTTTTATTCAACATTAGATAATAAACCTTTAACAATGAAATTACCATTTTTAAGTATAAATCATTTAGAACATAAGATAGAAGATTTATATTATAACAATAGCTTTGGATTTACAATTAATTATTTAAAACAAGCTATCGATATATCTTATTCTATGCAAATGGCTCAAGATGTTAGATTATTAAAAATATGTAATTTCTGCGAAAAAGCATTTATTGCAAACAATCCAAAAGCTGAATATGACACACCACAATGTAAAAATAAAGCTAATGTATATAAGAGTAGAGGAAAAATTATATCTCGTAATGTAATACATACTGATAGAGGAATTACTGTAAAAATACCAAATATAGATTAAAAATATAATAAAAATTTAACTATGGCACTGAATTTATGCAATTTATTCAGTGTCATAATAAAAACAAAAAAATTAACCTAATTAACTCCCTAACTATTGACTTGTGGAGCGAATTAGGTTAAAATGTTTTTGGAGGTAAAAAAGTATGTTATATAACCATAGTGAAATAAAAAGTAAGTATAAAAGTACTTATCAAATTAGAAAAGCCTTAGAAAATAAAGAAATATATAAAATTGAAAAAGGAATATATTCTGATGTTCCAAGTGTACATTATTTAGATATTATTATGAAGAAATATCCATATGGAGTATTTACTTCTTATTCTGCTTATTATTATCACAATCTAACAGATGTAATTCCAGATAAAATATATTTAGCAACAGATAGAAATAACAGAATGATATCTTCTAATAAAATAAAACAAATCCGTATGAAAGAGGAATTATATAATTTAGGAAAAACTGAAATTGATTATGAAGGAATTAAAATAAATATTTATGATAAAGAAAGAATGCTAATTGATTTAGCTAGAAACAAAAATCAAATTGGATATGATTTATATAAAGAAATTATATCTAATTACAGAAAACTAGCAAATTCATTAGATACACAAAAGATAGAAGAATATTTACAATACTTTGTAAATGGAGATAAAATTTTTGAAATAATACAAGACGAGGTGTTTTAATGAATATATACGAATTAGTAAATAAATATGTAACAGCAGGTTATTCTGAAGATGATGCAATTCCAAAAGTTGCACAAGATATTGTTTTACTTAAAATTGGAAATAGCAAATACAGTAAAAATATAACTGTAAAAGGTGGAGTTGTTATGCATAATATTTCTAAAGATATGCGTCGTGCAACTAGAGATATGGATATTGATTTTATAAAATATTCTTTAGAAGATAAATCAATTCTTAATTTTATAAAAGAACTAAATAATACAGATGATGGTGTAAAAATTAAAGTTACTGGAAAAATCGAACCATTACATCATCAAGACTATGATGGGAAAAGAGTTTATATTGAGCTAACTGATAAAAATAAATATTCAATAAGTTCTAAACTAGATATTGGAGTTCATAAATACTTTGATATAGGACAAGATGAGTACTATTTTGATTTTAATATAATAAATGAAAGTGTTAGCTTACTAATTAATTCTAAAGAACAAATAATTGTAGAAAAATTAAAATCATTATTAAAATTTGGTATTACTTCTACAAGATTTAAAGATATTTTTGATTTTTATTATTTAATTAATAATGAGAATTTAGATAAGGACAAGCTAATAAAATTCATAGATATTTTAATTTTTCAAGATGAATCAATGCGTGAAAATGAATTAAAAGATATACATATTAGATTAACAAATATTTTAAATAATAACAGATTTCAATCAAGAATTAATACAGCAAATAACAATTGGCTAGAAATACCTATAAAAGATGTTATTGATAATGTGTTAGATTATTTTGGCGATTTAACGATGATAACACAATAAAAATTTAATATGAGGAGGAAAAGAATGAAAGTATTAATTGCTACAAAAAATCAAGGTAAAATTGAAGGAGCAAAAAAAGCTTTAGAACATTATTTTAAAGATGTTGAAATTATCGGGATACCTGTTGAATCTGATGTTCCAGATCAACCCGTAAATAAAGAAATTTATAATGGAGCTAAAAATAGAGTTAGAAATCTAAAAAAATATGCAAAAGAAAATAATATAGAAGCAGATTTGTTTTTGGGAATTGAAAGTGGAATAAATGATTTATTAGGTAGATGGATGATTACTAATATTGCAGTAATTGAAGATAATAAAGATTTTGAAAGCTATGGAACAAGCCCTTCATTTCCAGTTCCAGATAATTTAGTTCAGAAAGTTTTAGATACAAATTTAAGTGAAGCAATGGATACTGTTTTAGGGGAAGATAAAGAAAGACATAATCATAGTGGAGGCATTCAATTATTAACACATAATGAAATTTCAAGAATAGATTTAACAGAATATTCTTTTATAATGGCTTTAACAAAATATATTAATGGAGAGAAATGGAGGTAAGTAATGAAAATAGGAATTGATATTGATGATACAACATTTTTAACAGTTAAGTCAATGCTAAAATATGCAGATATATTTGAAGAAGAAATATCTGGAGTACCAACTAATAGAGATAGTTTTGGTTTGATTAAAAATAGATATTATTTAAAAGCTTTGTATGGTTGGGATGAAAAGACAAAATTTGTTTTTTTCGATAAATATTATAAAAATGTATTGGAAGAATGTACAATGCTTCCTAATGCAGATAAGACAATTCAAAAATTAAAAGAAGAAGGAAATACAATACATTTTATTACAGCAAGATTAATGAATATTAAAAATTGTGATACAGAAGCAATTACTAAAAGAAGTTTAGATAATTTTAATATTCCTTATGATAGTTTGAATTTACATGTTAGTGATAAATTAACATTTTGCAAGGAACATGGAATCGATGTGTTAATTGAAGATAGTTATGAGACTTGTAGACAATTAGCTGATAATAGTATTAAATCAATTTTGATGACAACTAAAATGAATAGTGACATTGAAGATAAAGAAATAGTAAGAGTAAATAATTGGGATGAGATTTATGAAGAACTAAAAAATAAAGTATAAAGTATAAAGCTAATTACAATAGTATTAAAGAAAGGAAATATAATGTTTATTTTAAATTTAGAAATTAATAATTATGGATTATTTAAAACAAATGATAATTTTAAAATAAATAATTTCAATATACCAGATAATGAGAATGAAGGTTCTGGATTAAATATATTAGTTGGAGAAAATGGTTGTGGGAAAACAACGATATTAGATGCAATATCTTCAGCAATGCTTGATTATAAAGCAGATGCATTTAAATTAACCGAAATAAATAACATAAAAGAAAACACAGAAATAATAATAAACTCAGATAAAGAATTTAATGTAAATGGAATATTCCCAAAGTCAAACTTTGATGCTATAGGATTTAAATTTGTTGGAAAAATTAGAAATCGAGTTAATAAATCTCATTTATTAAGTCCAGTAGTTTCAGAACAGTATTATATAAGCAAAAATCCAGATAAACCTGCAGCAACTTTTCCTGAATTGAGAGTCAATGTACCGCACTCTTTTGGAAGCAAAAGATATAATGAAAAAGTTAAAAATATTATTTTGTATAAGGATAGAACCGTAAAAGATTTTGCAGAACGAAAATTAGCATATATTTCAAGTAGTGATAAAGTATATGAAACCGTGTTAAATAAGGAATGTGTTAATATCTATGATAGAGTAACACCATTGGACTTTTGGGTTTGTATATTAGCATTTACATTTGATTTAAATTTTGATGTAAAATATAATATTGTAAAAGAAAATGACTATATAAATATATTAATAGACAGATTTGATTATAAAGATAAAGAAACAAAAAGTAGAATGGAAAACATAAGAAATATTGTAAATAAATTTATATATGAAAAAATATAGGAGCTATTTAATGAAAAAACAGTTATATAATGAATTATTAAAAGAATTAGGAATTTGTGAAAGATGTGTTAATATTAAAAATAAAAGTGGTAAAGATTTTTCTTTGATAAATATTTATAATGATTATGATTTTTGCAGAAATATACCATCCATTTGGACAAATTGGTTTAATAGATTAGATTCTAAAATTATGATTATAGGTCAAGATTGGGGACCTTTTAATGATATGAAAATGTTCAACGAACAGTATATAAAAAATCCAAGTAAAAGTAATTGGAAATATTTAATTGAACAAGAAAAAAGCAATACCAAAAAACAACTAGAATATTATATTAAAGAATCTTCAAATAATACATATAGTTTAGGTGATATATTTATTACTAATGCAATTATGTGTGCAAGAAAAGGAGATAATTACAGAGGGAATAATATTGATTTAAAAAAATCTACAAATAATTGTAGCGAATATTTAATGAAACAAATTGAAATAGTTAAACCCAAAGTCATATTAACATTAGGATATTATCCAATCTATTCATTATCAAAGACCTATAATTTTACTATTTGTAAGACTTTAAAAGATACAATTATTAATTATCCAGAAATAAAATTAAAAGATTTTATTATAATTCCTTTATATCATCCTGTAGCACAGGTTAAAAAAAATGAACAACTTGAACAATATAAAAAAATATGGAAATATATTTAATTATTTAGTAATGAGATAACTTAGATTTTAGATAGAACTACTAAAGAGCTCTATCTAATTCTTTTTTTATCTTTATTTTTATTAATTGAATTTTCCTGCTCATTATTTTGTTGATTTTCTAATGCTCCATTATTTATTAAAATAGTTTCTTTTTCGCCTTTTTCAGCATTAGTAATAATTCGTTTGCAAGTTTGAATTTTAGAATTTATTTTATTAATATCTTCAGTAATAGTTTCTATTTTAGCCCTAATAATAGTTTTATCAGACTCATTAGTAGCTTTCTTATTAGATTATAAGTGCATATTAAATTCATTTCATCTGCTAATTTATTAAATTTATCTATTTCTTCATAATGGATTCTAGGTGGTAATTTCCCAAGCAAATATAAATAATGAACATATAATCTATAAAATGATGATGTCTTTAAATTTTCTTGATCAATTTTAATACCATCATAAATTCTTACTTTATATACTTTTTCATTGTTAGTTCTTTTTAAATATCTATCATATAAAGTAGGTTGATATATTCTAGTTTTTATATTATCAAATGTGTAATCTTCTCCAAAGGCTCTGGCAAGTCTTATATTTCTGTTATAGTACGGAGTAGAAACAGATATAACATTATTAGACTTTTTAATATAATAGCCTTTAAAAGCTAATATATCTATAAACTCTTGGTATTTTGTAGCTTCTGTACTTTTAATTATAGATAATCCATGTTTTCTGCAAATATCATCATTTGTTTGTCGAAGTAATGCAATTTCAACATTTGAGTTGTGGTATTTGCTACCATCAATAAATGAAACAGAATTGAGAACTATATGATTATGAATATTTTTCTTATTAGTATGAGTACAAACTATAACTTGATACTTACTCTCCATAGTTGTTTAGCAAGTTCTATTCCGATTTTGTTGCACTTATCTGGAGAGATTTCATTACCATTAAAAGATTGTATTATGTAATAACCTAATCTGCCATCTTCTTTATGAAATGTTTTTTTAGTTAGCATCATTTGAGAATAGGCTGTTTGTGGTAAACAATTTATTGCAGATACTAAAATACCATTTTCAGTTTTTTCTCTATTCATTGCATAATTTATTACTGCATCTAAATTTTTTCACTGGGGTGTATTACTATAATTATTCTTATTATATTTATTATTACTACATCGTAAATTCTCTGACTCCTGAATCGTATTTTCTCCGTTTCTTGAGTCGTAATTTTTACGATTCATAATTTCTGATGTTGGTACATGATTTATTTTTCCAACATAAATAATATTCTTTTTTCTAAAGCCTAATCTTTTCTCATATATTAGCTTATGTTCAGCTAGTAGTTTAAAAGTTTTAGTAACTGTCTTATCTGATAATTTCAATTTCTTTTCAACACCTTTTCTTGCAAATAATAAAAATACATTACCATCTTCATCAATTCATTCATTTTTTCTTGAAACAGATAGTCTATCAAGTAAAAGAGCATATAAAAATATGCTATCTGAATTTAGTTTTTTATAATAAGGGTTTGTAAATAATTCTTTTGGAACTTGATAAAAAGTATTTTCAAGATATTCATTTACTTTATAAGGTATAAAATCCATAACAATAGTTCTCCTTTCAGTTTTTTTGAACAACACTGAAAGTGGCTAAATATCAATGATTTTTGCTTTGCGGAAATTTGCGGAACAATTTTTTTTAAGATTTTAAAAATTGCGGAACATTTTTCTGAACAAAATATTGGAATTTTTGAGAATTTTTTAGAACGCAAAAAAATTGTGCTATTCTCTAAAATCCTTAGAAAATAGCACTTTTAAATTTTGTTGACTGTTTTCAAATTCTGATGAATTTCCTTGAAAAACGGTCTAATATGGTCGAGGCGACAGGGATCGAACCTGCGACCTCATGGTCCCAAACCACGCGCGCTACCAACTGCGCTACGCCTCGATAAAAGTTTTATTTGCTAAATGCTTATATATAATAGCACAAAAATAAAACAAATTCAAGGCTTTTTTGAAAAAATTTGAAAAATTTTTAAAATTAATCTCTACGTTTTCCAAACAAAGATAAAATACGAAGAAAAATATTAATAAAATCTAGATACAATTCCATTGCACCATAGACATACAACTTTTCATCATCACAAAATCCAGCTTGTTGCATAAGTTTAATTTTATTCATATCATAAATAGTCAAACCAAAGAAAATAAGTAAAATTGCCCAATCCAAAACGATATCTAGCATAGTGCTACCAACAAAGATATTAATAATAGTTAAAATAACACCAACAAGAAGAGCTGTAGTTAAAATTGTGCCCCAGTTTGAAATATCTTTATCAGTTTTATAGCCAATTAGAGATAAAATTCCAAATACAGCAGCTGTACCTGCAAATGCATAAGTAATGGAAGTCATTTCATAAGCAACAAAAATAACAGATAAAGTGAAACCATTTATAAATGCATATGCAAAAAATAAAATCGTAACAGCTGTTGGTGAAAGCTTTTTAAACAACAAAGAAAAAATTAAAACAACAGCAATTTCAACAATAGCTAATGCCATATAGCTTCCATTAGAAAGCACAGAAATATATAAGCCGGATTTATAAACATAAAAGGCAGTCAAAGCACTAGCAAGCAAACCTAAAAACATTCTAAAAAATGTATTAGTAAGAACTTGGTTTGTATCTACAGTATGAATAGCATTACCATCATCATATGTCTCCATAATATCACCACCTTCCTTAATATATGCAATAATAAATAAATTATAAAATATATTGTAAATATAAAAAGAAAAAAAGTCAATTAAAACCATTATCTTGTGACAAAAAATAATAATGGGATAAAAAAATATCCCATTTCAAATACCACGTTTCTTTATAAAATCAACAACAATGCCACAAACAATAAATTCAACGGCAAATGTAAAACTAGATTGTAATAAACTTAAACCTAAATGATAAAAAAAAATAACTCCTAAAAATATGTAAGCAAGTAAAACTCCAACCGCGGATAGGCACACAAGACCTGAAAATAATAATCCATATTTCATAATTTTATATGTATCTTCACTTAAATTTTTAAACTCTAAAAACATTTTATTCATAAGAACCTCCAATCTAAACACAAAATAAATACAAAAGTTCTAGTAAATAATCAAAAAATTGAACTATCTATATAAATATAGTAACATGATATAAGACGAAAATCAAAGGAAATAAATGCCAAAAGTTGTAATTCTAAATAAAATATGATATTATGGGACAAAATGTACCGGGTACAAAATTGCCCGGAAAAAAATTTTCTGATAGGAGAATAAAGAATGGCAAAAGCAAAAACAGTATTTGTATGTAGTGAATGTGGAAATGAGTCGCCTAAATGGTTAGGCAAATGTCCAACATGTAATAGTTGGAATACATTTTATGAGCAAAAAATTGAAAAATATACAGAAGCGAATAAAATAGAAAAAAAGATAAATAATACACCAAAACCATTAAATAGTTATGTTGGACAAGAAGCTAATAGAACATCTACTGGATATTTAGAGTTGGATAGAGTCTTAGGTGGAGGACTGGTGAATGGTTCGCTTATACTTCTTGGCGGAGAGCCTGGTATAGGAAAATCAACGTTAATTTTGCAATTATGTGAAAAGGTACAAGGCGAAGGAAAAGTATTATACGTTTCTGGAGAAGAGTCAGCTGAACAGATAAAGTTAAGAGCTGATAGATTAGATGTAAAAAATGATGAGTTAATGTTTCTAGGAGAAACTGATATAGATGTTGTGAAAGATGCAATATCAGATATGAAACCAAAACTTGTAATTATTGATTCTATTCAAACGATGTATTCAGATGAGATATCAGCGGCTGCAGGGAGCGTAAGTCAAGTAAGAGAGATTACTTCACAAATTATGAGAATATGTAAAGCACAACAGATAACAACGATAATTATTGGTCATGTAACTAAAGAAGGAAATATTGCAGGTCCTAGAGTGTTGGAACATATGGTAGATACAGTTCTTTATTTAGAAGGAGAAAGATATAATACATATAGAATTTTAAGAGCTGTAAAAAATAGATTTGGTTCAACAAATGAAATTGGAATGTTTGAAATGAGACAAGAAGGTATGTGTGAAGTTACAAATCCATCTGATATATTAATAACTGAAAGAGAAGATAATCCGTCTGGTTCGTGTATCGTGGCAAGTATTGAAGGAACAAGACCAATACTTGTAGAAATACAAGCATTAACATCTCAAACTGTTTTTGGCTTGCCTAAAAGAACTGCAAATGGTTTTGATTATAATAGGTTATCAGTATTAATGGCTGTTATTGAAAAAAGAGCAGGGTTATCTCTTGGAAATCAAGATGTTTATTTAAATATAGCTGGAGGAATGAAACTTTCAGAACCAGCAGTCGATTTAGGAATTATTGCAACAGTTGCATCTGCATATAGAAATATACCAATTCCACAATCAACAGTTGTAATGGGTGAAGTTGGCTTAACAGGAGAAGTAAGGAGAATTAATTTAATAGAAAAAAGGTTGAAAGAAGCAGAAAAATTGGGATTCAAAACATGTATAATTCCAGAAAATAATAAAAAAGGCTTGAAAGATGAGTATAAATTAGATATAATAGGGGTCAAGAATATAGGAGAAGCATTAAGAAGGTTAGGCATTAAATAAGTTTTGAGCAACAGAAAGGGATGATACTAATAATGACTTCAATTAAAGAAGACCCAATTGCAGCAATTTTGAAAAAAATTGCTCCAGGAACACCAATAAGAGAAGGACTAGACAATATTTTAAAAGCAAAGACTGGAGCCTTATTACTAATAACTGATAAACAAGAAGTTATCGATGAAGTGGTTGATGGAGGATTTTTTATAAATGAAGACTATACTTCATCAAAATTATATGAATTAGCCAAAATGGATGGAGCTATAGTTTTAAGTGGAGATATGAAAAAAATATTATTTGCAAATGCACAATTAATTCCATCATATCAAATTCCAACAGTTGAAACAGGGACAAGACATAGAACCGCAGAAAGAACAGCTAAACAAACTGGAGAATTAGTAATAAGCATATCACAAAGACGAAATATAATAACAGTATTTAAAGAGAATAATAGATATATATTAGAGGATACAGAAGCAGTACTAAATAAAGCAAATCAAGCAATTCAAACTCTTGAAAAATATAGAAAAGTATATGATAGTAAATTAAGTATTTTAAATGAGTATGAATTTAATGATATAGTAACACTTGACAATGTATTAACAGTTATACAAAGAGCAGAAATGGTAATGAAGATAGTTGATGAAATAAAGAAAAAGATATATGAGCTTGGAGAAGATGGCAGATTAGTAAGTATGCAATTAGAGGAACTAATAGGTGGAGTGGAAAAGGAAGAACTTTACCTAGTAAAGGATTATCAAGTAAATGAAATATCAGCAGAGGAGCTTTTAGAACAATTATCAAAGTTAGGACATGAAGATTTAATAAAAGAACAGGCAATAGCCAAAATTTTAGGATATGAGAGTTTTGAAAACTTTGAAGATCTTGCTGTGTATCCAAAAGGATATAGGATATTAAATAAAGTACCAAGAATGCCAAGTTCAATAGTAGAAAATTTAGTAAAATCATTTAAGTCGTTTCAGCATATTTTAGTTGCAGAAATAAGTGATTTAGATAATGTAGACGGCATTGGAGAGGTAAGAGCAAAAACGATAAAGCAAACATTAAAGAAAATGCAAGAACAATTTGCATTTGACAATATATTAATATAAATAAGAAAGGAAGAAAAAAATGAAAAAAGCATCAAATATTATTACAATAATTGCATTAGTTTTAATAATAGTATTAATAGGTGGAGTTGCTTATGGATACTATAAAAAAGCAACAATGGAGGTTAAAAATCCAATAGTTACAATGGAAGTTCAAGACTTTGGAACAATTAAACTTGAATTATATCCAGAAATGGCACCACAAACAGTATCAAACTTTATAGCACTTGCACAAAATGGATTCTATGATGGGTTAAAATTTCATAGAATTGTAAAAGGATTTATGATACAAGGTGGAGACTCAAATGGAGATGGAACTGGCTCTCCAAAACTAAGTAATTTGGGAATAACTGATCAGGAAGATAGAGATTACTGCATTAAAGGAGAATTCTTAGCAAATGATTATAAAAAGAATACTCTAAAACATACGGAAGGTGTTATATCAATGGCAAGAGCTGATTATACTAAAAGTTATTCACAATCATTAACAACAGAAAGTTATAATTCAGCAGGTTCACAATTCTTTATAATGACAGCAGATAATTCATCATTAGATACTTATTATGCAGCATTTGGAAAAGTAATTGAAGGTATGGATATTGTTCATAATATTGAAAATGTTGAGGTTAAGGAAGCTAGTTCTGGAGATGATTCTAGTAGCTCAAGTGGTGATTCTACAGAGTCTAAAGAGAAAAGTACACCTGTTAATGATGTAATAATTTCTAAAGTTACTGTTGAAACTTATGGAGTTGATTATGGAAAACCTGACACATTGGAAACATGGAATTATTATGATTGGATTTACAAAACGTATGGAATTAATTTGAATCAATATAATAAATAAAAATGAAATCGCTAATTATTTTTAGCGATTTTTAATTTAATAGAAAAGTAATATATTATTTTGCAATTTAACTGCGGGTTTGCTATTTCAAATTTATAGCTTTTTTTTAATTTGTTGACAATTTATGTAAAGTATGATAAAATATTACATGGTATTTACTGTTGAAAAACAAGGGTAGATATACTCTAAAGAAAGGAGAATAAACTATATAAATTTTATATAAGGAGGAAAAAAATTTGAACAAAATATGTTCAGATGATTTTAAGAAGGCCAAAAAAATAGAGATGCGTTGTCCTTACTGTGGTAAATGGCATGAGCTAAGATATAATTTTGCGTTGGATGGTTTTTCTCTTACATGTGCACGCAGATTTGATTCGAATCATTTAATGATGAGTACACCCAAATATGTAACAATTACTATTAATGAAGAATTACAAGAATTAAATATTTGTATGAATCATCCATGTATTTTTTTGAACTTCGAAGATGAAAAAGTAAATTTAAAAATACCTTTTTCGGAGTTTAAAAGAGAAAAAGAAAGAATACGCATAACTAAAATTGTTAAGTTAAAAGACATGGATAAAG
This sequence comes from uncultured Clostridia bacterium, assembly GCA_934149075.1. Lineage (GTDB taxonomy): Bacteria > Bacillota > Clostridia > TANB77 > CAG-508 > CAG-269. The sequence continues at coordinate 106,745 of CAKPDR010000003.1, read as the reverse complement.
TCATAGAAGAAGGCGAGTATAATTCTTTTATGAAAATACAATTAATAGAAAAAATTGGAGACGGATGCCAAAATGGTAAAGGGGAATGCAGCGAATGTCTCTATACACAATCTGTATGCAAACTACTTGAAGATATGTTTGTTATGAAGATTGAAGTTGAAATTGTATGCTTTTTGGAAAAAGAGAAAGGCAATGTAACAGAAGAACCTGAAGCAGAAATTGAAGATGCAACAGGAGAACCTGAAACAGAAAGTGAAGAAGAAACAGAGGAACCTGAAACCAAAAGTGAAAACGTAACAGAGGAATTTAAAGCAAAAGGAGAAAAGAGTATGATGATGTTAGCAATGAATGATATTAACAAACTGTCTAAAGATTTTGGAATCGACTTTGGAGTAAACACAGATGAACGGATTCAGTCAACAATCTTAGGAACAGTTGTAGAATACTCTACAGGAAAATTTAGAGGTTTTGACAGAAAAACAAAACAGATGACAGAGTACAGTAACCTCGCAACAATTTCATTACCATCAATACTTGTACCATCAACAACTGTAAAAGAAGGAGATACAATTATTCATAGTGGAGAACCACTTTTTATTGTAAAAGCAGAAGAAGATGATGTTTGGGGAGCAAACCCAATTACATCTAAAGAGGAAAAAGTGTTACCTATATCAAATCCTCTGGGAATAAAAACCTATACAAGGTTAATATCTGTAGGAGAATTACTTGGATTTAAAGGTGGTAATAATCCTCAAAATACAAGAATTGCCATGTGGATACTCACCATGTTAGCCCAAAAAGTATTTAGTGAAGGAGTAGATTCAGCAAATGACAAAATACGAGAAGCAACTGCAAAAGGAGAAAAATACTTAGAAGTTTTAGCTCCATTTGCATGTGTGGCATTTGCGGCTTATGCAATGAAAGGTGATGATATGAAATCAGACAGCATTATCCAAACAGCCAAAGATACTTTAGGGGTGGATTTAGATTGCTTGAAAGACAAAAAGAATTTAAAAAGAATTGCTGCAATTGGTGTAGCAACTACAGCTGCTATTTCATACTTCAATGGAAAAGTGAAAAAAGCAGCATTAGATGAAGGTGCCGAACATGATGAAGAGGAAGTAACAAATGGATTGGACAAGTTAATTAAAGCAATTAAACCTTGGGAAAGCACTATTAAAAAGGTTCTTCCAGCTGCAATTGCAATTTGTGCAGTGGCTATTTTCAATGATAAAAAAATTGGAAATATTAAAGAACAATTAGAAGGCTGTGTATTACTTGTACAGGACAGAGTTTGTGAAAAACTTGGAATTGATGAAGACTTCTTTAATGAGGAGAATCTGAAAAAATTAGTAGCGCTTATAGGAATTGCTGTAGCAATATTTATTGCATATGGCAAGAAATTAGATGGCAAAGATAAAAATGCTGAGGAAGCAAAGGGAATGATAAAACAGATTATTCCAGTAATTTTACCATTAGCTCCTGCAGTAATTGTTTTTGCACCAAAACTGAAAACATTCTTCAAAAAATATGGCTATGAAGACATAAAAGAAGAAGATTGTGCGGATTTTTGGGATTGTAAAGAAGGTTGGGATGAGAACAATGATTTTGCAGAAGTAGATGCAGAAGAAGTGCCAAAAGAAAATGCAGAAGCGACTAAAGAATCAGAAACAGTTGAAGATTCAGAAGAAGCAGAAACTCCAGAAAATTAAAATTAAATAGTTTATTCAAAAACTGTTAGACAATGTCTAGCAGTTTTAAAAATGCAAATAATCTTCCGACTATGCTGGTAGATTATTTGCATAAAAAAATAAAAAAACGACGATGTCGTTTTTTATATTATAGGAAAGTTCTCCGAATTTCCTATAATATGAATATATTGCACAGAAATTTGCTTTGCAAATTTCGCACACGAACAAAGACGCGGACTTTAAAATGTTTTAATAAATACAAAAGTTATTAATGTCCGCTTTTGTTCTTCTTATGCCATAGCAGCATTTAATTTTTTTGATAAGCTAGATTTTTTTCTAGAAGCTGTATTTTTTACAATTACACCTTTTGTGCAAGCTTGGTCAATTTTTTTAGTAGCTTCAGAAAATAGAACTTTAGCTTCTTCTAAATTACCTGCAGCAATTGCTTCTTCAAATTTCTTAACAGCTGATTTATAACCAGTTTTTATCATATTATTTTCTAATGTTTTTTTCTCAATAATTTTAACTCTTTTTTTAGCTGATTTAATATTTGGCATGTGTGATGCACCTCCTCTTAGTAAATAATAAACTATAACGTGTAACATTATATCATACAAGTTTCGATTTGACAAGTACTAATCAATAAATTTTATGGTAAAAAATAAAGATATTTAACCAATTGCTTAAAAATCAGCAAGTTTTTCTAAAAATATTGCACTAGCAAAGAGATTATGGTATATTAATATAGGCAGCATATGGCTGCAAAACATAAGAAAGGAAAGTGATATAAATGATAGCAATAGGCAGTGATCATGGAGGCTATGAATTAAAAGAAGAAATAAAGAAATACTTAGAAGAAAAAGAAATTGAATACATAGATTGTGGAACATTTAATAAAGAAAGTGTAGATTATCCAGAAATAGCAAAAACTGTAGCATTAGAAATGCAAAATAAAGAATGTGATAAAGGAATAGTAATATGTCGTTCTGGAATTGGAATGAGCATTGTAGCAAACAAATTTAAAGGAATAAGATGTGCAAAATGTAATGATGAAGAAGAAGCAAAATATTCAAGAATGCATAATGATGCAAATGTATTAGCACTAGGCGCAGATTATATGAATACAAGTAATGCAATAAAAATTGTTAGAATGTGGCTTGCAACAGAATTTGAAGGAGGAAGACATGCAGAAAGGATAAAAATAATAGAGGAGATAGAAAGCGAAAATATGAAATAATGGAGGCCAAGTAGATATGTGGGGAAATATAGCGATAGCATTTATATTAGCATTTATAGTATCTTTTATGGCAACACCATATACTATAAAAATAGCTAATAAAATTGGTGCAGTAGATGTGCCAAAAGACAAAAGAAGAATGCATACTAAAAGAATGCCTAAATTTGGGGGACCAGCAGTAATATTAGGATTTTTGGTATCAATGATATATTTACTAATAATAATGAGTGTAGAAGGAAGTATAGATTTATTTTCTGAACAAGAATATGGCAAAAAATTATTAGGATTAATGCTTGGAATAGTAGCAATTGGAATTACAGGTGTATTTGATGATACAAAAACACTAAAATGGTGGCAACAATTATTTGGACAAGTTGTTGCAGCAATAATTGTGGTATCATTTGGAATTAGAATTGAACATTTAGATATTCCTTTTCTATATAGAGTAGGTTTAAACGATATGTTTTCCACAATTGTTACAATTGTGTGGATAGTTGGGGTTACAAATGCAATAAATTTGATTGATGGATTAGATGGTTTATCATCAGGAATATCACTAATATCATGTATATCATTATTAATAATATTTTTAATGAATAATTCTCCAATGGTAGCAACAGTATTAGTAACAGCATTAAGTGGTGCATTAGTAGGTTTCTTACCATTTAACTTTTCGCCAGCAAAAACATTTATTGGAGATACAGGTTCAAACTTTTTGGGATTTATGTTAGCAGTAGTTTCAATATTAGGAGTTGCAAAAACATATACAGCAGCAGTAATCGTTTTACCAGTAATAGTTTTAGGACTTCCAATATTTGATGTATTATTTGCAATTATTAGAAGAATTATAAAAGGAAAATCAATAAAAGCTGTATTTAAACCAGACAAAGGACATTTACATCATAAATTAGTAGCAAAAGGCTTCACACAAAAACAGGCTGTATTGATTTTATATGGATTAAGTGCTTCTCTTGGAATGTTTGCAATAATTCTATTTGACAGTGGAATTTGGAAAGCATTATCATTTTTACTAATGATAATTGCTGCAATTGCTATAGGATATAGAAATTTTATAAAAGAAAAAGAAAGTAAACCTAAATTAATTGATAATAAATAAATTGGTAAAAAATGAAGAAGTCTAGGAAGGAGCAAAAATGAAAGACCAAATAATAAAATTTTTAGCATATAATGGAAAAATATCAGTAGTTTGTTGTTCAACAACATATTTAGTAGAAGAAGCAAGAAAATTACATGATTTAAGTCCACTTGCAACAGCAGCAATGGGAAGAGTTTTAACAATAACAGCATTAATTGGTGCAGAAATGAAAAATAAAGCAGATAAATTGACAATTCAAATAAAAGGAAATGGACCAATAGGAAAAATAGTAGCAGTATCAGATAACTCTTCACATGTAAAGGCATGTATAACAAATCCACATGCAGATTTACCATTAAATGAATTTGGAAAATTAGATGTAGGTGGTGCAATAGGAAATCAAGGATTTATAAATGTAATAAAAGATATTGGACTAAAAGAACCATATATAGGAATAAGTCCATTAACATCGGGGGAAATTGCAGAAGACTTTGCAAATTATTTTCAAACATCAGAACAAAAGCAAACTGCAGTTGCACTTGGAGTTTTAGTAGATAAGGATGGAGTTCGTTCAAGTGGCGGATATATAATAACACCAATGCCAGATGCAACAGAAGAAGAGATATCAAAAGTAGAGCAATCAATATTTGAAGCTGGAGCAATCTCAAAAATGTTAGATAATAATTTAAGTTTAAAAGAAATTGCTCAAAAAGTAACAGGAGACGAAAATGTACAAATTATAGATACATCAATAGAACCTGAATATAAATGTAAATGCAATAAAGAAAAATTTGCAGATGGATTAATGACACTTGGAAATGAACAATTAACTGAATTAATAGAAGAAGATGGAAAAGCAGAAATTCAATGTCAATTTTGTAACAAAAAATATAATTTCAATAAAGAAGAATTAGAAGAAATTTTAAGAAAAACAAACAAATAAAAAAGGAGAAGAAGAAAATGGAAAAAATAATAGTATTTGGACATAAAAGTCCTGACACAGATACAATTTGTTCAAGTTTAGTAATGGCAGATTTACAAACAAAAATAAGAGGAGAAGAAGTAGTAGCTTGCAGATTAGGAGAATTAAATGAAGAAACAAAATATGCATTAAAACATTTTGATATAGAAGCACCAAAATACATAGAAAGTGTAGAAGAAGGACAAAGAGTTATGCTAGTAGATCATAACGAATTTTCTCAATCAGTAGAAGGGATAGAAAAAGCAAAAATAGAAGCAGTTGTAGATCATCATAGAATAAATAATTTTGAAACATCAGAACCATTATTCTATTATGCATTACCAGTAGGATGCACAGCTACAATATTATTTGAATTATATAAAATAAACAATATTGAAATAGAAGCAAAAATTGCAGGATTAATGTTAAGTGCAATAATATCTGATACACTTTTATTAAAATCACCAACAACAACTGAAAAAGATAAAAAAGCTCTTGCTGAACTTGCAAAAATAGCAAATGTTGATGTAGAAAATTATGGATTAGAAATGTTAAAAGCAGGTACAAATCTTGATAAATATACAGAAGATGAATTAATTAGATTAGATGCTAAAAAAATTGAAAAAGAAGATATTAAATATGTTATTGCACAGGTAAATACTGTAAGTATTCCAGATGTTCTAAAAAGAAAAGCAAAAATTGAACAAGAAATTAATAAAGAAATATTAGCAAAAGGATTAAGTTTATTTGTATTTGTTATAACAGATATAGTAAATAGTAATTCAGAAGCTATTGTTTTAGGTGATAGAACAGATGCAATTTCAAAGACATATGAAGTTAAAGATAATATAGCTGTTATGCCAGGTGTCGTTTCAAGAAAGAAACAAATATTACCATTGGTTGAAAAGAATATATAGAAACGTTTTTCGTGAAAAAAAGTCAAAAATAATTGACTTTTTTTTAATTTAAGTATATACTTTTACAGGTAAAGAATAAAATATAAAGAGGTCAGCTTGACTTCAAGAAATGGAATTTAAAATGAAAAAAGTTAAAGAATTTGCAATAATGATACTAATGATAACAATAATGAGTATATTTAGCATAAAAGTAGAAGCAACAACTGGAAGAATAAATTCAGAGACAGTAAATATAAGAAAAGAGCCAAACACAGACTCAACAATAATAGATCAACTAGACAAGGACTGTAAAGTTGAAATATTAGAACAAGAAAATGGTTGGTACAAAATAAAAGTAGATGAAAAAAACATAACAGGATATGTAAGTGATAAACTTGTTGAAACAGATGATGATGATACAACAGGTAAGCAAGATACTGCAACATCCACAGCAGAAACAGCAGAAGTTCAACCAACAAATAACGATGATACAACAGCAGAAAAAAATATAGAAACAACAGAAATAGATACAACAAAAGTTGAAGAAATAGAACCAATAACACAAACAATAGAAACATCAACAGAAATAACAGAAAATAATCAATATACTCTAGAACAAGAAACAGAAGTAAAAGTAATACCACTTATAAATTCAAGAAGTGTAAATAAAATGAGTGGAAATGTAAAGGTATTAGAAAAAATAAATAATTGGTGTAGAATAGAAAATGATACAGAGACAGGATGGATAAGAATAGCACAATTAAAAAAATCAATAACAAATGAACAACAACCTGAGCAACCAGTTTTAGAACAACAATCAGTGGAACAATCTGAAGAAAATAAACAACAGGAACAAACACCAACTACTACTGAAACGCCAGTTCAAGAAGAATCAAAAGATGCAGAAAAAACAACAGCTACAGTAAAAAGCATTAGTAAAACAGGATATGTGGATGCAGAAGGATTAGTAGTAAGAGAAGAAGCATCAACATCAAGTAAAGAATTAGACAGCTTATCAAGAAATGATAAAGTAGAAATAACAGGAGAGGTTGATGGATGGTATCAAATTAAGTTAAAAGAGAAAACTGGATATGTATCAGCTAAATATATATCAGATCAAAAAACAGTTAAAACTACATCAAGAGGTGGAAACACAATAAAACCGGATAATATTACACCAATGGAAGAACAACAAGAAACAGTTAATAATGAAGAACAATCTACAAGTTCTGATAAATCTACAACCACAGCAGAAGGAACATCAGTTGTAGAATATGCAAAACAATATTTAGGATGTAAATATGTTGCAGGTGGGTCATCACCTGAAAGCGGATTTGACTGTTCAGGATTTACATCATATGTATATAAACATTTTGGTGTAACTTTAAGTAGATCGTCTAAAAGTCAAATAAACAATGGGGTTGCAGTAGAAAAAAGTAGTTTACAACCAGGTGATATAGTAGTGTTTAATAATTCTTCAAATTCATCAATAGGTCATGTTGGAATATATATTGGAGGAAATAGTTTTATTCATGCAGCTAATCCAAAAGAAGGAGTTGTAATAACATCACTATCGTCGAGCTATTATCAAAAAAGATATGTAGGGGCAAGGAGAGTAAAATAATTGAATAGACCAATTTTTATAATAGTAATTGGTTATATTATAGGTATAATATGGGGGCTATACTTACAAATAAGTATAGTGCCTTTTTATTTTTTGTTATTAATAATTTATATTATAATCAAATTACCATATCATAAAAAGAAATTTAGAATTTTTTCAATTAAAAGATATTTTAGATATATCAAATTAATCTTTAAATTAAATATTATTTTTACGATAATTATTTCATCATTTATTTCAAATATAATAATCAAATATAATGAGAGTAAATATGAAAATTTGTATAAAGGTATAGAAAATTTAGAAGTTATAGGAATTGTAGTTAGTAATAAAATAGAAAAAGAGTATTATAATAGATACAAAATAAAGGTAATAGATGGAAATTACAAAAATACGTATTTGTATATTAATTCAAAAGAAGAATTAGAATATGGGGATAAAATAGATGCAAATGGAGAGTTTTTTGAACCATCTAAAGCAAGAAATTATAAAGGATTTGATTATAAAGAATATTTAAAAACATTAAAAATATACGGAACTATAAAAGTAAAAAATATTAATGTACTGGAAAAAAATAAAGCCAATACAATAATGCAAGTTTCAAACAGAGCACTTATAAAAATTAAAGAGGCTATAAAGAGTACATATAGTGAAAAAATAGCTAAAATTGTTATGGGAGTTATGCTTGGATATACTGATGAAATAGATAAAGAAACAAAACAAGATTTTTCAAATAGTAATATTTCACATGTGCTTGCGGTATCTGGAATGCATATTTCATATATAATAATATTAGTTACAAATTCAACTAAAAAAATATTTGGTAAAAAGCAAAGCAAAATAATTGCAAGTGTTGTTTTATTAATATATATGTTTATTACAGGATTTAGTATATCTGTTGTGAGAGCAAGCATTATGGGGATTTTATCTTGTATGGCGTTTATAGTATATAGAAAAAGTGATACATTAAATAACATTTCAATTTCAGCATTAATAATATTAATAAATAATCCATATAGTCTAATAAGCTTAAGCTTTCTACTAACTTACGGTGGAACTTTAGGCATAATATATTTTGAAACAATAATTGAAAAAGTTTTAAAAAGTATAAAAATAAGAAATAGAAAATGGAAATATGTATTTCTCAAAATTCAAAGAAAATGTAAAAATATAATTGAAGTAATTTCAGTATCAATTTCAGCCCAAATTATAATTGCACCAATAATGGCATTAAATTTTAATTTAATAGGAATAGGTTTTATATTAACAAATTTAATGTTAAGTTATATTATTGGTATAATTGTAATGGGAGGATTTATTCAAATTTTAATATCAATGATTTCAATAAATGCAGGTATGGCAATTGCTAAAATAATAGAAATACCTGTTTATGGAATTCTTTTAATTTCAAAAATTAGTTTTGGAAATTTTAGAATTGTGACACCTGATTTATATCAAGTGATAGTATATTATATAGTTGTTTGTTTATTTAGATTTTTATATCAAATTTTTCATTTTAAAAATTGTAATCCAACACAGAAAAGAATTAAAAATACAATATATTTAGTAAGATATAAACTTAGACCATATTTTTCAAAAATCAAGATAGCTTTCTTAATTATAATACTATTAATATGTGGCTTAAAAAAGATTCCTCATGATTTAAAAATTTATTTTATAGATTTAGGACAAGGTGATAGTACATTAATAGTAACACCTAATAATAAAACAATTTTAATTGATGGTGGTGGAAGTAAGACATATGATGTTGGGAAAAATACTCTAGAACCGTATCTATTGGATAGAAAAATAAAAAATATAGATTATGCAATAATTAGTCATTATGATCAAGACCACTGTGATGGCGTTCTTTATATTTTACAAAATATGAAAGTGGAAAATGTGATAATAGGAAAACAAATAAAGGATTCAGATAATTATAATAGATTTATTAAGATAATAAAAGAAAAAGGCATAAATGTACATATTGTAAATGCTGGTAAAAGATTAAATATAGAGAAAAACTTATATTTTGATATATTATGGCCCGATATGGAAAATAAAATTAATGAAAATATACTAAATAATAATTCATTAATTTGTAAATTAGTATATAAAGATTTTTCAATGCTTTTTACAGGAGATATAGAGGAAATTGCTGAAAAAGCAATTTTGAAAAAATATAAAGGATCTCAATTATTAAAATCAACAATATTAAAAGTTGCGCATCATGGTTCTAAAACATCAAGTTCAAAAGAGTTTATAAGCACTGTACAACCGCAAATAGCTTTAATTGGTGTTGGAATAAACAATAAATTTGGACATCCAAGTAATAGAACGATAGAAAACTTGAAAGATATAAATTGCAAGATATATAGAACAGATAAAGACGGAGAAATAAGTATAAATGTGAAAAATAATCAAATGTTAATATTCCAGAAGCTTAAATGTATAAAAAATACAATTTTGGTAAATAATTAATACAAATTAAAGCTTTAGGAGGCTGATGTTTGTATGAAAAACATAACAAAAATAATTATAGCGAGTATTATATCAGTAATTATTATAGTAGGCATAACATATATAATATTCAATCAAAATAAAGATGAAGAGAATGTACCGGAGTCAAATGATTATATTTCAGAGTTAGTAGAAGATGAATGTACAGAAGAATATGCAGAAGAGCAGAATACAACAGCAGTAACTTCCACAGAAGAAAAAGTTGCAGCAAGTGCTATATTAATTTTGAAAAAATATTATGCACAGTGTGACCATACAATAAATGAATATGTGGAGCTACCACAAGAACTTGTAAATATGACAAAAGAAGAAGTTCAAGCTCATTATCCTGATTGGAAAGTAATCGGATTTGAGAAGGGAAAAGTAACATTATACAAAGAGTTTAATGATTTGTGTGGGGAACATTTTAAATTGAAAATTGAAGACGGAAAAGTTGTTGTTTATATGACAAATAAAGACGGAAGTGAAAGTTTGTATGAAAAGACTAATATTTCAAGTGAATATCTTACTGAAACTGATTTGATTAATATGCAAGAGGGGTTAGAGATTTATGGCAAAGAAGAACTTAATCAAATAATAGAGGATTTTGAATAAATAGTACTACAAAGAAAAAAATAAAAGCTACAGTTCACAGCTATTAAAAATATTATGGATGTTGAGAGCCTTCCCTGGGGATTATATATATTTGAGATTGTGTCCGTTTGATTGGAGCGAAAAATAGAAAATTTTAAATAAAAACCGGAAGAATGCTCACGAAAAAATGCATATATGTATATGATTTGAAACATTTTCTCGGTTCAATACGCAACATAAGAATTTCTAAAATAAATTTATGGCACCCTTCCACTCTCGTGAACTCTTTCCATAAATTTATTTAAGAAATTTTAATATTGCTCCAATCACATTCGAAATGTTTAAACTCATATACATATATGCATTTTATGCCTGAGTGAGAGAGGCTCGGGTTTTTATGTTAGATTTTCTTTTTGAACGTAATGAACAGGACACAATCTCAAATATATATAATCCTCAGGGAAGGCTCTCAACATCCATAATATTTTTAATAGCTGTGAACTGCAACGATTAAAAAGTAATTGAAAATTTTGGTTACTTTTTTTGTTGTATTTTAAAATCTGGTATGCTAAAATAAAGAAAAAAGTAATGGAGTAAATATGGAAATAGAAGAATTGTCAATAAAAGAAAAAATCAGTCAAATGGTCATGATTGGACTTGATACAAACTATATAACGGATAGAATAAAAAATATGATACAAAATTATAAAATTGGTGGAGTAATATTATATAGAAAAAATTTTTCTACATATCAAGATATGCTTAATTTGATTAAGGAATTAAAAGAATTGAACCAAAATAATAAGATACCATTATTTATTGCAATAGATCAAGAAGGTGGAAGAGTAAATCGAATGCCAAAAGAGATAAAAAATTTACCATCTGCAAATTTGGTTGCAACAATTGGCGGACAGGAATTGGTATCAGAATCAGCAAATATAATAGGAGAACTTTTATATAAATCCGGGATAAATTTAAACTTTGCGCCTGTACTAGATATTAAACGATTTAATGATAGAACAGCAATAGGTGATAGGAGTTATGGTACAGATAAAGATATTGTAACTGAAAGTGGAATAAAGGCAATGAAAGAACTTCAAAAGAATAAGATAGTATCTGTAATAAAACACTTCCCTGGACATGGAGCAACTAAACAAGATTCTCATCATTTTTTACCAATAATAAATAAGTCAATGAAGAAACTTGAAGGAGAAGATATGTATCCGTTTGAGCAGGCAATTAAAAATGGAGCAGATGCAGTGCTTGTTGGACATTTGTTAATAACAAATGTTACAGGAATTTTTCCTGCATCATTATCAAGAAAATTCATAACAAAATATTTAAGAGTAAAATATAGATACAAAGGTTTAATAATAACAGATGATTTAAAAATGAGAGCAATAAAATTTATGTATGGACCAAGTTTGGCAGTAAGAAAAGCTTTTGAAGCAGGAAATGATATTGTTGTTTTTAGATTTAATAAAGATGAAGAGCAGAGGGTTTTAGATAAAATCATTAATTTAACAACAACAGGAAAAATAAAAGAATGTAGAATTAATAGAAGTGTGAAAAGGATTATACAAATAAAACAAAAATATGGTATTTCTGATACAAAAGATTTTAGTGGAGCTGATATTAATAAAATAAATGAAAAAATAGAAGAAATAAGAACAAAATGTGGAATATAAAAATGAACCTTCCTTATTAAAATTTCATATCTAATAATGAAGGTTCATTGCAGTTTTTTAAATCATTTTTTCATTTCTTATTCTTCCCAAAAAGCTTTATAAGTTCTATAAGCAGAATAAACATCAAATTTGCTTGTAACTTCATATGGAGCATGCATTGAGAGTACTGGAACACCGCAATCGATAACATCAACTCCCTTATTAGCTAAAATATAAGCAATAGTGCCTCCGCCACCAACATCAACTTTACCAAGTTCAGAAATTTGATATCTAATATCATTTTTTTCTAATACTTTTCTAACCCATGCAACAAATTCTGCATTAGCATCAGAAGCTCCAGATTTTCCACGAGCACCAGTATATTTATTAAGACCAATACCACGTCCTAAAAATGCAGCATTATTTTTATCAGAAACACTTCCATAAAGTGGATCATAACCTGCATCAACATCTGCAGAAAGCATTCTAGAGAAACAGAATACCTTATCTAATAGATTTGGTCTATTTTCACCAGTTTTATTTAATAATTCAGAAACAAAGTAATCAAACATGTGAGATTCCATACCAGTATTCCCCATACTTCCAATTTCTTCTTTATCAGAAAGAATACAAACAGCAGTTGTTTTAACATTTTCTAAGCTCATCATAGCTGATAGAGAAGTATAAGCACATATTTTATCATCTTGACCATATGCTGCAATCATACTTCCATCAAATCCTAAAGAACGAGCTTTAAATGCTGGAACAACTTCTATTTCAGAACTTAAGAAGTCAGCTTCCGTAATATTATATTTTTGATTTAGAATATTTAAAATATTTAATTTGATTTTTTCGTTACAATTTTCATCATCATAAGGAATGCTTCCAAGTAAAACTGCTAAATTTTCTCCATCAATACCATTTCTTAATTTTTTCTCCATTTGGTCTTGTGCTAAATGTGGTAATAAATCTGTAATTGTAAATATTGGATCATTTTCGTCTTCACCAATATTTATAGTGACTTTTTCGCCATTTGCTTTAATAATTACACCATGTAAACTTAGTGGAATTGTAGTCCATTGATATTTTTTTATTCCTCCATAATAATGCGTTTTAAAATATGCAAAACCCGAATCTTCATACAAAGGATTTGGTTTTAAATCTAATCTTGGGGAATCTATATGAGCTCCAACTATTTGAAGTCCTTTTTCTAAAGGTTCTGTACCAATAACAGCTAAGTACATACTTTTTTCTCTATTAATAAAATATACTTTGTCTCCTGGATTTAAAGTTTCATATGTTGAGATGTCTCTAAAACCATTTGATTCAGCTATTGATTTTGCTGTAACAACAGCTTCTCTTTCTGTTTTTGACTTGTTCATGAAATTGATGTATCCATTACAATATGAATAGATTGCTTCTTTTTCACGTGTGTCCATTTTTATCCATCCAATTTCTTTTTTGTTAAATAATTTTTCTTCCATTTTTATCTTCCTTTCTTCAGTATAAGCTAATTTTTTAGCTCTAAATATTTAATTGTAGTATATCACTTTATGTTTTATTTTTCCATATATAAAATAAAATATTCTATAAAATTTTTATATTAGAGTTACAATTCATAAAATGCATATATGTATATGATTTGAAACATTTTCTCGGCTCAATACGCAACATAAGAATTTCTAAAATAAATTTATGGCACCCTTCCACTCTCGTGAACTCTTTCCATAAATTTATTTAAGAAATTCTAATATTGCTCCAATCACATTCGAAAAGTTTAAACTCATATACATATATACATTTTTAGCCTGAGTGAGAGCGGCTCAGTTCTTTATGGTAGATTTTCTTCTTTAACGTAATGAACAGGACACAATCTCATAATATATATAATAACCTAGGAAGGCTCCCAGCATATATAATATTTTTAAGGGCTGTGAATTGTAATCAGAATTTATTATACATATTACTATTTTGTGCATAGTTTAAAAATTATTGGAAAAGATACCAAAAAAAGGAGGAAAAATATGAGTTCATTATGGATAGAAACAACTAAAGATGAAATCAATTTAAAATCATTAGAAAAAGATGAGGAAACAGAAGTATGCATAATAGGAGCTGGATTGTTTGGGTTAACAACAGCATATTATTTAACACAATGCGGAAAAAAAGTTATAGTTTTAGAAAAAAATAACATAGGAGAGAAAGTAAGTGGAAATACAACAGGTAAAATTACAAGTCAACATGATTTATTTTATATGCACTTAATTGATGATTATGGAGAAGAATATGCTAAAAAATATTTAGAAGCAAATGAACAAGCAATAGAAAATATCAAACAAATAATAGAAAAGGAACAGATTGAATGTGAATTCAGTCCACGAAAATCTTATGTATATACAACAAACCAAGATGAAGTTATAGAAATAGAAAAAGAAGTTGAAGCAGTTAATAAGTTAGGGAAAAAAGCTAAATTTGTTGCAAAAATAGATTTACCACAAGAAATAAAAGGAGCAATAGAATTTGATGGACAAGCACAATTTCATCCAAGAAAATATATGTTTGGGTTAGCAAAAGCTATTTTAAAACAATATAAAATATACATTAATACAACAGTAACAAATGTGGAAAAAGAAGGAGAAAATTATACTATATGTACAGATAAAGGAAATATAAAAGCAAAATATGTAGTGTTAGCGACACACTTTCCAATAATAAATATGCCAGGATTTTATTTTTTAAAAATGTATCAGGGAACATCATATTTAATAGCAATAGAAACCAAAAGTAAATTACCACAAGAAATGTATATAAATGTAAAAGAGCCAGTATATTCATTTAGAACTGCAAATTATAATGGAAAAGAAGTCCTTTTAATAGGCGGAGTAGGTCATAAAACTGGAGAGCCAATACCAGAAGAATCATATTATGAGAAATTAGAGAAAAAGGCTAAAAAAATGTATCCTGACAGTAAAGTATTATTTAAATGGAATACAAGAGATTGTATTAGTCTGGATAAAATACCATATATTGGAGAGTTTTCAAATTTAATGAAAAATATGTATGTAGGAACGGGCTTCAAAAAATGGGGAATGACATTATCGAATGTAGCAGCAAATATAGTAACTGATAAAATTATTGGAAATGAAAATGAATTTGAGGAAATATTTACAGCAACAAGAATGAAACCAATAAAAAATAGGTGGGAAGTTGAAAACATGTTAAAAGAAAAAGTAAACTCAATAGCAATAAAGAAATTGAAAATTGATACATGGAATGTGGATAATATAGAAAATAATAATGGGGCAATTATAGAAATAGATGGTAATAATGTTGGAATTTATAAAGATACAAATGGTAAAGTATATGCTGTAAAACCTAATTGTTCACATTTAGGATGTTTGCTTTCGTGGAATAATACTGATAAAACTTGGGATTGTCCATGCCATGGAAGTAGATATGATTATATGGGAAGAAATATTTATGAACCAGGTATTAAAAATTTACTAACGAGGACACTCATTAATGGTAAAACGTATATTGAAATGTTAATTTAATAAATATATAATCATCTATATTTATTAATTAACTATTTTAAATATTATGTTTTACCATTAATGAGTGTCCCTACTGGTAAAGATTTTGACCAATCATGGGTGTCCCTACTGGTAACTTTATTAACCATTCATGAGTGTACTCGTTGGTAAAAATTCACAAAAAAAGTTTTCCGGAAATTATTTACAAAAAATAGTAGTTTTGCTATAATTAAAATGTATATGATAAACAAAGGAGAAGTATAAATGGAACACGAAAATATAGATGAAAATGCTAAATATCTGGCGGCTTGTGAAAATGTAAAAAAGATAGTTAATGTAATTAAATCAATAAAAATAAAATATTATCCTAATTTTGCTAAAATTTCTGATGAAGATAGAAAAATATATGAGCAATTAGAATTTAACTTGGAGAAAATATCAGAAACTAATAACTTAAATAGATTGAAAACGGAATTGATGGAAGAAATTTCAGATAAATATGATAAAAAAGATATAAAAAGTGAAATTAGGAATCCGCAATTTTTAGATAAAGGATTATTAGCGTGTTATGGTGCTATAGATGCACAACAAAAGGCTTTATCTCAAGGAAAAATAAAACAAGCTAGAAAATGTCAAATTATATTAAAACAATATATGGACGAGATTGATTCTATAGAATGTAAAGAATTAATTATAAATTATAAAAGAGAGAAGTTTGGAGAATTAATTAGAGATAGAGAGGTTGTACGAAAAAAAAATGAAAGTGCTATGAGATTTATGAAAGGCTGTTATGAGCCTCAATATGTATTGGAAAGACAACATGCTAGGGAACAAATGGAAGAAGCTAGAAATAAATCTATGGGGCTGTTTAATAAGGCTAAAGTAAACAATGAAGAATTAGTAATAGGATAACATAGGAGGAAAATGTGGAAAGAGCATATGAAGAAGCTTTTACAGAAGTTGAAGAAGTTTTAAAATTGATGCCAATAGATCTTGTAAGTAGAATACCAGCACAGCTTAGACAAACAATTTCTGAAAATAAAGCTACAAACTATAAAATAGTTATTAAAGAACCATTAGAAGAGCAAAAATTGAAAAAGGAGACAATTGTAATATTAGGTTTGATATATAGAGATTTTTTGGCAAGTCCAGAAGAAAGAGAAAAATTACAAATCAAGGATTCCGAGGAATTAAGAAAAATAGAACAGCAAATGAAAGAACAATATGATGTAGAAAATGTTTTTAATAATAAAAAAAGATATAAAATTTTAGAAGAAAATCAAACTTCAAAAGACTTAACTCTTTATAAAGAGCCCAATTTTTTAGTTAAGTTTTTTAATATGATTAAAGGAATTTTTAATAAAAACAAATTTTAAGAAAATTGTCGAAATTTATTGACTTATACAAATCTTTTTGCTAAAATAACAGCATAAATCATATATTTATATGTTTATAAAACCGTTTATTGAACTAGATAGATTGCTTTCAAACCAGTTATCTAGTTCTCTTTTTTTATTCTAAATTTGTCGAATAATGTCAAACGATTTATCTTGACAAATGCAAAAAGAGTATATATAATAAATACAAATTTATTAATTTTTTGGTGTATTATTTCTATTAGTATTATATCTAATGAGGATTTTATTCATAACAAATCAAATTTAGATCTAAAATTTAAATCAAATTTATATTTTTAAGGAGGAATCAAATATATGAACAAAGATGAAATATTAGTGCCAGTGTTGCAGGCTATTAATGATTTGCGTGCAGAAGTAAGAGACAATAAAAGAGAAATAAGAGAAATGAGAGAAGAAAACAATAAACGTTGGGACGAAAATGATAAACGCTGGGCAGAGAATGATAAACGCTGGGCAGAGAATGATAAACGCTGGGCAGAAAACGATAGAATGTGGGAAGAAAATAGATTGCAATGGAAAGAAAACTGGAAAATGTGGGAAGAAAACAGATTACAATGGAAAGAAAATTGGAAAATGTGGGAAGAAAATAGATTACAATGGAAAGAAAACTGGAAAATGTGGGAAGAAAATAAGTTACAATGGGAAGAAAACAAGAAATTGTGGGCTGAGTATAGAGAAAACAGAAAATCAGATAAAAAAGAATTATTTGATACATTGCTAAAATATGATATTTCTATATCTACACAATAAGGTGATAAGAATGTTGAGAAAATGAAGAAAATACTTAAAATAAAGTAAAAAATAATTAATAAGTACACCAAATATACAAAATAATATTTGATTCTATTTTGAATTGAATATTATTTTTCTTTACAAATAATGATAATAAATATATAATCAGGTTTGTAAGGAGGAATTGAGATGGCAAATTCGAAATTAATAGTAGTAGAAGGAGCACAAGGTGCAGGAAAAACAACAGTAACAGACTATCTGAGATATTCATTAAGTTATACAAATTTATATAGATTATCAGGAACATCTGATAGTACAAAAACAGGTTTACAAAAAGCAAAAGAAATGTATGAAACATTATTAGACTACATAAAAAAATTAGAAAATTTAAGTATCAATTTAGTATTTGATAGAACTTTTTTTACAGAGGAAAACTATTGTAGATTAGGAAAAAAAGAATATTCATTTACAAACGTCTATAATGAACTATTAGAAAAATTTAGCAACTTGGATTTTGATATATATTATGTGACATTATATTTGGAAAATGAAGAATTATATAAAGAAAGATTATCAAGAGATGGAAAAGCAACATTTGCAACTTCAAAATTTGGAGTAGAAAATAGTATAAATCAACAAAGAGTATATTTAGAAATGGCAGAAGAAATAAAAAATAAATGCCCCAACATAAAAGTAATAAATATAAAATCTGATAGAAATTTGGAAGAAGTAAAACAAGAAATAAGAGAAAAAATTGGATATTAATATAGAAGTTATAAAATAAAGAAAAGATAGCAAAAAAGAGTAAAAAAGTAAAAAAACAGGTAAGAGGTAAATGGTAATTAACTCAAATTGGTAAAAAACGGAAAGAAACACTTATAATCGAACTTGAAAAAATGGATAAATTTGGTATAATAAAAAACGATGGTGCATTATTCTAGTCGTACTAGTAATTGCGAGGGTGGGGCTAAAAATCCACTAAAGGGCATACCGATGAAGCTCCTTGTTTGTGCGCGAAATGCCAGTTTTGTGTGTGAGTAGGGTAGATAGGAACCAGGGTATGGCATAATGGCATATGCAGGATTCCCTTGTTTCGTTGAGACTTAAATTTATAATTTAAGTAAAACCTATGGTGAGTGCCAAGACACGAAATACATAGAGTAGCCTGTCTTGAGTGAATGTATTGGGATTAATTTGTTAACTTAATTATGAAATTGCATTTGCAAAAAAGACTAGCAATAAAACGTAGTATGTTAAGGAAAACTTCTAGAATGTTTGCTTTAAAAAAGAGGCATAGAAATCTGAGGATTAAGGTACGGATTTAAGTGGCGATCTAGTGTCTACTGCAATATGTAGATGTTCTTTTAAATGGAAACAGCTATGTAGTAATATATAGTAAAGGATAGAGAAATTCAACTAGACCTAAACCGTAAAATTTACTCAGGTTTTACCATCTTGATAAAATAAAAAATGAGAGAGACCAAAGGTAACTTTTTAAATAAGGAGAAGAAAGCAATAAATGAGCAAAAATAAAGAAAAAGAACACTCGAAAATCACATGGTTTGTAGAAGTATTTATAATAACATTTGCATTATCTATATGTTTTTCTTATATATCAACATATGGGGTATCTAATTTAAATTTAGTATCATCAATAATTATATTGATAGCTGTAATTGCTGTGGGTATAGTATTTGATATAGTTGGAGTAGCAGTTACAGTTGCAAAAGAACATGAATTTCATGCAAAAGCAACTAAAAAAGTAGATGGAGCTAAGGTATCAATCAAATTGATAAAAAATTCAACTAGAGTGGCTAATATATGTGCAGATGTTATTGGAGATGTTTGTGGAGTATTAAGTGGTGCAATAAGTGCAATGATATCAGCAAAAATAACAGAAAAAACGGGTGCAAATTTACAATTTATTATTAGTGCAATAGTAGCATCAATAACGGTTGGTGGAAAAGCGCTAGGAAAAGAACTTGCAAATAAAGAATCAACACAAATAGTACATTTTGTTGGAATTATATTAAACAAAGTATATAAATAGGTGCGAAGGCATCTATTTTTTTGACAAAATGGTTTAAATGTGTTAGAATTTGCACAGTCGAATATAATTATATTTGACAACATATTAATACCTAAAGAGGGTGAAAAAATGGTGAAAGTAATAGAACTTACAAAAGAAAATGAAGAACAATACTTAGACCAAATTGTTGAATTAGAGCAGATAACATTAGAAACAATGAAAAAAGAAGGAAGAGAGGGGCAATTATTTGCAACTGGAAAAGAAGATATATCAGAATATGTTCATTCAGATGAAAATAGTGTAATTGTTGCAGTAAATGAAAATGGCAAGGTAGAAGCAACTACATATATTACACAAGGACAAAAGCCATTTACATACAATGATATAACAAAATACTTTAAATATGGAGAACAGTATAGGCAGTATGTAAAATCACAATACAAAAGTGAACAAGCATATAAAAAAGATATGCTTGAAATGTACAATACAAAATTGCAAGCATTTAAATATGCAAAAGATAGATTGTTAGCAGAAAATCCAGAAAAAGTAGGAGTAAAAAAATGGCTTGAAGCAGAATTGAAAGAGAATGACTTTCATGAAAAAAGTGAACTAAGAGAAAAAATCAATCAATATATGTCACAATATATTATGAAAAATTATAATTCAAATATTCAAAAAAAATATGAACAGTTTTATTGGACAAATGCGGAGGAAATTTCAAAGGAGTTTGGAAAACAAATAAGCGAGCTAAATGAAAGAACACAAGAATATGAAAGTTTCAAGCAAGCTGAATATGAAGAAATATTAAAAAATAGTAAATTAAAAATATATGAAAAACCTGAATTTGAAACTGAAAAATATTATTTAGCAAATACAAATAATGCAGTAGAATTAGATACATATATAACTTTACCTAGAGACAGGAATTCAGGTTTAGCAAGAATAATTGTATATGAAGGAATAAAAAAGCACATAGAAAAACATTTCCAGAACCCAGAAAATTCAGAGATTTTTTTATGTTCAACTTTACATAGAGATAACTTATCTTCAAAATATGTATCCGAATTTTTTGGATTAAAAGATAGTTTGTATGTGAATCGTAGAAAAGGAAGAGATAGAGAGGTACATATTGCTAAAATACCAAGAGAACAGGCAATGGAATATTTAGTTTCCATGTCAGATAAATTAGCTGTATTATATGGATATAATCCTAATAATAAACATATTTCAAATAATACTAAGAAGAGAGTTTTAGAAGAACAATTGAAATATGAGGAAGATGAGCATAATAGATTAAAAAAGGCAAAGACAGTAGATAAAAAATTCAATGGAATAAATGTAAAATTTATAAATAGTAAATTAAGAAAAATAAAAAGATTGAAAGAACAAATACAAGAAATATCAAAAGATAAAAGTGAAGAAAAAAACTGAAAGGAATGTAATTAATTATGGAGAGTAAATATATATGGCCAATAACACCTAAATATAAAGTAGCAGAACATGATAAATACGGAATTAGAAAAAATCATTATGTATTATTTAAGGAAAGAGCTCATTCTGGATTTGATATTACAGCAGATATTGAAACAGAAGTACATCCTATAATGTCTGGGACAGTATTGCTTGCTGAATTTGATGGAACTACAACAGAAGGTTTTGATGCGTTTAATGATGGGTATGGAAATAAAGTAGAAATTTTAAATGATGATGGAAGAAGAGTTGTTTATGGACATTTAAGAGAGATTTTAGTAAAGCAAGGTGACAAGGTTACAACTGAAACTATAATAGGAAAAACAGGTTCAAGTGGAGGATCAAGAGTTCCACATCTTCATATAGAAATTAGAAAAGAAAATACAGAAGAAACAGGATTAGCATATACAATTAATCCATTAGACGTTTTACCTAAAATAGATTTAGATAGTTTAACTAAAGAGTTCACATTAGAACCATATGCATCATTATGGAGAAAATTAACGTCTGATGAACCTTGGAATTTTTCGAAAGAGGACATTCCATATTCAGAAAGTAAAGAATATATAAGATAAAGTTCACATAAACGTTGCATAAATTTCAAAAGTATAGTATACTATTATAATATAGAAACTAGTAGATGTTGACACGAGATATCGTGACTAAAAGAAAGAGAGGAAAGGCGTTATGAAAAGAAGTTTCTCAAAGAGGTTTTTGGCATCTATAGCACGGACAATTTTTGCAATAATTGTTATTGCTATTGGCGTAACTTGTGGTCATATTGGAATAAACTGGAGTCAGTGGTTTCCTAATGATGGTATTGCTACTGTAATAGTCTTGTTACTGTATTTTGAAGCCTTTATTGGCGTAGTATACGGAATGTATCTTATTTCTCCAATTTATATTGGAAAAAAAGTACATAAAGTTGTAAATAAAATAATTAACTATATTACAATTAACTTTGACGAGGAATATGAAAGAGAAAGATATAAAGATGAAAAGGAGTTTTGCAAAAAAATAAAAGAACTACAAGAAAAGTATCTTTGGTAAACGTTTAGAGGCGGGATTTTTAAATCACGCCTCTTTCTCTACTTATACAAAAAATATTTATTTTGACAATAAAATCAATCCATTTTTTATTAAATCTTCAACAGATAAAGATTCAACTGTAAGATGTTCAAAAGCTTTTTCAATATCTTTTCTAGAATATCCAAGAACCATAAGCCCAGAGATAGCTTCTTGTACAGTTTCATTAACTTTTGCAGATTTAAGTTTAGATTGTTCAATTTGTTCTTCATTTTGTTCTGCTTTTAATTTATCTTTTAATTCCAAAATAATCCTTTGAGCAGATTTAGTACCAATTCCGGGAATTTGAGTAAGCAATTTTATATTATTAGAAATGACAGCAATTGCAAAATCAGATGGCTCAATACAAGAAAGCATTGCTAAAGCACTTTTGGCACCAACACCACTAACAGATAAAAGAAGTTCAAACATTCTAAGTTCTTCTTGGGTTCTAAAACCAAAAATACTAATATCATCTTCTCTAACTCTATAATAAGTAAAAACTTTGATGTTTTCTCCTATTTCTCCAATTTCATTTATAGCAGTTTCAGACATAAAAATTTTATATCCTAAGCCACCAACATCTATAACAATATAATTTTTAGATTTCATTTCTAGTGAGCCTTTTATATATGCAAACATTTTTATAATCATCCTTTCATAAATCATTATATTTTTATATTTTCATCTTTAATATAATATTTTGTTCCCAACATTTTATCTGGCAAATATTGTTGTTCAACCCAATGTCCAGGAAAATCATGTGGATACAAATACCCTTCATTATATCCAAGTTCTCTCATTTTTTCTATTGGAGCATTACGTATATGCATAGGAATTTCACCAGTATCCTTATTTGCAACATCTTCAAGAGCTCTATTTATACCTAAATATGTTGCGTTTGATTTTTTGCAATTAGCAACATAAACAGCAGCTTCAGCAAGTATGATACGTGCTTCAGGCATCCCTACCATATGAACAGCTTGCATTGCTGACGTTGCAATAACAAGTGCTTGTGGGTCTGCTAATCCTACATCTTCAGAAGCACAAATAACAATTCTTCTTGCTAAAAACACAGGATCTTCACCACCATTTAATGCACGAGCTAAATAAAATAATACTGCATCAGGGTCAGAGCCTCTCATTGATTTTATAAATGCGCTTATATTATCATAATGTGTATCTCCATTTTTATCAAAGATAGCTTTTCTATTTTGAACACTATTTTTTATGACTTCATCAGTTATATGTATATATCCATCGTGATCCATGTTTGTAGTTAATACAGCTATTTCAAGACCATTTAAAGCGGTTCGTACATCGCCATCTGCAATATCAGCAATTTTTCTTAGTGTAGTATCTTCAATTTTTATATTATATTCTCCAAGTCCATCTTTACTTGTTAAAGAACGTTTCAAAATATTATAGATATTTTGTTCTGTTAATGAATTTAATTTAATAACCATTGATCTTGAAATTAAAGCTTTATTAACTTCAAAATATGGATTTTCAGTTGTTGCACCAATTAAAATTATTGTGCCATTTTCTACAAATGGAAGTAATGCATCTTGTTGTAATTTATTAAATCTATGAATTTCATCTATAAATAAAATACTTTTTCCTGCTGGGTTCATCATAAAATTTTTTGTTTCTTCAACTATTTTTTTTATATCAGCAACACCTGCAGTTACAGCATTTATTTTATAAAATTTATATTTAGTTGTTTCACTTATTACTTTAGCAAGTGATGTTTTACCACATCCTGGTGGTCCGAACAAAATTATACTTGATAATCTATCTGCTTTGATTGTTCTATATAATATTTTTCCAGGTCCAATTACATGTTCTTGTCCTTCATATTCTTCTAGTGTTTTGGGCCTCATTCTATATGCTAATGGTTCTGATTGATTCATATGTGTCTCCTTTTTGTTCATATTATAAAATTAATTTTTTTAAAAGTCAAGTTTTTCCAAACACTTTTTTGTGTTTGTATACTATTTATTAATTTGGATAAAATATAAAAAAAGTAAAATGGGAGAATAGTAAATGGCAAAAAAAATAATTTTAGGATTAATAGCAGGAACAATTTGTGGACTATTTGGAACAGGTGGAGGAATGATACTTGTACCAGCATTCATATATATGCTAAAAATAGAACCCAAAAAAGCAAGAGCTACATCATTGTTTTGCATGTTAATAATGGTAATTGTTAGTAGTATTTTTTATTATAAAAATAATTACATAGAATGGAAAGTAGGAGTTTTATGTGCTATAGGAGGAATTGTAGGTGGGTATTTAGGTGCAAAAATCTTGAAAAAAGTACCAGATTATATACTTAAAATAGCCTTTACAATTTTTATAGCATATTATTCTTTTAGAATGTTAATTTTATAATATGTAATTATAAAGGAGAAAGTTATGCCACAAGTATTAATAGGAGTATTTTCAGGAATATTCAGTGGAATTGGAATGGGTGGGGGAACAATATTAATATTTCTACTTACTACATTTATTAGAATAGAACAACATATAGCACAAGCAACAAACTTGATATATTTTATTCCAACAGCAATTTCAGCAATAATTGTTAATTTTAAAAATAAAAATATTGATACTAAATTGGCTATATTTGTATCAATTGGAGGAGCCTTAGGCGCAATAATAGGAGCAAATATTTCTGTTAATATTGAAGTACAAAGACTTAGAAGGTTATTTGGAATATTTTTGGTAACAATTGTTATTCATGAAATATATACATTATTTAAAGAGTATAAATTAAATAAAAAAAGTAATACTAAAATTAGATAAAGATTAGAATTGAAAAAATTAGATATATTAGAAGATATAAGTATTAAAATTTTAGAAGGGAGAAGATAAATGTATATGAAATTTGTAAAAGGTTTAGTTGTTGGTGGACTAATAACTACAAGTGTTATGATGATATGGAATGATAGTAATATGAATACAAAAAGGATGGCTAAGAATGGAAAAAAATTGGCTAAGAAAATAGGAATAATGTAGAAAAATTAAGAGGGAACACAATTAAGCTCCCTCTTAATTGATTATTCCTCTCCAAGTTTTAATGAAAGTTTACTATCTTCATTACATCTGTCACAGTTATCATGTTCACAATCGCATGCATGATCACAATCAAGAGCTATACCTTTTAAGCAATTAAGATCTTTACGAGTTTTGACACATATTTTAATGTGTTTAACATCATCTTTCCAAATTTGAATAGCATATTTTTTATCAGCACAAAGAGGTCCGAAGACGAATTCTCCTTCTTTATCAGTAAAAGTATGAGAAACTGGTTTTATTTCTTTTTTTCCATATTTAAATTCAACTTCTACTAATTTTACAACAGCATCTTGAACTGGTTCTTTAAAATTGTCTCGAACAACTCCGAAAATAACATTTCTACGGTCATTTGCAAGAGTAATATCTAAATCAAATTGCTTTCCATCAGCAATGAAACCATCAACATCAACTATTGGATGCATATCAGGTCTTTTTTCATTCATTTCCATATTTAAAACTTCCTTTCTTCTGGCACATGCCAAGATTAATATATAATATGAAAAAAAAATAAAATTGTTAAAATAAATCAATTAGATAAAACCTTGACATACATATAAATTGCATATATAATACAAATATAGTTTTATTAGGAGGACAAGACATAATAATGGAAGAAAATATGTTTTCAATTAATGAAAATAAATATACACAAATGACAGACGAAATGTTAATAGAAAATGTAAATAAAAATGACCAAACCGCATTAAATTGCTTAATTAGTAGATATAATGACATTGTAAATATGAAGGCAAATAAATTTTTTATGATAGGTGCTGAAAAAGACGACATAATACAGGAAGGGATGATAGGTTTATATAAAGCTATAAAATCATTTGATACACAAAAACAAAACTCATTTAAAACTTTTGCTAATATGTGCATAGAAAGACAGTTAATAACAGCAGTAAAAAATTCAAATAGACAAAAACATATTCCGCTAAATTCTTCAATTTCTTTGAATTCAGCAGCATATGATGATAATGAAGATATGGATAAAATGGAAATTTTGGACATAAAAATACTGAATGATCCTTCTGATATTGTTGCAGATAGAGAATACTATAAGAGTATGGAAAATAAAATAAAAGAAAATTTAAGTGATTTTGAATTACAGGTTTTGCATGAATATGAAAAAGGAAAATCATATGCTGATATTGCTAAAAGATTGAATTCGAAGGTTAAGTCTGTTGATACGGCAATTCAAAGAATTAGAAAAAAAGCAAATAAAATTAAAGAAAATATAGGATAATAAAAACAAGCTTTAAAATGCTTGTTTTTTCTGTACGTTACTAAAAAGCTTGCAAAAAAAACAACAATGATTTATAATTAATATAGATAGTTTAAGAAATGTGAGGGTGATATATTATGCATAAATTAAGAAGGTTTTTTTATCAAAATAAATATCAGATATTAGGAGTTTTAGGTGTTATATTTTTTATTTTTATAGTAATACAATTAATAAATTTTTGGACAAGAAAAAGTAATGACAATAAAGTATCAAATATAAATGCAAATACTACAGTAGTTAATGAAAATACTACCGGTGTTATATCAGAAAAATCTGCAGTAACAGGAAAAGAAATATCAAAAAAAGAATTACAGAGTGAAACGTCAATTATTAATAATTTTATAGAGTATTGTAATAAGCAAGATATAGAAAATGCGTATAATCTACTTACAGAAGAGTGCAAAAAACAAGTGTATAATAACAGTATAGATGTATTTAAACAGTCATATTACAAAGATGTTTTTAATGGAGAAAAAAAGAATTGTACAATTGAAAATTGGGTAAATGATACATACAAAGTAAATATAACAGGAGATGTATTAGCAACAGGAAAAGTAGACGAGTATTCAAAACAAGATTATATTACAGTCAAAGAAATTGATGGAGATTATAAATTAAATATTAATAATTATATTGGTTATTTCGAAATTAACAAAAAAACAACAGAGAATGATATTACTATAGAAGTAATAGGAAAAAATACATATAAAGATTATGAAGAATATACAATGAATGTGACAAATAATACTAAAAAGATGATGCAATTAGATAATATAAGTAATACGGAGTCATTGTATATAGAAGATAGTAAAGGTGTAAAATATCCATATTACAACCATGAGTTAACAACACCTATGTTAACTGTAGCTGTTGGGCAAACAAAAGAGGTAACTATAAAATTCTATAGTTCATATGTATCAACAAAGAATATAAAACATATTGTATTTTCAAATATTATGCTAAAAAATGGACAAATGGGAGATGTTGTTAAGTTTGAAGCAAATGTATAGAAATATAGATTATAGAGAAGACTAAATTATGAAAAATTACATAATTTAGTCTTTTTATATTATAAGTGTTGCCATCAAGAAAAAAAATTGTTATAATGAACAGGATATCAAAAGACAGAAACGAAAGGTAGAAAATAATAATGAAAAAAGATGAAGAAATTGAAGAATTACCAAAGGCGTTAAGGGGAGATGCAGAAGAGAAAAAAATTAATAAAAAGAAGAAAAGAAATTGGAAAAAGGTATGGTTAATATTAATAGTATTAGCAATAATAGGTACATCATCTGGCGGATTTTTATTATATGGACCATATTCAGGATTCAGAGATTGGCTAATAACAACAGCAATGACAACAATGACACATCAATATTTTGCAACATGGTTTTATGATGAAGAAACGATACAAGCAGTGTTAGCTAAAAACAAAGTAGAAGAAACAGATGAAATAACAAATACTAATACTATAATTGTAAATAAAACATCAAGCCAAAAAGAATATGCAAATGAATATGAAAAGGCAGTACTAGAAAAAGACCATAACAATGATGATTATAAAATAATAGAGATTGAAGGAAAAGGGTACAGTGGATATTTAGCGGTAATATATGATCCATCAAGAATAAAAACAGTTTATACAAAAAAGCTAGGAACAAGTGGACAATATTTAACACAAATGGCAAAAGATAATGATGCATTAATTGCAATAAACGGTGGTGGATTTGAAGATCCTAACTTTAATAGCAATGGCGCAAATCCACTAGGAATAACATTTTCGAATGGAAAATTAATAACTTCTAAAGCTTGGGGTGGCTCAGGAGGACTAATAGGATTTACAGAAGATAATAAACTTGTTTTAGGAAAAATGACAGTGAAACAAGCTCAAGATATGAAGATAAGAGATGGAGTAACATTTGGACCATTTTTAATTGTAAATGGAAAACCATCTAAAGTTTTAGGCAATGGAGGATGGGGAACAGCACCTCGTACTGCCATTGGTCAAAGACAAGATGGAATTGTATTGTTTTTAGTAATTGATGGAAGAACAGTAGCAAAACCAGGTGCTGATATGAATGATTTAATAGAAATAATGCAAAACTATGGAGCATATAATGCAACAAATCTAGATGGAGGTACTTCGAGTGCTATGGTAGTTAATGGTAAAATAATTAATGATCCAGTAGATAGTTCAGGAGCTCATAGAACAAGGTTTATATCAACAGGATTTATTTTAACTAAAAAATAAAATTTTTGTATGATTTTGAAAGGAGAAATTATGGGATTTATAGTGGCTGTTGACGGGACAGCAGGAAGTGGAAAAGGAACAATAACAAAAATAATAGCGGAAAAACTAAATTTAGTAAGTATAGATACAGGAGCAATGTATAGATGTGTTGCTCTTGAATGTATAAATCATGGTATAAAATATACTGAAATAGAAAAAATCAAAAATGTCTTAGAAAATATAAATATTGAATTAAAAAAAGATGATGGTAATCAATTAGTATTTTTAAATGGAGAAAATGTAACGAGAGATATAAGAACACCAGAAGTTGATGGGCAGGTAGCAAAATTTGCAGCAATAAAAGAAGTAAGAGATAAAATAACACCTATCCAAAGAAAAATGGGAGAAAATAATGATATAATAATGGAAGGTAGAGATATTGGAACAGTTGTATTTCCGAATGCGAATGTAAAAGTATTTTTAGATTGTTCTGAGGAAGAAAGGGCAATGAGAAGATATAAACAAAACTTAGAAAAAGGTATAAAATCAACTTATGAAGAAGTTTTGGAAAGCATAAAAGAAAGAAACAAATTAGAAACAGAAAGAGAAATTGCACCATTAGTAAAAGCACCAGATGCTGTATATATTGATTCAACTGGAATGACGATTGAGGAAGAAGTAGAAGCAGTTATAAAAGTAATAAATGAAAAAAGAGGAATGGAAAAAAGATGAAAGAAGAATTTTTAAAAATATTAAGAACAGTTAACAGAGAAGGATTAGAAGATTTTATAAGATTTTTGGAAAGTACAGATTTTTTTACAGCACCTGCAAGTACAAGATTTCATGGTGATTATGCTGGTGGACTTGTAGAACATAGTATGAAAGTATATGAAATTTTAGTTGAGAAAGTAAAAAATTCATCTAAAAAAATAGAAGTATCAGATGATACTTTGAAAATAGTAGCTTTATTACATGATGTATGTAAAGCCAATTTTTATAAAGTTGATTATAGAAATGCCAAAAATGCATTAGGGGTATGGGAAAAGGTTCCATATTATACAGTGGATGATACTATTCCATATGGACATGGAGAAAAGTCAGTTATGATGATTACTGAATATATGAAACTAACAAGTGAAGAAAAATATGCTATTCGTTGGCATATGGGATTCACAGAGCCAAAAGAACAATATGGTACAATAGGGATTGCTTATACAAAATATCCATTAGCTCTTCTTGTATTTGAAGCAGATCTTGAAGCTACATATTTTTTTGATACTTAAGAATATATTAAACACCCTTTTTAGAAAGAAGGGTGTTTTTGTATTTCGATATTTTCTTGTGAAAAATAATAAATTAGTTAACGAATTTGCCCAAAATACTTGACAAATGGATAAAAATGGTGTAAAGTATATTAGCATTACACTTAAGAAAGAGGGTAGTAGTATGGAAAAGAAAGTAGAAATAAGTATGTTATGGCAGATATATGGAAAGCTATTAACAGAAAAACAATATGAATATATTGATTACTACTACAATAATGACTTATCTTTATCAGAAATTGCAGAAAATGACAGCATAACAAGACAAGCTGTAAGAGATATCATCAAAAAGGGGGAAA
The DNA here is from genome assembly GCA_934149075.1 of uncultured Clostridia bacterium. Classification (GTDB taxonomy): domain Bacteria; phylum Bacillota; class Clostridia; order TANB77; family CAG-508; genus CAG-269. The sequence goes on along the minus strand of CAKPDR010000003.1, from coordinate 76,013 downwards.
GAAAACTTTTCGAATATGAAGAAAAGCTATTGTTTATGAAAAAGACAATTAATCAAGAACAAAAAATACAACGAGTTTTATGGAATTTAACAAAAATACAAAAAGATTCATCAGATAAACAAATAAGCAGTATTTTAGAAGAAATCAAAAAAGAATTAAATTGTTTAGTATAAACAAAAGATAGGAGGAAAGTATGGCATTTGAAGGATTATCATCAAGATTACAAGAAATAACAAGAAAAATCAGAGGAAAAGCAAGAATAACAGAATCAGACTTAAAAGAAATGCTAAGAGAAGTTAAACTTGCCCTACTAGAGGCTGACGTAAACTATAAAATAGTAAAAGAATTTATTAGTAGTATACAAGAAAAGGCACTAGGTCAAGATGTAATGAAATCATTAACACCAGGACAACAAGTAATTAAAATTGTAAAAGACGAAATGGTAGAATTATTAGGAGGAACAGAAAGTAAAATTAATTTTACTCCAAATCCACCAACAATAATAATGCTAGTAGGTCTTCAAGGATCAGGAAAAACAACAACAGCTGGAAAACTTGCAAATTTATTAAGAAAACAAGGAAAAAAGCCATTGCTAGTAGCATGTGATATTTATAGACCAGCTGCAATTAAACAATTACAAGTTGTTGGTAAACAATTAAATATACCAGTATATGCTAATGAAACATCAAGAGATGTTGTACATATTGCAAAACAAGCGATAAGTGTAGCAATATCAAAATTAAATGATGTAGTAATACTAGATACAGCAGGTAGATTACATATTGATGATGAATTAATGCAAGAACTAAAAAATGTAAAAACAAGTGTAAAACCACATGAAATCTTATTAGTAGTAGACTCTATGACAGGTCAAGATGCAGTAAACATTGCACAGACTTTCAACGAAGCAGTTGGAATAGATGGAGTTGTACTAACAAAATTAGATGGAGACACACGTGGTGGTGCAGCACTTTCAGTAAAAAAAGTAACAGGTAAGCCAATAAAATTTGCAGCAACAGGTGAAAAATTAAGTGATATTGAAGTATTCAATCCAGAAAGAATGACATCAAGAATACTTGGAATGGGTGATGTGCTATCAATAATTGAAAAGGCAGAAGAAACAATAACAGCAGAAGAAGCAGAAAAGCTAGAAAAACAACTTAGAAAAGATGAATTAGACTTAGATGATTATTTAGCACAAATTAGACAAGTAAAGAAAATGGGTTCATTTTCATCAATATTAAAAATGCTACCAGGTGCAAACAAAATAAAAGACTTAAATATTGATGACAAAGAATTTGATAAAGTTGAAGCAATTATTTGCTCAATGACTGTTGCAGAAAAAAGAAACACTAAATTGCTAAATGGAAGTAGAAGACTACGTATTGCAAAAGGTAGTGGAACAACAGTACAAGATGTCAACAAATTCATGAAATCATTTGAAATGACACAAAAAATGATGAAACAATTAAAGTCAAACAAAGTTGGAATGAGAAAAATGATGAAAAACATGAATATGGATGATTTAAAAAATCTTAAAATATAGTTATTAAATTTTTAAACTTATATAGAATTTTTGGGAGGTGAATTAAATGGTAAAAATAAGATTACAAAGAGAAGGAAAGAAAAAAGCTCCTTTCTATCATATAGTAGTAGCTGATTCAAGATCTCCAAGAGATGGTAAAATAATTGAACAAATTGGTACATATGATCCAATGACAAAACCATCTACAATAGTTTTAGATAAAGAAAAACTAGAACAATGGATTAAAAATGGTGCACAACCAACTGATACTGTAAAAGCATTAATTAAAAACGCTTAAGGAGGGAAATATCCATGAAAGAAGTTCTAGAAACAATAATTAAAAATTTAGTAGACAACCAAGAGGCTGTTGAAGTAAAAGAAGTTGAAGGTGAAAAAAACATAATCTTTGAAGTTAAAGTAGCTGATGGAGATATGGGAAAAGTAATCGGTAGACAAGGAAAAATTGCACAATCTATAAGAACAGTAATGAAAGCTGTAGCAAACAGAAAAGATAAAAAAGTTACAGTTGAATTTATTGGATAGATTTAATTGCAAAAGTTATACCATGAAAGGAATGGTACAAACATGCAAAAAAGATTAGAAATAGGTCAAATTGTAAATACATTTGGAATAAAAGGTGAAGTTAAAGTTGTACCTTTTACAGATGATATAAATAGATTTGATGATTTAGAAAAAGTATATGTTAAAACCAAAAAAGAATCTAAACTATACAAAGTAGAAAATGCCAGATATCATAAAAATATGGTATTACTAAAATTTGAAGGAATAAACAATCCAGAAGATGCAGAATCACTAAAAAATTCGTTTCTTGAAGTTGATCGAGAAGATGCAATTCCTCTTGAAGAAGGAACATATTTTATAGTAGATTTGATTGGACTAGATGTTTATACTGATGATGGAAAACTACTTGGAAAAGTTGAAGATATTTATAATACAGGTGCAAATGACATATATGTTGTAAAAGATGAATTAGGAAAACAAATTTTATTACCAGGAATTGAGGATGTAATAAAAGAAGTCAAACTTGAAGATAGAATTATAGTTCATCTTATACCTGGTTTAATATAATTTGGAGGAAGTTATGAAATTTGATGTATTAACTCTTTTTCCAGAAATGTTTGAGCCAATCAAGCAAAGCATAATAGGAAAAGCAGAGGAAAAAAAACTAATAGATATTAATTTAATAAATATTAGAGATTTTTCTAAAAATAAACACAAAAAAGTAGATGACACTCCATATGGTGGTGGTGCAGGCATGGTAATGCAAGCAGATGTAGTATATGATGCATATAACTCAATAAAAGATGAAAATGCAAAAGTAATATATCTAACACCACAAGGAAAAGTATTAAATCAAAAAAAAGTAGAAGAATTAAGCAAACAAGAACATCTTATTTTACTTTGTGGACATTATGAAGGAATTGACCAAAGGGTAATAGATAAAATTGTAGATGAGGAAATATCTATAGGAGACTATGTGCTAACAGGAGGAGAGCTTCCAGCAATGGTGCTAATAGATTCTGTAAGTAGATATGTTGATGGTGTTCTAAGTAAAGGTTCAACATCAGAAGAATCATTTTCACAAGGAATTTTAGAATATCCTCAATATACAAGACCAGAAACTTTTGAAGGAGTAAAGGTTCCAGAAATATTGCTATCAGGTCATCATGAAAATATCAACAAATGGAGAAGATGTGAAGCTTTAAAAAATACATATTTAAAAAGACCAGATCTTTTGAAAAATGTAGAATTGTCTGAAGAAGACAAAGCATATTTGGATGTAATAAAAAATTCAAATAATAGTAATGACAAATAAAAATAAAAGATACAATGTGCTGAACTACAATTCAAGGCACCGCTTGTATAAGAAAAGAAGGAGGTAAATACGATGGATATCGTAAAATCAATAGAACATGAACAACTAAAAAATGCTATTCCAGATATTAAAGTTGGAAATACAGTTAAAGTACATGTTAGAATTAAAGAAGGAAACAAAGAAAGAATCCAAGTATTTGAAGGAATTGTAATTAAAAAACAAGGTGGAGGAGTTAATGAAACATTCACAGTAAGAAAAATATCTTATGGTGTAGGTGTTGAAAAAACATTCTTAATCCATTCACCATTGGTTGAAAAAGTAGAAGTAGTAAGAGTTGGTAAAGCAAGAAGAGCTAAACTTTACTATTTAAGAGAAAGAACAGGTAAAGCTTCTAAGACTAAAGAAATGGTTGGAGCTAGAATCGAAAATAAAATGATTACTATTAAAGAAGATTTAGTAGAAGAACCAGCTAAAGTTGAAGAAGTTGCAGAAACTCCTGCTACAGAGACAGTTGCTGAAAATACAGAAAAAACAGCTGAATAATACAGAAAAAATACATCTCGGAAATGAGGTGTATTTTTGATTTTACATAATTTACTTTTTGGGTAGATAAATGGTATAATAGTATTAGTTATAGGCTATTGTCTATTTTATATAAATTAATCCTTTTTTTTCAGCAAAAGCTGTTTCTAATATATTAAAATAATTATTTTAGGAGTAAATAAAAATGATAAGAAGCATGATTAAAGAATGGGTAAGGGTAAAAAAGGCACCAAAGTTTTATATGGCAATAGGCATGTGTGTTCCAGAAGTTGGAAAACAGTACAAACTCCGTAGATTTGTACAGAAAGATTATGGTAACATCAAGTTTGAATACTTTATTACAAATAATGTAAAAAGTGTAAAAAAACTTGCTAACAACATTTATGTTGTTGATGTGAAAACGGCAAGATATATCACTTGTATTGTTGGTGAGAAACCAGAGAAAACATTCTTTGCTATGTTATGCGAAAAACCTGAAATAGGTGAAAACATGAGATGCAGTAAGGTTGTAATTGATGAGACAGAAGATGAATATGCGTATAAGGTTTCATATACAAACAATTGGGTAACAACGTTTGTACGAGAGATTGTACCAATTTCTGAAAACTTGTGGCAGGTCAAAACAAACAACAGTGTCTATATTTGTTTCTTAATCAATAGATAGCTTGCTAAGTTATCTATGGTAATAGCTGGGGCGGAAAACTTGTAAAGTTTTCTGCCTCAATATTCCAAAAATTACAACAAAAAATACTCAAAAATCCCTTTACAAAAAAGTATAACTAATATAAAATAAAATAGATAAAGTAGGACAAAATAGAAAGGGTACGGAGGAAAAATGAAAGAGAAGAATGAGTTAAGTTATAGAGACTTAAAAATGGTATGTGACCAAAATATGTTCAATTTTGAAACAACAGAAGAATTAGAACCAATAAATGATGGAATTGGACAAGAAAGAGGAATAAAAGCATTAGAATTTGGAATTAATGTAAATGTAAAAGGATATAATTTGTATATAGAAGGTCCAAGCGGAGTTGGAAAAACAATGTATACAAAAAATTACTTAGATAGTATTTCAGCAAAAAAGAAAGTTCCCAATGACTGGTGTTATATATATAATTTTCAAAATCCAAATGAACCAATAGCAATATCACTGCCAGCAGGACAAGGTAAAGAATTTAAAGAAAATATGGACGGATTTATAAAAGAAGTAAAAAAAGATATTAAAAAAACTTTTAATGCAGATGATTTTGAAAAAGAAAAAGCATTAATAAAGAAAGAATTTGAAGAAAAAAGAGAAGCAGTACTTAATAACCTTAATGAAAAATCACAAAAACATGGTTTTCAAGTAAAATCAGCACAAAATGGAATTTATATGATGCCAATAGTTGATGGAAAAGCTATTCAAGAAGAAGAATTTGACAAATTGGATGAGAATATAAAACAAGAATATGAAGAAAAATCTACAATAGTACAACAACAGATAATGGATGCGATAAGTGTAATAAAAAATATAGAAAGACAATCAGATAAAAAGGTATCAGAATGGCAATCAAATGTAGCGTTATTAACTGTTAATGCACATATTAATTACATTAAATCAAAATATAAGAGAAATAAAAAAATTAATCAATTTTTAAATGATGTAAAACAAGATGTATTAAGAAATGTATCATATTTCTTAGAAGAGGATAATCAACAAAATAATATGCAACAAGTACCACAGCCACAAAAAAGGCCAGATCCATGTTTAAATTATAGAGTAAATTTATTTATAGATAATAGTGATATGGAAGGATGTCCAGTAGTAATGGATTCAAATTATTCATATCAAAATTTATTTGGAAAATTAGAATATGAAAATTACTATGGAGCTTTAAAAACTGATTTTACAATGTTACAACCAGGATTAATGCATAAAGCGAATGGAGGATATATCATATTTCAAGCAAAGGATTTATTGGCAAATGGTATATGTTATGAAGAATTAAAAAGAGTATTAAGAGTAAAAGAATTAAGTATAAATAATGCTATGGAACAGCGTTCGCAAATGGCAATGATATCTTTAAAACCAGAGCCAATTCCATTAAATGTTAAAGTAATAATTATAGGAGATGCAAATATTTATCATACTTTATTATCAGTAGATAGTGATTTTAGAAAATTATTCAAAATCAAGGTAGAGTTTGAAGAAACAGCACCTATAAATGAAGAAAATGTTAATAAATTAGCAAGGTTTGTCCATACATTTTGTGAACAAGAAGGATTACCACCATTAAATAAATCAGCAATGGCAAGAATTGTAGAATATGCTTCAAGATTGGCTGGAGATAATGATAAATTATCAACAAGATTTACAGAAATTGCACAAGTAGTTGGAGAAGCTGGGACTTGGGCAAAATTGGGTAGAAGCAAAATAGTTACAGAAGATTTTGTTGATAAAGCATTATCAGAAAGAGTTGATAGAATAAAAAAATATGATGCAAAATATGTAGAAATGATAAAAGAAAATACATTATTAATAAATACAAAAGGCTCTCTTGTGGGTGAAATAAATGGACTTACTGTTATGACTATAGGGGATTATTCGTTTGGAAAACCTGCAAAAATAACAGTAAACACTTATACAGGAAAAGAGGGAATTGTAAATATAGAAAGAGAAGTTGAAATGTCAGGTTCAACACATTCAAAGGGTGTATATATTTTATCAGGATATTTAGGAGAACTATTTGCACAAGATATACCGCTATGCTTAACAGCAAGTATTTGCTTTGAACAATTATACAATGGAGTTGATGGAGATAGTGCTTCAAGTACTGAATTATATGGATTACTATCAAGTTTATCAGAAATACCGATAAAACAATCAATTGCAGTAACAGGTTCTGTTAATCAAAAAGGACAAATTCAACCAATTGGTGGTGTAAATGAGAAGATAGAAGGATTTTTTCAAATATGTAAAATGCGTGGACTTGATGGTTCTCATGGTGTTGTTATACCTATACAAAATGTTAACAATCTACAACTTTCTGACGAAGTTGTTGATGCTGTTAAAAATAAACAATTCCATATTTATGCAATTTCTACAATTGATGAGGGAATTGAAATTTTGACAGGTGTTCCAGCAGGTAAAAAAGATAAAGAGGGCAAATTTCCAGCTGGTACAGTAAATTATTTAGTATATGAAAAATTAAAAAAATATGCAAAGGTTTGTGAAAAATAGAAATGGAAGAACAAATATATAAAATAGAAAATATACAATCATTTGAATTAGCAGATATATTTGACTGCGGTCAATGTTTTAGATGGAATAAACAAGAAGATGGGAGTTATACAGGTGTATTTAAAGGAAATGTAATGAATGTGCAAAAAGAAGAAAACACTGTAACCTTTAAAGGAATATGCAATGGAGACATCAAAGAAATAGTTGAAGATTATTTTGATTTAGATCGTAATTATGAAGAAATAAAAGAACAACTTTCAAAAATTGACGAAAATGTAAAAACAAGTATAGAATATGGGCAAGGAATAAGAATATTAAATCAAGATTTGTGGGAAATGATAATTTCTTATATAATTTCAGCTAATAATAATATTCCAAGAATAAAAGGTATAATAGAAAGATTATCAAAAAATTATGGAAAAGAAATTGAATGGAATGGAGAAAAATATTATACATTTCCAACTGTAGAAGAACTAAAAGATGTTAGTGTAGAAGATTATAGAAAATTAGGTGCAGGTTTTAGAGATATACGCTTATATGAAACTGTTCATATGGTTTTAGATAAAAAAGTGGATTTAGAACAAATGCAAAATAATCCTAATACTTTAGAAGTAAGAGAACAACTTTTAACATTATCAGGTGTTGGGCCTAAAGTGGCTGATTGTATATTATTATTTTCTACATTGAAAAGATTTGAGGTTTTTCCAATTGATGTGTGGGTTAGACGTGTTATGAATGAGTTATATATAAAAAACGAAGATGAAACAAAGGTGAATAAAAAAGAAATTGAAACTCTTGCACATGAAAAGTTTGGAAATTTAGCTGGAATTGCACAACAATATTTATTTTATTGGAAAAGAGAAGCGTAAATAATTGACATAAAATATGAAGTATGATATAATAAAAGCGTAAATTTTTTATACACATTAAAAGAATTAATTTCTTTTAAAATTAATTAAAACGGAGGAAGAAAAAATGAATGTTAAAGATGCAATAAAAAAGGTAGAACGGCAGCAGGAAAAAGCGCGCGAAACAGCAGAGAAATACCTGAAAAAAGGTCAGGAGATGGCGTATTTAGCTGTTGAATGTGAAGCTGACCAAAAGTCCAAACACGAAATGTGGAGGGCAGAAGCCAAAAGAGATTGTAGTTATCAGAAATATGCAATGGCACTTGACTATGCAGAAGAACTGGAAGAGGTAATCGAAGTCTTAAGAAATAAGGATAATGATGAAAATATTCGTTTTGTCAATGAAGAACAATTTGAAAATGAGTATTCTTTGTACGGAGACAGCGAGGAAGAATGGGACAACACAATTGCCTCTATGGTTAAGTGTGACTTAGGCAATGGTATCAGCGTCATAGCAATATGCTTGAAAAAGCTGTTCAGTTAACATTTATTTTAAAACAGACGGTGTCCAAATAGGACACCGTTTAATCTATTAATAAAAATTGAGCCGAAACAAGAAAGAGATTTTTAATAAAAAGAGAGACCTAAAAGTCATTGACTTTTAGGCTTTTTGCGAGTATAATGAATGTGTTAAATTAAAAAACGAGAAAGGGGAATAAAAATGACATATAATTTTAAGGAAGTAGAAAAAAAGTGGCAAAACAAATGGGAAAAAGAAGGAACATTTAATGCAAAAAATGATTATTCAAATAAAAAGAAATGGTATGGACTGATAGAATTCCCATATCCATCAGGACAAGGATTACATGTAGGACATCCACGTAGTTATACAGCATTAGACGTAATAGCAAGAAAAAGAAGATTACAAGGTTATAATGTTTTATTCCCAATAGGATTTGATGCATTTGGATTACCAGCAGAAAACTATGCAATAAAGACGAATGTACATCCAAAGATAACAACAGCAAAAAATATAGAGCATTTTACGGAACAATTAAAAGCATTAGGATTTTCATTTGACTGGTCAAGAGTAATAGATACAACAGATCCAAAATATTACAAATGGACTCAATGGATTTTCATTCAATTATATAAACATGGATTAGCATATAAAGCAACAATGCCAATAAACTTCTGTACAGGATGTAAAGTAGGATTAGCAAATGAAGAAGTTGTAAATGGTGTATGTGAAAGATGTGGAAGTCCAGTAGTACAAAAAGAAAAATCACAATGGATGTTAAAAATTACAGAATATGCACAAAGACTAATAGATGACTTAGATGATGTTGATTATCTAGAAAAAATAAAAACACAACAACGTAATTGGATTGGACGTAGCGAAGGTGCAGAAGTTAAATTCAAGATTGCAAATACTGACGAAACATTGACAGTATATACTACAAGACCAGATACATTATTTGGAGCAACATATATGGTAGTGGCTCCAGAACACAAATTAATAGAAGAATATTCAAATAAAATAACAAATTTGGAAGAAGTAAAAGAATATCAAAGAAAAGCTGCACTAAAATCAGATTTTGAACGTGGTGAAATGAATAAAGATAAAACTGGTGTAGAACTAAAAGGGATAAAAGCAATAAATCCGTTAACAAATACAGAAATTCCAATATGGGTAGCAGACTATGTTTTATCATCATATGGAACAGGTGCAATTATGGCAGTTCCAGCACATGACACAAGAGATTTTGAATTTGCAAGTAAATTCAATTTACCAATAATTCAAGTAGTGGCATCAGAAAGCGGAGAAACAAAAGAAAAATTAGAAGAAGCATTTACTGATACACAAACAGGAGTATTAGTAAATTCGGGATTTTTAACAGGATTATCTGTTACAGATGCTAAAAAGAAAGTAATAGAATATCTTGAAGAAAATAAAATAGGAAGCAAAAAAGTGAACTTTAAATTACGTGATTGGGTATTTTCACGTCAAAGATATTGGGGAGAACCAATACCAATGGTATATTGCAAAGATTGTGGATGGGTACCATTAGACGAAAAAGATTTACCACTAAGACTTCCAGAAGTAAAAGACTTTTTACCAGGAGAGAATGGAGAATCACCATTAGCAAAACATGAAGAATGGATAAATACAACATGTCCACACTGTGGAAAGCCAGCAAAAAGAGAAACAGATACAATGCCTCAATGGGCAGGTTCATCTTGGTATTTCTTAAGATATATGGATCCACATAATGATAAAGCATTAGCTTCAAAAGAAGCATTAGAATATTGGGCTCCAGTTGATTGGTATAATGGTGGAATGGAACATACAACACTTCACTTACTATATTCTAGATTTTGGCATAAATTTTTATATGATATTGGAGTTGTTCCTACAAAAGAGCCATATGCAAAACGTACATCACATGGAATGATATTAGGAACAAATGGAGAAAAAATGTCAAAATCAAAAGGAAATGTAATAAATCCAGATGATATTGTAAAAGAGTTTGGTGCAGATACATTTAGAGTATATGAAATGTTTATGGGACCATTTGATCAAACTGCAAGTTGGTCAATGGACAGTATTAGAGGATGTTTCAAATTCTTAGATAGAGTTTGGAATTTACAAGATATGTTGGTAGATGGTGATACATATTCAAAAGAAACTGAAAAAATGATGAATAAAGCAATTAAAAAAGTTTCTAAAGATATTGAAGAAATGAAATTTAATACATGTATATCAACATTTATGACAATGTTAAATGAATTTACAAAATTAAAACGTATTAATAAAGAAGAATATAAAACATTTTTAACATTATTAAATCCATTTGCACCACATATGACAGAAGAGCTAAACAAATTAGCAGGATTTGAAAATGAAATTTCATCATATGAATGGCCAACATATGATGAAACCAAAACAATAGATGATGAAATTGAAATTCCAATTCAAGTAAATGGAAAATTAAAGGCTACAGTTATGATTGCTTTAGATGAAGAAGAAGTAGCTGTTAAGGAAAAAGTACATGAAGCTATTTCTGATAAACTTGATGGAAAAAATATTGTAAAGGAAATATATATAAAAAATAAAATATACAATGTAGTTGTAAAATAGAAATGTTTTGTATTAGAAATTTGGATTCTAGAAAGAGAATGTTGGAGTAATTATTAAATAATTACTCCAATATTTTTGAAGAGTGAAATCAACATACTTAAATGGAAATATTTGTTGACAAATGAATTTTTAAAATATAAAATAAATATGAGGTGTTTTTTATGAAAATGTGGAAATATTTAATGATAATAATTGTTATAGGAATATGTGTATTTATAGGAATAGAAGTATATAGAAAAGAAAATAATAAAGATATATCAACTCATGAAATAGCAGAAAATATACAAAAAAATCAAGATATTGAAAATGACAGTATTAATAATGCACATTTAACGCAAAAACCTGTAGTTACAGGAGAAAACATTGAACCAGAAGATGTTAAAAAGGAAGAAGAAAAAACAAAACCAGAAACATTAAAAAGTGGAGAAGACTTAATGCGAAATGCTGAAAAAACAGTAATAGCAAGGGGATGGGCAGGAGCATCAAATAATGTAATTGGACTAAAAGATGGTATTATATATTATTATAACAAAGGAACAGAAGAATTTTATACAATAGCTGAGGGCATTGACGATATTTATTATGCAACAGATGAATCTGAGGAAATAACAGCCAAAAAAAATAGTAATTTTAAAGAACTAAAGGAAAAACCTATGTTTTTGATATATGAGTAAAAGAGGTGTATTTAAAATGAAAATTGATTTAGAGAAAGCACAAGAAGAATTTATAAAATATACTGAATGCTATGATTTATCAGATGAAAATTTATATGGAAAACAAAAACATTCATTAAGAGTAATGCAGATTTCAACTAAAATAGCTAAGGAATTAAAGTTAAGTCAAGAAGAAATTGATGTAGCAACTTTGATAGGCTTATTACATGATATAGCTAGATTTGAACAATATACCAAATATAAAACATTTAGGGATATAGACAGTATAGACCATGGAGATTATGGGAATGTAATTTTAGAAAAAGATATAAGAAAATATATTGAAACATCAAAATATGATGAAATAATAAAAAAAGCAGTAAAAAATCATAACAAATATAAAATAGAAGAAGGACTTTCAAAAAAAGAAAAATTATTTGCAAAAATAATTAGAGATGCTGATAAAATTGATATATTATACGAATCAGTAGAAATGTTTTGGAAAGAAAGGGAGAACATAGTAGAGAACTCAACAATTACTGAAGATGTAATACAACAATTTAATGAATGTACACAGATAAAAAGAAGAAAAGAAAGAAGACCAGAAAATTCAATAAATGAAATAGTTTCAGTAATAGCATTTATATTTGATATTAATTTTAAAGAAAGTTTTAGAATGATAAAAGAAGAAAATTATATAAATAGAATTTTGAATAGATATGATATTAAAGATGAGTATACGAAAAATGCAATAGAAAAAATAAAAACTAAGGCAAATGAGTATATTGAAGGAAAAAGTATATAATGAAATATATAATATTAAACGTTATAAGGGTGTCCCCGCTGGTAAAAAAATTTACCATTAATGGGTGTCCCCAGTGGTAAAAGGAGGTGACTAAATGTCCAAAAAATTATTAATAACAGAAAAGCCATCAGTTGCTATGGAGTTTGCAAAGGTATTAAAAATTACAGCGAATAGAAAAAATGGATATATAGAATCTGATGAGTGGATAATAACTTGGTGTGTGGGACATTTAGTTACAATGAGTTACCCAGAAGTTTACGATGAAAAACTAAAATTTTGGAGGCTTGATACATTACCTTTTATACCACAAGAATGGAAATATGAGATTATACCAGCTGTGCAAAATCAATTTAAAATTGTTCAAAGTTTGCTTCAAAGGGAAGATGTTGAAGAAATATATAATGCGGGTGACTCTGGAAGAGAGGGAGAATACATACAAAGATTGGTTTTCATGATGGCTAAGCCAAATCCAAATGCTAAAATCAAAAGAGTTTGGATTGATTCTCAAACAGAAGAGGAAATACAAAGAGGTATTAGAGAGGCTAAGGACGCGAGTGAATATGATAGCTTGTCAGATTCAGCATATTTAAGGGCTAAAGAAGATTACCTTATAGGCATTAATTTCTCAAGATTGCTTACAATTATTTATGGTAGAAGAGTTGCTAATCAGATTCAAGAAAATAGAGCTTCAATATCAGTTGGTAGAGTAATGACATGTGTTTTAGGGATGGTCGTGTCAAGAGAAAGAGAAATTAGAAACTTTGTAAAGACAAAGTATTATAAAATAATTGGTGAGTTTGGAAATCAAGATGGTTCTTTTAAGGCGGAATGGAAGGTTAATGAGAAATCTGAATTTTTTGAGAGTACTAAATTATATAATGAGAGTGGTTTTAAAAAGGAAGAGGATGCAAAAAATTTTATTGCAAGTTTAGCAGGTAAAAAGGCTACTATTACTGAATTAAAGAAATCAAAGCAGAAAGAAAATGCACCACTATTATTTAATTTGGCAGAAGTTCAAAATGAATGTACTAAAAGATTTAAAATAAAACCTGATGAAACATTAGAGATAATTCAAAACCTATATGAAAAGAAATTAGTTACATATCCTAGAACAGATGCTAGGGTTCTTTCTAGTGCAGTTGCAAAAGAGATATCTAAAAATTTGAATGGATTAGTTAAAGGCTATAAAAATGAGGAAGTTCAAAGTCTTTTAAATAAAATGATTAGTGAAAAATATTCTACAAATTTATTAAAAACAAAGTATGTGAATGATAGTAAAATAACAGACCATTATGCGATCGTTCCAACAGGACAAGGTTTTGAAAATTTTGATAAATTACCTGATTTACAAAAGCAAGTTTATAATGTTATAGTAAAAAGATTTATCGCAATATTTTATCCTCCCGCCCAATATAACAAAGTGTCTTTAACTGTTAGTGTAGAAAAAGAAATATTTAATGCAAGTGGAAAAGTATGTACAGATTTAGGTTATTTAGAAGTTTTAAAACCTAAAAATATAAATGCAAAATCCACAGATAAGGCACAAACTGTGGAAAAAGATGAGAAAAATTCTGAAAAACAAAGTGATAATGGAGATGCTGAAAATAATTTAGAAGTTTTTAAAAATTTGAAAAAAGGACAAGAAGTTGAAGTAAAAAATTATGAAATAAAAGATGCAGAAACTTCACCGCCTTCAAGATATAATTCTGGTTCAATTATTTTGGCTATGGAAAATGCGGGAAAACTTATAGAAGATGAGGAACTAAGAGAACAAATTAAAGGGGCTGGAATTGGGACATCAGCAACTCGTGGAGAGATTATTAAAAAATTAGAAAAAATAAAATACATAGATATAAATTCTAAAACTCAGATTGTTACTCCAACAAAAAAGGGAGAAGCAATTTATGATGTTGTTTTTTATTCTATGCCTGATATGCTTAATCCAAAACTTACAGCGAGTTGGGAAAAAGGTTTAGATATGGTTGCTAAAAAAGAAATTCAACCAGATGAATTTATGGTTAAGTTGAAAAATTATATCAATTCTAAGTTTAATAAGTTGGTTATTAGATAAAAATAGTTTAAAAGAGTTACTTCGCATTTGCAATGTAACTCTTTTAAGCTTTATGCTAGCATCTTTTTAAATCAAAAACATACTCTAATATTCGTCTTTGATTTTTTAATGATACTCTTGTTAAATTCAAGAAATTAATTGGAATATTGTAATTTTGAAATTTTTTACTTTTTTCTATTTTATCTGTGACCATTTTATCAATTGCCTTTTTATTTTTGATATAATATTCTTTTTTATCATATTTCCAAGTGATAGCCAGATTTACTTCAACATAAATATAGTCAAAAGTGTTTGTGTTTGTATTTTCAGGCACACGTATATATTGTGGCTGGCCAATCTTAGTAACAAAATAATCGAGCTCCGTTAAAGGCTCCCTTTTTTGAAAACTTGAATTGTGATAATATTGTTTTAAATCTTCGATTGTGTCACCGTTCTTCAATTTACAATAGGCCATAGTTAAGAATACTCTATTTACAAACTCTGTACTATTAAATTTGTTGATTTCTATGTCACTAAAGTAAAGAGTACCGTAAATAGTAACACATAAGTTAATCACATCTGATTTCAATATCTCAGTTTGATTTAATGTTTCTATAACTTCCTCATTATTAAAGAATATGTATTTTTTTGATTTCCTCCGAATGACCATATTTTTTAAATCCTGAATTGGATAAGATTTTTGAGATATTAAATTTTGATAATGAAAAATGTATTTTTCAAAATCCTTAGGTGTTTCGCCTTCAACTAAACGTAATATTGCTCTTGAGATTACATCTTCTTTTATTGAAATTAATTTTAAATTATCATCAAATAACAATATATATGGTTTATTGTAGGTAAAAATTCTTGAATTCCTGTCAAAAGAAAGGTTTTTAAAGTTTTTCTTTTTGGCTTCTTTGACCGACATAGATGTATAATAGTCATTTTCGTTAAAGAAAAAAACTTTT
This sequence comes from uncultured Clostridia bacterium, assembly GCA_934149075.1. Lineage (GTDB taxonomy): Bacteria > Bacillota > Clostridia > TANB77 > CAG-508 > CAG-269. Next base: position 60,422 of record CAKPDR010000003.1, on the reverse strand, counting down.
TCATCCAAAAGTAACATTATTTCATCATTTGCAATATGTAGCATTACATTACCTCCTAAATTTTTTGGAGGTATGAAACCTCCAAGTGTTAATTCTTTTCAGTTTCAAAAAATATTTACAATTGTCATTATAGCAAAATTTTACTAAATAGTCAAGTTATGTAAATTGTTGATATACATGAATAATTTTAGAATTTTAGAATAAAATAAATAAGGTATTGACTATGATACTAAAAAGTATTATAATTAATATACAGAAAGATGATTTTAATAATTTTTCATTTGTGTAGATTCACAAAAAATCCCTAGTCTCGAACACTAGGGATTTTTATTTAGTTATCAAATTCTTTTAAAATTAAAAGAACAATAACTAAAGCAATGATTTTAATAAATTTTTTCATTTGTACAAATTCACCACCTCTCTACCTTTAAGTGAAAGGCTTTTTTATTATAAGACATGTTACTTTAGTTGTCTAGAGGTTAATAAAATAAAAAAACACCAACGCCCTAAAGACATTGATATTACTGAGTTTGGTGCACCATCTCGGAATCGAACCGAGGACCGCCAGATTAAGAGTCTGTTGCTCTACCAGCTGAGCTAATGGTGCATATAAAATTAACTTATTACAAATATTATACTAACTCAATTGGCTTATTTAAGTAGATAATATAACAAAAACAATTATAATACTAAAAAAAAGAAATGTCAAGATTTACTTGTAAAAAAAGTAAAAATGTGTTATAGTATATGAGCATAAAAAGAGAAAATAAAGGTAAAGAGAATAGAAAAGTGCGAGAAAGGAAGGGATAAACAATGTTGACAGCAAATGGAGTAACTGTTAGATTTGGAAAAAGAATCCTATTTGAAGACGTAAATATAAAATTTGGAAAAGGAAACTGTTATGGAATAATAGGGGCAAATGGAGCAGGAAAATCAACATTTTTAAAAGTTTTATCAGGAGAATTAGAACCAAGCAAAGGAGATGTATCATTAGAAAAAGGAGAGAGACTATCAATATTAAAACAAGACCACTTTGCATTTGAAGAATATACTGTAATGGACACAGTAATAATGGGAAACAAAGAATTATATGACATCATGAAAGAAAAAGAAGCAATATATATGAAACCTGATTTTTCAGAAGAAGATGGAATGAAAGCAGCAAAACTTGAAGAAAGATTTGCTGAACTAGATGGTTGGAATGCAGAATCAGATGCAGCAATATTATTAAACGATTTAGGAATAATACCAGAAAATCACTACAAATTAATGAGTGAGCTAGAAGCAAGAGAAAAAGTAAAAGTATTATTGGCACAAGCATTATTTGGAAATCCGGATGTATTATTACTAGACGAACCAACAAATGACTTAGACTTAAAGAGCATAAACTGGTTACAAGAATTTTTAATAAATTTTGAAAATACAGTAATTGTAGTATCACATGATAGATATTTCTTAAACAAAGTATGTACACATATTGCAGATGTTGACTTTGGAAAAATAAAAGTATATCCAGGAAACTATGACTTCTGGTATGAATCAAGTCAATTAGCATTAAAACAAATGCGAGAACAAAACAAAAAGAAAGAAGAAAAAATTAAAGAATTACAAGACTTCATTGCAAGATTCAGTGCTAATGCTTCAAAATCAAAACAAGCGACATCAAGAAAAAAGACTTTGGAAAAAATTGAATTAGATGAAATAAAGCCATCAAATAGAAAATATCCATATGTTGATTTCAAACCAGATAGAGAACCAGGAAAAGAAATATTACAAGTTAAAAATATTTCAAAAACAATAAATGGAGAAAAAATATTAGATAATATATCATTTACGGTAAAAACTGGTGATAAAATTGCATTTTTGGCAGATAATGAAAATGCAAAAACAGTATTATTCCAAATAATTTCTGGAGAAATGGAACCAGATGAAGGAGAATTAGTATGGGGAACAACAATTACTCAAAGCTATTTTCCTAAAGACAATAACTACTTATTTGATACAGATGAAAGTTTAACAGAATGGCTTAGAAAATATTCAAAAGATCCTGATGAAACATATGTTAGAGGATTTTTAGGGAGAATGCTATTCTCTGGAGATGAGGCTTTAAAATCAGCAAATGTAATTTCGGGTGGAGAAAAAGTAAGATGCGTATTAGCAAAAATGATGCTTTCAGGTGCAAATTTCTTAATATTTGATGAACCAACAAACCACCTAGATATGGAAAGTATTACATCAGTAAATGAAGGAATGAGCAAGTTTAAAGGAAATATATTATTTACATCACATGATCATCAACTTACTCAAACTGTAGCGAATAGAATTATAGATATTAAATTAGATAAAGTTATAGACAGAGAAGTAACATATAATGAATATCTTGGAATTGAATAGCATGTTATACAAACAATTCTAAAATTCCAATTACACCAAATAAAATAAAGATACTATTTGATAAAATTTCTATAATATTATTAGAAAATTTAGAGCCAAGCCATTTTCCAAAGAAAATAGCTATAGAATCACTTGCAACCATACCACAAATAGAACCTAAAATAAGAGGAATTTTAAAATTAGGATGTTCTATTCCAAGACCAATAGATGTAAGAAATGTTTTATCACCTAATTCACCAACAGCAATAGCACAAGCAACAAGTAAAGTGCAATTTTTAGTTAAAGTACTTAAAAATTTGATAATATGAGATTCAGAATCCGTTTCAGAGGTTGTTTCCGTAGAAGCGGATTTTTTTGCGGTTAAAAATCCTATAAAACCAAAAATCAAAAACGTACAATAAGTAAATAGTTTTAAATAAAAAACAAAATTATCATTATCAATAGTTCCAATTTTACTTCCAAAAGTAATTGCTAACCCGTGACTTAAAAGTGTTCCTAAAGCAACACCTAATAGAATATGATGTGTTCTATTTCTTGCGGAAAAAGACAAAACCAAAATTTGAGTTTTATCGCCTAATTCAGAAAGAAAAATAAATATAAATGAAACTACAAAAGGATAAATATATTGCATAAAACGACCTCACTTTTTTCATAATATGAATAGAAAAGGAAAAAAAGAACCATACGGAATAGCTAATTTTGTGAAAATTAGGTGAAAAAACTTTACAAAGCAAAAAGAAAATGGTAATATTAGCACAGAACAAAAAATGAGGAGGAGAAATTCGTGATTCAAGTTGAAAATATTACAAAAAAATACGGGAGTTTTACAGCCGTAGAGAATATTAATTTTGAAATTGAAGAAGGAGAAATTGTCGGATTTTTAGGTCCAAATGGTGCTGGAAAAAGTACAACAATGAATATGATAACAGGATTTATCGAACCAACGTCAGGAAAAATAATAGTAGATGGATACGACATTTCTAAAAAACCAAGAAAAGCTAAGAGACAAATTGGATATATGCCAGAAGGAGTGCCATTATACAGCGATTTGACAGTAAAAGAATTTGTAACATATATGGCAGAACTAAAAGGTGTACCAAGAAAGGAAAAGAAAGAAAAAGTACAAAAAGCAATTAATGAAACAGGATTAACAGATGTACAAAATAAGTTAACAAGAAATCTATCAAGAGGATATAAGCAAAGAGTAAGTATGGCTGGAGCTTTAGTAAGTAATCCAAAAGTAATAATACTTGATGAACCAACAGTAGGTTTAGATCCTAAACAAGTTACGGAAATAAGAGCATTAATAAAAGAACTTGGAAAAGAGCATACTGTAATATTAAGTTCTCACATATTATCAGAAGTAAGCCAAATATGTAATAGAGTAATAATAATAAACAATGGAAAAATTATTGCCGTTGATACTCCAGAAAATCTTGAGAAGAAAGTTATTAAAGATAATTCTGTATATGTAACTGTAGAAGATAATGATAATAAAATAGAAACAGTAAAAGAAAAATTACCAGAAGTAAAAGAAATAAAATTAGTTACAGAAAATGAAGATAAAACTAAAAAATATATTATTTCAGCTGAGAAAGATGTTGATTTAAGAAAGAGTATATTTAACACATTTGCAAAAGAAGGAATTACTATATTTGAAATGAAACAAGCTGACGCAACTCTAGAAGATGCATTTATGCAATTAATAAGCTCTGAAAAAGACAAAAAAGAAACTGAAATAAAAAAAGAGAATACAAAAGAAAATAAAGAAAAAAAAGAGAAAAAAAATAAAGACAATAAACAAAAAGAAGGGGGACAAGAATAATGTGGGCTGTATTTAAGAAAGAACTAAAAAGTTACTTTTTATCACCAATAGGATATGTAGTGATAGGAATACTTTTGCTAGTATGTAGTGTATTCTTTTATTTAACAACAATACAATATTCAAGTATTGATTTAGGAGGATTATACTTCTATGTTGCACTTTATGGATTAATAATAACAGTGCCAATATTAACAATGAGAATGTTTTCAGAAGAAAGAAAAACAGGAACAGAACAATTAATTTTAACATCACCAGTTGGAATTTCAGGAGTAGTATTTGGAAAATTTTTAGCAGCAATGTCTGTAATTGTAATAGCTTTATTAGTATCATTTATGTATTTTGGAATAATGTGCTATTTTGGAAGTCCCAATATATTGGTATTATTGGTAACAATGCTAGGATTTATATTAGTTAGTGGAGCCGCAATTTCTATAGGAATGTTTGCTTCAAGTATAACTGAAAATCAAGTAATAGCAGGAATTATTACAATAGCATTTTTGATAATAACATTGTTTACACCAAATTTAGACCTTGGCTTACCAGACATATCAATAATGAGTTATTATCAAAATTTCCCAAGTGGAGTAATTGCATTAAAAGATGTTGTAGGACCATTAACACTTGCAATGATGTTTATAGCATTTACAATTATGGTAATGCAAAGAAGAAAATTAGTTAAATAGATAGGAGAGGGAAAAAGTGAAAAAAGAGAAAAAGGTCAAAGAAAAAAAAGAAAAGAAAATCAAAATGAAAAAAGAAAAAAGTCCAAAAAAATTCTTTGAAATAATAAAAAATAAATGGCTAATAAAAGGCACAACAACTCTTCTTTTAGTAGCTATAATAATAGCATGTTATACATTAATAAATTATGGAGTATCTAAATTAAAAATAGAGGATATTGATTGTACTGAAAAGAAACTATATTCTTTATCAGATGAAACAAAGACAAAAATGAAAGATCTAGAAAAAGACGTAACAATTCAATTAATAAATATGAGCAGTTCTAATTATCTAATAGAATATGCCAATAAATATCCAACAGTAAGCAAAAAAATAAATATAGAAGAAATAGATGATTTGTCATCAAGAGTGGACTTACAAACTAAGTATAATATAAGTGAATCTGATGGATTAATTGTTGTGAAGTCCGGAGAAAAAGAAAAAACTCTTAAATTAAGTGATTTATACACATATGATTATTCATCTGGTGAACAAATTGATAAAACAGAAGAAGCATTAACAAATGCTATTATAGAAGTAACAATAGACCAAAAGCCACATATATATGTACTTTCTGGAAAGGCGTATTATAATACTGAGCAAGCATTATCATCAATAGTTACAAAATTAAAAGAAGAATCAAATGATGTAGATTATTTAGACATATTGACAAAAGGAGAGGTTCCTTCAGATTGTAATTGTCTAGTAATTACAACATTAGGACAAGATTTGTCAGAGTTAGAAAGAGATAAAATATTGGATTATATAAATAATGGTGGAAAAATATTAGTTCTAACATCTCAAAATATGTTAGAAGTTGATACACCAAATTTTGATAAAATACTAGAACAATATGGAATAACACTTGGATATGGAAGTGTATTTGAGCAAGATAGTGGCAAAATGTTATCAGGCGCTCCAAATATGATAATATCAGATGTTAGTGCAAGCTTTATGAGCAAATTAGATATGCAAATAAAAATGTGTCTTATAAATGCGGGAAAAATACAATTTGCAGATGATAATAAATTAAAAGAATTAGGAGTAACATATGAAACTGTTGCATCAACAAGTGATAAATCATTTGTAAGAAGCGATTTTAATATAAGCTCAACTTCAAGAACAGCTTCAGATGGTGAGGAAGGATCTGCTATTGTTGGAGCCAATATAACTAAGAGTATTTCAGATGATAAAAAATCACAATTGATAATATATTCAAACGAAATATTTGCTTCAGATGCACAAATACCAATAAGTGCACAATATTACACATATGCTATCCAATTATACAATAATGAAGATGTTATATTAAATTCAATTTCTCATTTAACAGAAAGAGAAGATACTATTTCTATAAGAAAAACAAGTGAAAATGAAAAATATTCAGTTACAGACCAACAAGATGTTATTATAAGAACTATAATATTTGTTGTTCCAATCATAATTATATTTATAGGAATAGCTGTATGGATTTATAGAAGAAGAAAAATGTAGATAATTTATTGCTTTGTAAATAATTATATAATAAAAAATATCATTTTAAAGTTTAACTAGGTGTTTTAAATTTGGTGGAAACAAATTTAAAATAGCAGAGCGTCCGAAGTTAAACTGCAAAATGATATTTTTTTATTATATAAACGTAAAAAGCAATAGATTTTGCTACTTTTTTGAATATTAAAAAATTTTATTAATATACTGATACAAGAGGTGCATATGGAAGAAGTATTTTCAATTGTATTAGTAATAATAGGTGCATTAGTTGGTGCTGGTTTTACATCAGGACAGGAAATTTATTCTTTTTTTTATTCATATGGAAGTATAGGAATAATTGGAATTATTATAACTTGTTGTTTAATTAGTTTAATGGTACATAAAAGTTTAAAGATTATATATTCGAATAAAATAAATAGTTATGATGAGTTTTTAAATATCTTTATAAAAAATGAAAAGATCACTAAGGCAATAAGTGTAGTAATAAATATATTGCTATTAGTGACTTTTTATATAATGGTTGCTGGCTTTGGAGCATATTTCGAACAAGAAATTGGATTAAAGAGAATTATTGGTAGTAGTATATTAGTAATAATGGTTACTATAGTATTTTTTACAAGTGTTAAAGGAGTTATGAAAGTTAGTGAATATATTGTCCCGTTATTAATAATTTTTATCATAATAATAGGTGGAACAAATTTATTAACAATAAATTCAAATGCAGAAGTATTGTGTATAAAAAAAGGCTGGTTATTAAGTTGTGTGATATATTGTAGTTATAATATTATATTACTTATTCCTGTTTTAATATCAATAAGAAAACAAATAACTAAAAAAGAAAACATCAAGTATATTTCAATTTTGTGCGGAATATTTATGATAATTATGTCTTTAATGTTATATGTGTTACTTATGAGAGCAAATGTTGAATTAGCTTCTTTAGAAATGCCTATAGTGTATGTAATAAGAACTTTTTTTAAGAGTTTTAAAACGATTTATGCTTTTATAATTTTAATGTCAATTTTTACTACAGCAATTTCTATTGGAATAGGTTTATTGCAAAATATAAGTAATGATAGAAGAAGATATACACAATCTGTGATATTTATGTGTATAACTAGTTTAATTGTTTCAAATTTTGGATTTTCAAAACTTGTTAATTTGATGTATCCTTTTTTCGGATATATAGGAATTATACAATTAATATATATTATAAATAAAAAATAAAAAAATATTGCAAAAAATAGGTGATATGATATAATAAATGCGAAAGTCAAAAGATGAGGAGAAATATAATGAAAGATTTTTGGGCGAAAGAGCTACAGAATCGAAAAAAAAATAGAATTTTAAAAAGAATAATATTAGCTATATTAGTATTGCTAATAATTGCAATAGGGATATTTATATATGAATATTATAGAAATTTAGATTTTAGGCAATGGTGCGACGAAAATGTTTTGAAAAAAGAAATAATGCAAGAGGATACCAAAAGTATAGAACTAGATGGAGATGAAAATACAAAAGTATATTCATATGAAAAATATATATGTGTATTTAGAAAAAAAACATTAGAGTTTTACAATAAAATGGGAACACAATCAGAAAAAATGGAATTAGACATAAATGAAGCAGTATTTACAACAGCTGGAAGATATATGGCAATATGTGAAAATAATGGACAGAAGTTTTATTTAATATGTGGCAAAGAAAAACTATTTGAAAGCGAAATAGAAGGAAATATAACACAAATAAAAGTAAGTAGGAATGGATATGTGGCATTAGTTATATCAAATACAAGTTATAAGTCTATTGTCGATGTATTTGATAAGGACGGGAATGAAATATTTAAAACAAACTTAGTTTCGTCTAGAGTTGCTGATATATGTATGTCACAAGATAGTAAATTGTTGGCAATAGCTGAAGTTGATTTATCAGGCATTTTGATACAATCAAAAATTCAAGTAGTTTCAATTGAATTAGCACAAAATAGACCAAATGAGGCAATATTATATAAATATGAAGCACCGACAGATAAGTTAATAATGAATATAGAATACCAAGAACAAAATAAACTGGTATGTATGTATAATGATGGTATAGAATGCTTACAGGAAAATAAAAGTACGGAACTTGCAAAGTTTGAAAATAGACAATTAGCATTTACAACAATTGAATTAAATAACAGTATTGTTTTCGTCGAAGAAGTTTCAACAGGAGAATATACAGCTGATACTAAGGTGAAAATAATAAATTCTGAAACATCAAAAGAAACTGAATATGTCACTAAAAATGTGGCAAAATCAATATTAACATCAAATAATAAGATAGCTATAAATTTTGGAACTGAATTACATATTATTGATAAAAATGGTTTTCTAGTAAAAAAATATATATCAGATTCAGAAATAAACAATATTGTAATGACTGATGCACTAGTAGGAATTGTGTATAAAGATAAAATACAAATTATAAATATATAATAAAATGAGAGGATTGGATAAATATGGGAATAGTTTTAGATATAATAATTATTGTAATAATTGCTTTAAACATTTTTTTATGTTACAAAAAAGGATTAGTAAAATTAGCAGTGGGCTTAATAGCAGTTCTAGCAGCTGTGATATTATCAATAGTTTTATACAAACCAATTTCAAATGCTATAATAAAAAATACAGATATTGATGAAAAAATAGAAAATGTAATAATAGAAAATTTCTCAACAGAAACCAATGGAAATGCAGAGGTTAGATATGTGGGAATTATAGATTATTTAGAAAAATATGTTGATGATGCTGTAACTAAAACTCAAAATGAAATAGTTTATGAAACCGCTGGAACAATGGCAGTAAGATTCATAAATATCGCAGTAATCCTAATGATATTTTTAGTAACAAGAGTGGCACTAGTAGTACTCACATTTGTTTCTGATATGATAACTTCATTACCTATTTTAAAACAATTTAATGAAGTTGGTGGAATATTATATGGTGTAATAAAATCTTTATTAATAGTATATGTAATACTAGCAATTGCATTCTTTATAGTATATGTAACAGGAAATACAACTGTTGCAGATGCAATATCAGGTTCATTTGTTACAAAATTCTTTTATGAACATAATCTAATATTAAAACTTATATTTAAATAAGATTTAAAACCGGCATTAATATGCCGGTTTTATTGCAAATATATTAATTAATTTGTTACAGTTTACAGCTATTAAAAATATTATATATGTTGGGAGCCTTCCCAGGTGATTATGTATATTTGATATTGTGTCCGTTTGATTGGAGTGAAAAATAGAAAATATTAAATAAAAAAACGAGGAATGCTCACGGAAAAATGCATATATGTATATGATTTGAAACATTTTCTCGGCTCAATACGCAACATAAGAATTTCTAAAATAAATTTATGGCACCCTTCCACTCTCGTGAACTCTTTCCATAAATTTATTTAAGAAATTCTAATATTGCTTCAATCACATTCGAAAAGTTTAAACTCATATACATATATGCATTTTATACCTGAGTGAGAGAGGCTCAGTTTTTTATGTTAGATTTTCTTTTTGAACGCAATGAACAGGACACAATCTCAAATATACATAATCACCTGGGAAGGCTCTCAACGTATATAATATTTTTTTAGGACAATGAATTGTAACATCAATTTGTGAAGAATTTGTGAAAATTATATGAAAACTGTTGAAATCTACTCCAATATTTGGTATAGTTAAACTGTTAACTTGAAGATAGGAGGATAAAATGACTAAAAAGAACAAAAACAAAAGAGAAAAGAAAGAAAAAAAGAAAAAGTCAAAAATATTAAAAAAAATATTAATTTTGCTAGTAGTAATATTAATTTTATTGATAGCAGGAATAACATATAAAACACAGAAAAACGGAGGAGGATTACAAGGATTACTCTCAACGCTAGTTGGACATGATGAAGAAACATTAAAAAATCTTGAACAAATACAAATTTTGCTGATGGGAGTAAGTACTGATAATGGCGGGAAATTAACAGATACAATTATAGTTGCAACATATGATCCTAAAAATCAAAAAGCGTCATTGTTATCAATTCCAAGAGACACATTTGTCGGAAAAAATCCACAAACAGGAACGGGAAGTGATAAAATAAATGCACTATATCAAAAAAGTCCAGAAAAAACACTTGCTAAAGTAAATGAAATAACAGGATTGGACATAAAATATTATATGGTAATAGATAATCAAGCATTAATTAAATTAGTGGATGTTATTGGAGGAGTTAACTTTTATGTGCCAATAGACATGATATATGATGATCCGACACAAGATTTACATATTAATTTAAAAGAAGGACAACAAAAATTAAATGGAGATAAAGCTGAACAACTATTAAGATATAGACATGGAAACTTAGACAAAAAAACAGGAAAATATTTAGGAACATATCCAGAAGAATATGGTGGAAATGACTATGGAAGAATGAGAACTCAAAGAGAGTTTATGATAGAAACCGCAAAACAAACACTTCAGGCTAAAAATATATTAAAAGTGAAGGAAATTGTAGATATTGCATATGAATATGTTGAAACAAATCTTTCAGTATCAGTAATAAAAGACTATATACCATATGCTATAAACATTGATATAAATAATATCCAAAGTGCAGTTTTACCAGGAGGTTCATTTGGACCATCAACTACACCATCATATCCATTATGGTTCTTCGTTGCAGATAAAAAAGAAACTGCAAAATTAATTGAAGAACTATATGGCTCAAGTGAAGATACTGATAGTAAAGAAGAAACAACAAATAATACAACAACAAAAAATAATACTACTAATTCAAACACTGTAGATACAAATAAAAATAATACCACTAATTCAAATAGTAATACATCAACAAGTAGCACATCAGAAAATCAAGTAAGTAAATCTGAAGCAAGAAAAATAAAAATAGAAATATTAAATGGTTCTGATTCAACTGAAACATTGACAAAAGTAAAAAAAGCATTAACAGCTAAAGGCTATAAAGTGACAAAAACAACAACAACAACAAGTACATCAAAAACTACATTAATAAACAAATCAGATGTTGATACAAAAATAACAGATAATGTAATAGATATACTTGGAGTTGGAACTGTTTCATCAAGTTCTGTAAGCTCAAGTAATGTTGACCTTACAATAATAATTGGAAAAGATTATAAATAAAAGGAAGCCCTTAAAAGGGGCTTCCAAATCAATACATTTTATTCATTCTATTATAATTATTAGATTTTTTTCTTTTTGATTTCTTTTTCTTAGAAAAAATCAATTTAATTAATATCAATAAAACAATTATAGCAAGTATAACTTGAAATATTACTAAAGAAGTATTAAATTCTTCAACAGAGTGACTTGCAATTAAATCAGAAGAATATGTTATCCCATCAATATTATAAGTAATATTACCAAGAACATCGCCTTCAACTATAGGAGCAGATATATTTTCGTTTAATTTTATAGAATAATCTAATTGATTCAAATCTAAATTACTAGGCACAAGAGCAGTTATACTATCTTTTAGAAGTAATGATAAATTTTTAGTGTCTTTTGTAGCGTTTTCAATAGTTATTTCATCTATTATAGTATTAGCAGTGGCAATTTGTTGTTTTTTATAATTAGAAAATCCATATTCAAACATATTTATAGAATCCATGTATCTCCCACTTTTTCCATCTTCTGTTGCTTCGGCACCAAGTGCTACAGCAATTAACTCTAAACCGTCTTTTTTACTTGCGGAAATCAAACAATTTTTAGCCTGACTTGTAAAACCTGTTTTTATTCCAATTGCATATTCATAATAATATTTACTTGAAGGATTAATTAAATCATTTGTATTTTTAAAATATCTTTCTTGATATTTATCTGTTGCTTCGATTGTACAAGATGTTTTAGAAACAATATTTCTAAATGTTTCGTTTTTCATGCAATATCTTGCGATAAGTGCCATATCGTATGCTGTTGAATAATGATTTTTATCATGCAATCCGCTTGGATTAGTAAAGTGTGTATTTTTACAACCTAATTCTAAGGCTTTTTGATTCATCAATGTAGCAAAACTATCAATATTTCCTGAAATATGTTCTGCAAAAATATATCCAACTTCGTTTGCTGAATGAATTAAAAATAATTCTAAAAGTTCTTGAGCTGTTAAGGTTTCACCAGGTTGAATTGCAGCATTTGAGTATCCAGCTGGAATTGCCATTATTGCTGAATTGCTTGCAGTAAGTTTATCTGTTAAACTACAATTTTCAATTGCTAATATTGCTGTTAGAATTTTAGTTGTACTTGCTGGATATAATTTTTGATTTTCATTTTTTCCATATAATATTTTTCCTGTTGAATAATCTAATAATACAGCTCCTGATGAGTAAATTGTGGAATTTATTTCTGGTGTATTTACTGGTGATAATACAGCTGGTGTAATATCGGTATAAACTGTTTTTGGGGATAATCTATAAAAAATACCTGATTGGTATAGGTGTATACATAAAATACTTATTAAGATATTTATTAATAAAATAATTGATAATTTTCTTTTTTGCGTTTTCATTTGTTTTCTCCTTGTTTATTTAATGTATTTATATAATAACTTATTTACAAATAAATTTCAAGGAATTTTAGTGTTAATTTAAAAATTAAAGGAAGGTGATAGTTTTATGAAAAAATTTTTAAAAAATAAATTTGTTATAATTTCAATTATTGTAGTTTTTAGTGTCATATATATTTGGAATAGCAAGACAATTAGAAAGAATAATTCTAGAAATAGTGAGGAAATAATTTCAGAGAACTTTGAGGAAGATAAAGAAGAAGTTGATAAAGAAAACCTAGAGAAAAATGAAGAAAAGTCAGATGATGAAGAAGTGGAAATAGATGATAGCGAAGAAGAAAACAATATAGAAACAGAAAATAAGATTTTTGTATATGTGACAGGAGAAGTTGTTAATCCAGGAATTGCTATGTTAAATGAAAATAGCAGAATAATTGATGCTATAAATTCAGCAGGTGGTATAACTAATAATGCTAATATTTCTAAAATTAATTTAGCATATGTATTGAAGGATGGAATGAAAGTAAGCATTCCAAGTAAAGAAGAATTAAAAAAAGATTCTAAATTTGAGTATATTACTATGGGCTCAGGAGATGGCAAAAATGATGATACATCTGAAAATCAGAACAGTTTGAGTAGTAAAACTGATAAAACTATTACTAATAAAAGTATGGTTAATATTAATACTGCTACTCAAACTGAACTTGAAACTTTACCAGGAATAGGTCCATCTACGGCTCTAAAAATTATTAACTACAGAAATGAAAATGGTAAATTTTCTTCAATTGATGAAATAAAAAATGTTAGTGGTATAGGTGACAATAAATTTGAAAATATAAAAAAATATATTACTGTTTAAGTTTTTATAAATAAATAATTATTATTTTAAAGTAATATCAAATGTTCTAGTAATATATCCACGGCTAATATTAATGGATATAGTATCACCAGGAGATTTTGTATAAATATATTCTCTAAGTTCAATCATATTATTTAAAACTTTTCCATCAATAGATGTAATAATATCACCTTTTTCAATACCGCTAGAAACGGCAGGACTATTTTTGTTTATATGAGCAATATAGATTCCAGAGGTAAAATTTGAAGTAGTGGATAAGTATGGAATAACATCTTTATCATAAGCATAAATTCCAAGATATGCTTCATCAAATTTGTTTTCAGTAACAAATTTTTCAATAACAGGTTTAACAACATTAATAGGGACTGCAAAACCAATCCCCTCAGCAGTTGTAATTTTGACAGTATTAACACCAATGACCTCACCAGCAGGGTTGATTAAAGGACCACCACTGTTTCCAGGATTAATAGATGCATCTGTTTGAATTAAATCTGTCATATATGAAATAGAGTCATTTTCTTCAATTTTTATAGTTCTATTTAATGCACTTATAATTCCTGATGTAATTGTACGTCTAAATTCATAACCGATAGGGTTACCTATTGCGTAAACATTTTCACCTGATTTAAGATTAGATGAATCACCAATTGTTGCATAATTCAAATTTGTAGCATCAATTTTAGTTATAGATAAATCTAAATCTGTATCACACCAGAGTACTGTGCCTTCATAAGTATATCCATTTTCTAAGGTGACATAGCATGTGGCTGATTTTTCACCTGTTACATGACAATTACTTAAAATATATCCATTATTTGAAACAATAATCCCTGTTCCAAGTCCGAGTTCGTTAACAGATCCATTAGAAGAAAAAATTGAATTTGTACGAGTTTTAATTCTTGAAATTCCAACAACACTTTGAGAAACTTTTTCTAACATATCAGCAGTTGATTGACTTTCTTTTGTTGCGGATTCTACAGTTTGTAAAGGGATTGTGGACTCTGTTCGCTTAATTTCATATTCAGGAGTAATATCAATATTTTTATAAGTTTTATAAAAATAATATCCAATTATTATCAAGAAAAAAATAATTAATGCCAAAATTAAAAAACTTCGAATTTTTTTTAACATATGATTGCCTCCTTTTTGTAAGTGTGAAACTATTTTAAAAGAAATAATCAAAAAATTATTATTTTTAGCAAATTACAGTCTAAAAAAATTGCAAAAGTTGTAAAAAAGTGTTACAATATGAGGAAAAGAAATATATGCAATAAATTACAATTGCAAAATAAAAAGGATGTTATAGTAAAAATGGGGAATTTAACAAACTCTCAGAAATCAATCTGGGTAATTGAACAATACTACAAAGGAAGTAGCATAAACAATATATGTGGAACCGCATTAATTAATGAAAAAATTGATTTTGAAAAACTTAAAAAATCAATAGAAATTGTGTGCCAAAAACACGATAATTTTAGGATGCAAATAAAAATTGAAGATGAAGGGGTTCGACAGGTGCTATCTGAACCAAAGAAAATACAGATAGACACTGTTAAAGTTGCGAGCAAAAAAGAACTAGAAGAAGAAAGAAAAAAAATAGTAAGAACACCATTTAAATTAGAAAATTCAGAATTATTTAAATTTTATATCTTTAAATTTGAAAATGGAGAAGGAGCCTTTATGCTCAATATTCACCATTTGATTTCAGACGCGTGGACACTTGCGTTCATTTGTAATGAAATAATCAAAACATATTCAGCATTAAAACAAAATAAAGAAATCGAAACAAAGGCTATATATTCATATATAGACTATATTAAATCTGAAAAACAATACCAAGAAAGTGAAAAATATCAAAAAGACAAAAAATATTGGAAAGAACAATTTTCAACAATACCAGAAGTTGCAACAATATATGGAAGTAAAGGAAATATAGATGATACTAATCCAGAAGGAGAAAGAAAACAATTCAGCTTAGATATAGCAGATGTAGAACAAATAAAAGAATATTGTAAAATCAATAAAATATCATTATATAATTTCTTTATGGCAGTATATTCAATTTATATTGGAGAAATATCAAACTTAGACGATTTTGTAATAGGAACACCAATACTAAATAGAACAAATTTTAAAGAAAAAAATGCTGCTGGAATGTTTATTAATATGGCTCCATTTAGGATAAAGATTAGAGAAGACATAAGATTTATGGAATTTATAAAACATGTGGCAATTGATTCTTTAAATATGTTAAAACACCAAAAATATTCTTATCAATGCCTATTAGAAGATCTAAGGGAAAAAGATAAAGACATACCAAACTTATATAATATTTTATTATCATATCAAATAACAAATGCTCAAATGAGTGGAGGAGATATAAAATATAAAACAGAATGGACATTTAATGGATGCTGTGCAGAAAATATGGATATACAGATTTATGATTTAAATGATACGGGTAGTTTAAATATTGCTTATGATTATAAAACAAGTATATATGAACAAACAGATATTGAAAAATTACATCAAAGAATTTTGTATATTATAAAACAAGTAATATCAAAACAGCAAATACAGATTAAAGATATAGAAATTGTTACACCAGAAGAAAAAGAAAAATTAATTTTTGATTTTAATAAAACTGAATTAGAGTATGATGATAATATACCATTTATAAAGTATTTTGAAATTCAGGCTGAGAAAAAGCCAGAAAATATAGCAATTGTGTTTGAAAAAAAGATGATGACATATAAAGAGCTAAATGAAAGGGCTAATAGTTTAGCATACAAATTAAGAGAGAACGGAGTAGAAAATAATTCAGTTGTTGGAATTTTATTAGAACGTTCTTTTGAAATGCTAATTTCTATGTTGGCAGTATTAAAGTCAGGAGGAAGTTATATTCCAATTGCACCAGACTATCCAAGAGATAGAATTGAATATATGCTTGAAGATAGTGAAGCAAGCATAATATTAACAAGTCAAAACAGAAGAAACTTAGCAGATAAAAAATTAATAAATGTTAAAGATGAGAAAATATATGAAACACATAAAGAGAATTTAGGAAATATATCAAATCCAGAAGATTTATCATATTTAATATATACATCTGGTTCAACAGGAACTCCAAAAGGAGTAATGCTAAAACAAAAAAATTTAAGTAATTTTTATAATTCAATGAAAAATCTGATTGAATATCTAGAAGACGGGAAAAACCATAAAATTTTATCAATAACAACAGTTTCTTTTGATATATTTGGATTTGAAACATTAATGTCATTGACAAGAGGACTAACAGTATATCTAACAAATGAAAATGAACAAAAAATGACATCAGAGATAGAAAGAATTATAAGCGAAAATGAAGTGGAAATTATTCAAACAACGCCATCTATAATGAAATTTCATTTAGATAATGTAAGCAATAAAGATAATTTAAAAAGTTTAAAGTATATAATGCTTGCAGGTGAGTCACTTCCTAAGACATTGGTAGATAAAATAAAAAATACAATTCCAAATGTAATAATTTATAATGGATATGGGCCATCAGAAACAACAATTTTTTCAACAGTAGCCGATGTTACAAAGAAAGATATTATTACAATAGGTAAGCCAATTAATAACACACAAATATATATATTAAACAAAAACAAGAAAATATTACCACAAGGAACAATTGGAGAAATATACATATCAGGTGATGGGGTTGGAAAAGGATATATAAATAAAGAACAACAAACTAAAGAAAGTTTTATTCAAAATCCATTTGTAAACAAAAAAATAATGTATAAAGTAGGGGACTTAGGTGTTTTTGACTATAAAGGGGAAATCATATGCCATGGTAGAGTTGACAATCAAGTAAAAATAAGAGGACTAAGAATAGAACTCCAGGAAATTGAAAAAAGAATACAATCAGTTTACAACATTCGAGATTGTATCGTTACAAAAAAAATAGTTAATGAAAAAGAAATATTATGTGCATATTATGTGGAAAATGGTCATGTTGCAAAATCTGTTTTAAAATCAGTTTTGTATTCAAAATTACCAGAATATATGGTTCCACAGTATTTTGTTAGATTAGATAAAATACCATATACGCCAAACGGAAAAGTAGATAGAAAAGCTTTACCAGAACCAAGTTTAGAACAAACTGATAAAATAATTGTAAAATCAAGAAATGATATTGATACGAAATTGATCAAAATAATAGAAAAAATGCTAAATGTTCAAAATATTAGTATAGAAGATTCATTATTAGATTTAGGTGGAGATTCATTATCTGCTATAACATTATCAACTAAAATATTATCTAAATTTAATGTACAAATCAATATTAAAGACATATTATCAAATTTTAAAATAAAAGATATGTCTGACTATATTAGAAAAAACAAGACAGAAAATGTTAAAAGAATAAAAATAGAAAAAACCACTATGAAAGAAACATATCCTAT
This sequence comes from uncultured Clostridia bacterium, assembly GCA_934149075.1. Lineage (GTDB taxonomy): Bacteria > Bacillota > Clostridia > TANB77 > CAG-508 > CAG-269. The sequence continues at coordinate 42,094 of CAKPDR010000003.1, read as the reverse complement.
GTCATCTGCACAAAAAAGAATTTATTATAATGCAAAAATAATTAACGAAAAAAATATTGTATATAATATGCCAGGAGGAATATTAGTAGATGAGATTTTAGATAAAGAGAGAGTAAAAAAGGCATTTGATAAAATCATTGAGAGACATGAAACTTTAAGAACTGAATTTATTTTAGAAAATAATAATGTTGTACAAAAAATAAAAGAAAAAATTGATTTAGAAATACCAGTATATAATAACACTGAAGGAGAGATTAAGAAAATAATAAATCAATTTTCTAAACCTTTTGAATTAGAAAAAGGACAATTGATAAGAGTAGAAATACATTATATTGACAACAAGAAAACATTATTGCTAATGGAATCACATCATATTGTAATGGACGGAACAGCTTTAAATAATTTAATAATAGAATTTGAAAGATTATATAATGGAGAAAACTTAAAAAAGATACCAATTCAATATAAAGATTATGCTATTTGGGAAAATAGGTATAATGAAAGTAAAGAAATAAGAACTATTGAAAATTATTGGATTGATAAATTTAAAAATTCAGATTTTGCACAATTGAATTTGCCATATGATTACAAAATTCCTATTAATAGGAGCTATAGAGGAAATAAAATAGTAAATGTAATAGACGAAAATCAATTTAGAAAAATTGAAAGATATGCTAAGAAAATAGGAGTTTCACCATATATGCTATTTCTATCTGCATTTTTTATATTGTTATATAAATATACAGGACAAAAAGAAATTATTTTAGGGTCACCATTTGCTAATAGAAATATTAATGAAACAAAAAGAATAATAGGTATGTTTGTAAACAATATAGTTGTAAAAGGAAATATAAATCCAGAAGCAACATTTCAGGAATTTTTGAATGTGATGAAGGAACAAATTTTGGATGATTTGTCTAATCAACCATATCCATTTGATATGTTAATAAAGAAACTTGGAATTAAAGTAGATAATTCAAGAAATCCATTATTTGATGTAATGTTTACATATCAGAATAAAGAAGAGAATAGTTTAAGACTAGATGATAAAGAAACAAAAATTATTGAAATTGATAATGGAATAGCAAAATTTAATTTATCATTAGAAATAAAACCTAAGAGTCATGCTATAAATTTAGAATATTGTAGTGGTTTATTTAAAAAGCAGACAATTGAAAAAATGTTTGAACATTATATTAATATCATTAATAATATCATAGGAAATAATAATGTAAAAATAAAAGATATTGAAATAATTTCTGAACGTGAAAGAAATAAAATTTTGTATGACTTTAATAATACAAAAATAGATTATCAGAAAGATAAAACAATTTCAGAATTATTTGAAGGACAAGCCAAGAAGTTGCCTAATAAAATTGCAGCCGTATTTGAGAATAAAAAAATTTCATATAAACAGTTAAATGAAAAAGCTAATCAATTAGCAAATTATTTAAGAGAACAAGGAATAAAATCAAATGATAAAATAGGTGTAATGCTTCCAAGAGGATTAGAAATATTTATTGCATTTTTAGGAATACAAAAAGCAGGTGCTTGTTATATACCAATAGATCCAACATATCCTGAAAAAAGAATAGAATATATGTTAGAAAATAGTCAAGCAAAGTTATTAATAACAACAGAAGAACTATATAATAATATAGAATTTGAAAATAAAATATGTATAAATAGTGATAAAATTGTAAGACAGAAAATAAGCAATTTGAACAAAATAAGTTTACCCGATGATATAGCATACATTATTTATACATCAGGTTCTACAGGCTTGCCTAAAGGTGTAAAAATAACAAATAAAAATCTTATTAATTTTGTAATTGGTGTAAAAGAAAAAATAGATTTTAATAAGAATAAAACAATCGTATCAATTACAACAATTTCTTTTGATATATTTGGCCTAGAAATATGGTGTTCATTAACATCTGGATTAACAGTAATAATAGCGAATGAAGAAGAACAGCATAACCCAGCATTATTGAACAAATTGTGTATAAAAAATAATGTGAATATGATACAAACAACTCCATCAAGATATGCAATAATGATGGAAGAAAAAGAAAATGTAAAGTTTTTAGAAAAAGCAACAGACATTCTAGTTGGTGGAGAACCAATAAGTGAAAAAATACTTAGTAATCTGCAAAAAAGATCTAAAGCTAAGATATTTAATATGTATGGACCAACAGAAACAACTATATGGTCAACAATAAAAGAATTAACAAATGAAAAAGTTATAACAATAGGAAGACCAATAGCAAATACACAAGTGTATGTGCTAAACAAAAATCTGCAAGTTGTTCCTATTGGAATAACAGGAGAATTATATATTGCTGGAGACGGTGTTGGAGCAGGATATTTAAATAGAGAAGATATAACAAAAGAAAGATATATTAAAAACCCGTTTTTAGAAAATAGTGTAATGTATAAAACAGGAGATATATGCAAATTTGATAGCCAAGGAGAATTATATTGTCTAGGAAGAATAGATAATCAAATTAAAATTAGAGGATTAAGAGTTGAATTAGAGGAAATAGAAAACAAAATATTAAAAAATCCAAGTATAAAAAAAGTCCATGTAGTAAAACAAGAAATTGGAAATAGAGAAGTAATATCAGCATACTATATTTCTAATCAGAAAGTAGAAGTTTCAGAATTAAGAGCAATGCTACAAAAAACTTTACCAAGCTATATGATACCTTCGTACTTTACTGAATTAGATAAATTCCCATATACTCCAAATGGAAAAATAGATAAAAATGAATTAGTCAAAATGATAAATACAAATGAATCAAATAAAACAATAATAAAGCCTACAAATCAAATGGAAATGGAAATGGCTTGCATATTTAAAAATGTATTAGAACTTGATGATATAAGCATAGATGACAATTTCTTCGAATTAGGTGGAGATTCAATATCAGCGATGAAGATACAAATAGAAGCTTCTAGAAACAATATAAATATTACATATGGACAAATATTTGAATATCCAACAGTAAGACGTTTAGTAGAGAATATACAAATTTCTAATAAAAATAAAAATATGATTACTAAAGTAGAACACAGAGAATATTATCCTGTATCATCAGCACAAAAAAGAATGTATATTGTAAGCAATATGGAAGAAAAATCTGATGTATATAATATTAATGGAGGAATTTTATTAAATGGTAGTGTAAATTTAGAAAAGTTACAAAATGCAATGGATGAAATTGTTGAGAAAAATGAAATATTAAAAACATATTTTGAAGTTAAAGACGGAGGAGAAATTATACAAAAAATTGATGATAATTGTACTATAAGAATACATACCCAATATGCACAAAGCAATGATATACAAAAAATATTTGAAGAAACAAAGAAAATATTTGATTTAAATAAGGCGCCATTATTGGATACAAATTTATTATTACTACCAAATGGAAAAACACTATTAATGTTAAGTGTACATCACATTATATTTGATGGTACATCATTAAAGCTATTATTGCAGGAATTATCAAAATTGTATGATAAAAAGGATATAGAAGAACCATTAATATCGTATAAAGATTATGCTGTATGGGAAGAAAGTCAATTATTGGGAGATAAATTAGAAAAAAGTAAAAATTATTGGAAAAATCAATTTATTAATGGAACTCCAATATTAAATATGCCATCAACATATCCTAGACCACCAATAAAAAGTTATGAAGGAAATACGTACAATATAATAATTCCAGAGAAATTCACAAAAAAAATTATAGAATTTTCAAAAAATAGAAATGTAACGCCATATATGTTTTTATTAACATGTTATTATATCTTGTTATATAAATACACAGGCCAAGAAACTATAATCGTAGGTTCACCAATATCTGGACGAACTCATAAAGAACTTGAAAATGTATTAGGAATGTTTGTAAATACTTTACCATTAAAAAATAGCATTATTTCAGAAGAAAAATTTGAGGATTTATTAGAAAAAGTAAAAGAGAATTTACTAAAAGCATATGAATATCAAGATTACCCATTTGACTTATTAGTAAACGAATTAAATATTACAAGAGATAATAGCAGAACCCCATTATTTGATACAATGTTTATATATCAAAGTGATATATTTTCTACAGTAGAATTTAATGGAGAAAATGCAAAATATTATATACCCAAATCACATACTTCTAAATATGACTTGTCTTTAGAAACAATATTAAATGATAAGAAATTACAACTATCATTTGAATATTGGACAAAGTTATTTGATGAAAGATTTATAAAAGAATTATCAAATCATTATATTAATATAATATCAAATGTTATTGAAGAAGGAGATATAACTATTTCAAATATATCTATTATAAATAAAAGAGAAAAAGAAAAAATATTATATGAATTTAATGATACAAGAATGGAATATAACAAAGATGACACTATAATTCAATTATTTGAAGAACAAGTAACAAAAACACCCAATAATGTAGCAATTGTATTTGAAGATTCTCAAATTACATATAAAGAATTAAATGAAAGAGCAAATCAATTAGCACATTATTTAATAAATAATGGAATTAAAGATTCATCTGTAATTGGAATAATGCTACCAAGAGGAATAGAAGTATTAGTATCAATGATAGGAGTATTAAAGACAGGAGCAAGTTATATACCAATAGATCCAGAATTACCATCAGATAGAATAGAATATATGTTAAATAATAGTAAAGCAGTTTTAATTTTAACAAATCAAAATATAAACAATATTCTAAAAATAAATCAAATAAATGTTTCTTTAGATAACAAAGAAGTTTATAGTGGAAACTTATCAAATATTAATATAAAAATTGATACTAACAATCAAGCATATATGATATATACATCAGGTTCAACAGGACTGCCAAAAGGTGTAATGTTAAAGCATAAATCATTAACAAATCTTACAAATTTTTTGAATAATAAAGTACAATTTTTACAAGACAGATATTCAAATATGGCCATAGCCTCTATTACAACAATAAGTTTTGACATATTTATATTTGAAACTTTAATTTGTTTACAAAGAGGTTTAAAAATAGTAATGGCAAATGAACAAGAACAAAATACACCTAATTTATTAGATAGTTTGATAGTAAGGAATAATGTAAAAGCAATTCAAATGACTCCTTCAAGAATGTACATCTTTATAAATAATAAAAATATAATGCCACATTTGAAAAATTTAAAGTATATAATACTAGCAGGAGAAGCACTGCCAAAAGAATTGAAAGATAAAATAAGAGAAACAGGAGATATTACAGTTTATAATGGATATGGACCTTCAGAAACAACTGTATTTTCTACGTTTACAGATGTGACAAAATATGATGAAATTACTATAGGAAAACCCCTAGCAAATACAAGAATATATATTTTAGACAAAGACAAAAATATTTGTCCAATATGTTGTCCAGGAGAGATATATATTGCTGGAGATGGAGTAGGAATTGGATATTGTAATAATAAGGAAATGACAAGAGAACGCTTTATAAAAGATGAATTTTATGAAAATGAAATAATGTATAAAACAGGCGACCTTGGAATGTATCTTCCAAACGGAGAAATACATTACATAGGAAGAGTCGATAATCAAATAAAAATTAGAGGGCTACGAATTGAATTAGGAGAAATAGAAAAATGTATATTAAAATATCCTAATGTAGACAAATGTATTATTACATCTCATATTGATAATAATAATAGACAATTTATAGTTGCATATTTAACAGTTATAAATAGAATAGCTACTAACAAATTGAGAGCTTTTTTAAAGACAATGTTACCTAAATATATGATACCATCATATTTTGTAATATTAGATAAAATACCATATTTAACCAATGGAAAGATTGATAAAAAAGCTTTACCTAAAATGGATATAGAAAGTTCAAAAGATAATAAGAAAGATTACATTGCACCAAGAGGAAATCTAGAACTGCAGCTTGTTAATGCATTTCAAAATATATTAGCAATATCTCCAATTGGTATTGATGATAACTTTTTTGAACTAGGAGGAGATTCTTTGCTTGCAATAAATTTACAAGTGGAACTGATGAAAATGAAAATTAATATTACATATCCAGAAATTTTTGAGAATCCAACTGTTAGAGAATTAGCCTCTAAAATTGCTATGGCAGAAACACACACATTTAGTACAATTGATAAAAATGAATTTGTCGGATTTGAGGACATATTAAAAAATACATGTAATATGACTGAAAAAATTGTTAAAGTAAACATAAAAAATATATTTCTTACAGGAGTGACTGGATTCTTAGGAGCACATGTGTTAGACAAATTTTTGGAAAAAGAAAATGGGATAGTATATTGTGCAATAAGAAAAGAACCAGGACTAACGTTAGAGGAAAAAGTATTAAATAAACTAAAATTTTATTTTGGAAATAAGTATAACGATTACTTGGGAAAAAGAATTATTATAGTTAATGCAGATTTAACACAAAATGAACTAGGAATGTCTAATGAAAATATAGAAAAAATATTTAAAAATATAGATTGTGTTATAAATTGTGCTGCAAAAGTGTCTCATTATGGAAATTATAATGAGTATAGAAAAGTAAATGTTGAAGGAATTGAAAATTTATTAAAGATTTGTATTAAATATAATAAACGTTTTTACCAAATTTCTACATTAAGTGTATCTGGAAATAGTTTAGTAGATCAATCTTATATAGAACAATCTTTTAAAAATGATGTGACATTTAAGGAAAATAATTTTTATATAAATCAGTCACTTGATAATGTATATGTTAGGAGTAAGTTCGAAGCGGAAAAAATAGTTTTACAATATATAAATAAAGGTGCTGATGGATATATATGTAGAGTTGGAAATTTAATGAATAGATTTAGTGATGGAAAATTCCAACCTAATGTAGATGAAAATGCCTTTATCGGAAGACTGAATTCACTAGCAAAAATAGGATGTATTCCAGATTATCTTTTAAAATCATATATGGAGTTTACGCCAGTCGACCGTTGTGCAGAAGCCATAATAAAATTAGTACAGTATCCTACTGAACAAAATAGAATATTTCATTTATATAATAATAATCATGTAAATACAGACGATTTTATAAAAGTATTAAGAAAATATAAGAATATTTCAGTAGTATCAAATACAGAGTTTTTAAACAAAATAGATAAATTATTGACACAAAAAGATTTTTCAAATATACTATCAGGGATATTACGTGATTTTGACAAAAATAGAAAATTAGTATATGAATCAAAAATAAAGTTAGATGCTAAATTTACAAATGAATATTTATCAAAAATTGACTTTAAATGGCCCAAAATAGATGATGAATATTTAGAAAAATTTATAAATTATTTTTGGCAGATAGGATATATAACAAAGGAGGAAAATTAATTGGAAACAATGGGATTATTTGCTAGTTGTTTTTTGATAGCTATGCTTTTAATATATTTAACAAGAGAAAAAAATAAAAATCAATTGAAAAAAATATTTATAATAAATAGTATTTTAGTTTTGACATGGTGTATACTGTTAGTAGCACAAAAATATTTTTGTGCTACTACAAGTATAAATCCAATTATATTTGAATATTTTATATATATTTGTGCATGTTTTTTGCCTGTTTCGTTTTTATTTACAGGATTGATATTTTCAAATACAAAAATAAAATTAAAAAAAATGTATTTATTATTTTTTATAATTCCAATAACTTCATTAATAATGCTGTGGACAAATAATTTCCATCATTTGTTTTATGTGAAATATTCAGTTAATTTTAATGAAACTGTATATGGAAAATATTTTTACATTCACAGTATATATACATATGCATTATATATAATAGGACTAGTCTATTTATTAAAATATTCCATAAAAAACTCAGGAATATTTTCGAGACAAGCTATATTGATAATAATTGCAACAGCTTTACCTATAGTAGTTAATTTTTTAGGAACATTTCAAATTATATCGGTTAGTATATATTTAACGCCTATATGTTTTTCATTTACAGTATTATTGTGTGCAATAGCTATATTTAAATTTCAATTTTTAGGTGTAGCGCCTATAGCATTACAAAAAATAGTTGATAGAATATCAGATGGATATGTGGTTTTAAATGAATATTGTATAATAACAGATTTTAATAAAACATTTTTAGACGTTTTTAAATTAAAACCAGAAGACTTAAGAAGTAAAAAATTTATTAAATTTTTGAGTGATAGAAAAATAAATGAAAAGGCTGTTGAAAAAATTAAAAGAGAGTTGAAAAAAGCAAATAAAACAGGGCAAACAATATCATTTGAACAACATTTTGAAAAGATAAATAAATATTTTAAAATAGAAATTACACCAATAAATTCCGAAAATAATTCATTAGGAACACTATTTTTATTAAAAGATATAACACAACATAAGAAAGATATGCAAACAATAAAAAATAATCAAGAAATACTTATGGAAAGGGAACGATTAGCGGCATTAGGACAGTTGATAGGTGGAATTGCACATAATTTAAAAACACCTATAATGTCAATTGCAGGTGCAGTACAAGGACTAGAAAATTTGATAAAAGAATATGATGAATCAATAGACGATCCATTAGTAAATTCGCAAGATCATCATGATATTGCAAAAGATATGGAAACATGGATTCCTAAAATAAGAACATATTTGGAATATATGTCAGACATTATTACAACTGTAAAAGGGCAGGCTGTTGCATTAGTAAATAATGAAGAGGATTCATTTACTGTTGGTGAACTTGTAAAAAGAGTTAATATATTAATGAAACACGAATTAAAGAATGCGTATATATATATGAATGTAATAATGAAAGCTGATGAAAATCAAATTTTAAAGGGAAATGTAAATAGCTTGGTACAAGTAGTTAATAATATGATTTCAAATGCTATACAGGCATATGATGGAAAACATGATCAAAATATAGAACTAGAAATTAATAAAAAAGGAAATGATGTTATATTTTCTATAACTGATTTCGCTGGAGGACTTCAAAAGGAAGTTCAAGATAAATTGTTTAAAGAAATGGTTACAACCAAAGGAAAAAATGGTACAGGATTAGGATTATATATGTCTTACTCTAATATAAAAGCACATTTTGGAGGTGACATTACTTATAAAACTGAAATAGGGAAAGGAACTACATTTAATATAATTATTCCAGTCAAAAAATAAAAAATTAAAAGATGAGTAAGCCTAAAAATACGGCTAAACTCATCTTTTTTGCAACTTTAATCTTGTTCAACTTCTTTAAATATATCATTTTCAAAGAATTCTGTAATAGATATACCAAAACCTTCGCATATGTGAAGTAAAGTATCTAATTTTATTAATTCAGTTCTACCACTCATAAAAGCTGCCAAAGTAGACATAGGTACGCCTGAGGCTTTAAATAAACCCCAAAGAGTCATGTCTTTTTTCTCTTGATAGAATTTAATTCTATTTCGTATTGCGTCAGATAAAGACATAAAAATCACTCCTTCACAGTTTGATACAGTTAAGTATAGCAAGAAAATTCTTGATATTAGTGTAGCCAAATAGAGTAACTATTATAAATAAAAATGACAGTTTTATATTAAAAATTTTATATCAAGTAAATAATAAAAATTATAAATGTAATAAAATTATTTTGTACACTCTATTTGAGCATATTATATTAAGCAAACAGAGTGATAAAATTCATAAGAATTAAAAATATTAATTAAAAACTTGATTTTTAAATTACAAACTAATATAATTGAGAGTAAATAAAAATTGAATGATGTGGAGGGAATAAGTATAATGAGAAAAGCACTTCAAGCCCAACAAAATGGAGAAAGAAAATATAAAATAATTGGTGTAGATGATGAAAATGGTATATTAGATTCATTGCGAGTACTTTTAGAAAATTCAAATCATGAATTTGTAGGAATAACAAATCCAAAAGAAGCGATTGAGATAGTCAGACATGAACATTTTGACTTAATGTTATTAGACTTTATGATGACACCGCTACATGGAGATGAAGTGGTAGAAGAAATAAGAAAGTTCAATAAAGATTTATATATTTTACTATTAACAGGTCACAAGGATTTAGCTCCACCATTAGATACAATAAAAAGATTGGATATTCAAGGATACTGTGAAAAAAGTGATAAATTTGATCAATTACTTTTATTAATTGAATCTGGTCTAAAGTCAGTAAAACAAATGGATGAAATAAAAAAGATTAATGAGGAATTAGAAGATTCAAAAGAACAACTAGAACAAGCATATTTAGATATGGTGCAAACTTTAAGATATACGGTAGAAGCAAAGGATACTTATACAAGAGGTCATTCAGATAGAGTATCAGAATATTCAGTGTTAATAGGCGAGAAATTAGGATTACCAGAAGAACAAATAAAAACATTAAGAATAGGAGGATTATTCCATGATATTGGAAAAATAGGCATTCCAGATAGTATATTATTAAAACCAGGAAAACTTACAGATGATGAATATTCAGAAATAAAAAATCATCCATCAATAGGAGCACATATATTAGGATCTGCTAAGATATTTCAAGATATTATACCTATTGTAAAACATCATCATGAAAAATATGATGGAAATGGTTATCCTTCAAGATTAAAAGGTGATGAAATTCCTTATTTGGCAAGAATTGCTGCTGTTGCAGATACCTTTGATGCAATGACAAGCAGAAGAAGCTATAGAGGACCAATTGATGTTGAACAAGTAAAAGAAGAAATAAAAAGATGTGAAGGTACTCAATTTGATCCACAAATTGCAGAAGTGTTTCTCGATATACTAAACAATGAATTTGATAAAATAAAAGAAATACAAGAGAAATATTAAAATTATTTACAAATAAAAATACTATTAAAATTTTTCATTTATTTTAATAGTATTTTTATTTGTAAATTTTTTAAAATTTCATTGAAAGTCCAACTTTCTTACGTTCTTGATCAATTTTAATAACTTTAACTTTCACAACATCACCAACAGAAACAACATCAGAAGGAGACTTTATGTAAGAATCACTCATTTCAGAAATATGAACAAGACCATCATATTTAACACCAATATCAACAAAAGCACCAAAATCAATAACATTACGAACAGTACCTGTAAGAATCATACCATCAGTTAAATCCTCAAATTTAAGAACATCACTACGAAGAACAGGTTTAGGCATATCCTCTCTAGGGTCACGACCTGGTTTAGAAAGTTCGTCTATAATATCAGATAAAGTCATTTCTCCAATTTCAAGTTGTTTAGCTGTTTTTGCGATATCAACTGATTTTAATTTTTCACGTAAAAAATTAAAATTTTGCTTATCATTTAAATCTTCAACTTTAAATCCAAGAAGTTCAAGCAATTTTTCAGTTTGTTTGTAACTTTCAGGGTGAACTGCTGTATTCTCTAATGGATTCGTACCATCTGGAATTCTAATAAATCCAGCACATTGTTCAAATGCAACTTTTCCTAATTTAGGAACCTTTAAAAGTTCTTTTCTTTCTTTTAATTTACCATTCTCATCTCTATATTTTACAATGTTTTTGGCAATAGTATTGTTAATACCTGAAACATAAGATAAAAGAGAAGGAGTAGCAGTGTTTACATCAACACCAACTTTATTAACACTATCTTCAACAACACCTGTTAAGCTTTCAGATAATTTCTTTTGATTTACATCATGTTGATATTGTCCAACACCAATTGCTTTAGGGTCAATTTTTACAAGTTCAGCAAGAGGATCTTGTAATCTACGAGCAATTGAAATTGCACCTCTTATTGATACATTTATGTCAGGATATTCTTCAGTTGCAAGCTTTGATGCTGAATATACAGAAGCACCAGCTTCACTAACTATAACATAACAAATATCATGTTTTACATCTTTAATCATATCTGAAACAAACATTTCAGATTCTCTTGATGCTGTACCATTTCCAATAGCAATCATATCTATGTGGTCTTTTTCTATTAAATCTAATAAAGTTTTCTTTGCACCTTCAACATCATTTTGAGGGGCAGTAGGATATACTGTTGCAGTATCTAAAACTTTTCCAGTTTCATCAATTACAGCAATTTTACAACCAGTTCTATAAGCAGGGTCAAATCCCATAACTGTTTTTCCTTTTATTGGAGCACCAAGTAATAATTGTTTTGCATTTTGCCCGAAAACTTTAATTGCTTTTTCTTCAGCTTTTTCAGATAAATCTGAACGAATTTCTCTTTCAATAGAAGGTTCAATTAATCTTTTAAAAGCATCTAAAATTGTAGTTTCAAGCATTTCGGTAAATTGAGTTTTTCCTTTTATAATATCTTTTTGCATATAATATAAGATTTTTTCTTCAGGCTTATCAATAGAAACTTTTAAAAAATCTTCTTTTTCGCCTCTGTTAATAGCCAAAATTCTATGGCTTGGAAGTTTACATGCAGATTCTGTAAAATCATAATACATTTCGTAATTTGATTTTTCTTCAGCATTGGTTGCTTTTGTAACAATATTACCTTCACGATAACAAACTTTTTTGATATATTTTCTATATTTAGCATTATCTGAAATGCCTTCAGCAATTATATCTAACGCGCCTTGAATAGCATCCTCAGAAGTAGCAACTACTTTATCTTTATTTTCTTTATCTTCTTCAGATAAATTATCAATATTTATAAAATCTTTTGCAATTTCTTCTATAGGACGAGTTTCTTCTTGAGCTAAAATTATATCAGCTAATGGCTCTAAACCTTTAGCTTTTGCAACTGTTGCTCTTGTTTTTTTCTTTTGTTTAAAAGGTCTATATAAATCTTCAACTTCTGCAAGAGTTTCAGCAGATGCTATAGCAACTGTTAATTCATCTGTCAATTTCCCTTGTTCATCTATTGATTTTACAACTTCTTCTTTACGAGTTTCAAGATTTCTTAGGTAATTTAATCTTTCGCCTAAATCTCTTAAAATTTCATCACTTAATCCACCGGTTACTTCTTTTCTATAACGAGCAATAAATGGAATGGTATTTCCTTCATCTATTAATTTTATTGCATTTTCTACTTGTATTGGCTTTACACTTAATTCCTCAGCTATTTTATTTGTTATTTTATCCATGTTAAATTCCTTTCAATATTAAACTTATCAAATTATATATGCATTTTAAAAAAAAATCAAGTTTAAAATTATTGACAAAAAACTACATAAAATTTATAATACAATGTGGTTGAAAAATGATAAAAAATTGAAATATAGTAAATAATAAAAATGGAGGTAATAAATATGGATTTTGAACAATGGAATGGTTTTGAAAAAGGAGAATGGAAAAGACAAATTGATGTAAGAAACTTTATACAAAAAAATTACACACCATATACAGGAGATTCAAGTTTCTTAACAGGAACAACAGAAAAAACAAAAAGATTGTGGGATGAAGTATTAGAATTATATAAGAAGGAACATGATGCTCAAGGAGGAGTATTAGATATAGATGCAAAAACAATATCAACAGTATCAGCACATGAAGCTGGATATATAGATAGAGATTTAGAAGAAATCGTTGGATTACAAACAGATGCACCATTAAAAAGAGCAATAATGCCATTTGGAGGAATAAGAATTGTAGAAAAATCATGTGAAGCATATGGAAGACAAGTTGATCCAGAAACAGATATGATTTTCCATACAGCAAGAAAAACACACAATGATGGAGTGTTTGATGTATACACACCAGATATAAGAGCAGCAAGAAGTTCACACTTAATTACAGGACTTCCTGATGGATATGGAAGAGGAAGAATAATAGGAGATTACAGAAGAGTTGCACTTTATGGTGTAGACGCATTAATAGCAGAGAAAAAAGAAGAATTAGAAATATTAAATGTAGATGACTTTACAGAAAAAGTAATAAGAGAAAGAGAAGAAATTTCTGAACAAATAAAAGCACTTAACCAATTAAAAGTAATGGCAGGAAAATACGGATTTGATATATCAAGACCAGCTGGAAATGCAAAAGAAGCAATTCAATGGTTATATTTTGGATATTTAGGATCTGTAAAAGACCAAAATGGTGCTGCAATGAGTATTGGTAGAACATCAACATTCTTAGATATATATATAGAAAGAGATTTAAGAAATGGAACATTAACAGAAGAACAAGCACAAGAATTAATGGATCATTTTGTAATGAAACTAAGATTAGTAAGATTTTTAAGAACACCAGAATATAATGAATTATTCAGTGGAGATCCAGTATGGGTAACAGAAAGTATTGGAGGAATGGGAATAGATGGTAGAACATTAGTAACTAAAAACTCATTCAGAGTATTACACACACTAGAGAATTTAGGACCAGCTCCAGAACCAAACCTAACAGTATTATGGTCAACAAGACTACCAGAAGGATTCAAAAAATACACAGCAAACTTATCAATAAAAACATCATCAATACAATATGAAAATGATGACGTAATGAGAGCAACACTTGGAGATGACTATGGAATAGCATGTTGTGTATCACCTATGAAAATAGGAAAACAAATGCAATTCTTTGGAGCAAGGGCAAATTTAGCAAAAACATTATTATATGCAATAAATGGTGGTAGAGATGAAAAGAGTGGAAAACAAGTAACACCAAAATTTGCACCAATAACGTCAGAATATTTAAATTATGATGAAGTAATAGAAAAATTTGATCAAATGATGGACTATGTTGCAAAAATATATATCAAAGCATTAAACGCAATACATTATATGCATGATAAATATTCATATGAAGCAATAGAAATGGCATTACATGACAAAGATGTAATAAGAACAATGGCATGTGGAGTAGCTGGTTTATCAGTAGTAGCAGACTCACTTTCAGCAATCAAATATGCAAAAGTAAAAGTAATTAGAGATGAAACAGGATTAGCAGTAGACTATCAAGTAGAAGGAGAATATCCTCAATTTGGTAATGATGATGATAGAGTTGACACAATAGCTGTTGAAGTAGTTAGAAGATTTTTAAATAAATTAAAGAAACATCCAACATATAGAGATTCAAAACACACATTATCAATTTTAACAATAACATCAAATGTAGTATATGGAAAAGCAACAGGAAACACACCAGACGGAAGACGTGAGGGAGCACCATTTGGACCTGGAGCAAACCCACTACATGGTAGAGATGTAAATGGAGCACTAGCGGTAATGAATTCAATTGCAAAATTACCATTTGAAGATTCTGAAGATGGAATTTCATATACATTTGCCATTACGCCAGCAACATTAGGACAAGATGAAGAAACAAAAGTAAATAACTTAGTAAGTATGCTAGATGGATATTTTGCACAAACAGGACATCATATAAATGTAAATGTATTTGATAGAGCACTATTAGAAGATGCAATGGAACATCCAGAAAAATATCCTCAACTTACAATTAGAGTTTCTGGTTATGCAGTACACTTTACAAAATTAACAAGAGAACAACAATTGGATGTTATAAATAGAACAATTCATGAAAGAATATAATTTACCAGTAGGGACACCCATAAATGGTAAAAATTTTTACCACAGGGGACACCCATTGACTAATTGGAGGACAGAATGGAAAAAGATTTAAAATATTATGCAAAAGTTCATTCGACAGAAAGTTTTGGGACAGTTGATGGACCTGGAATAAGATTTGTATTATTTTTACAAGGATGCCATTTACAATGCAAATATTGTCACAACAGAGATACATGGGATATTAATGGTGGACAATATAAATCAGTAGATGATATTTTAGAAAAAATAAAAAGATATAAAAACTATATGATATTGTCTGGTGGGGGAGTGACTGTAACAGGGGGAGAACCCTTGTTACAGGTAAAATTCTTAATAGAGCTATTTAAAAGATTAAAAGAAGAAGGATTTACTACATGTATTGATACTTCTGGAATGGTAGCAATTACAGATGATATTAAAAAGGTTCTTGAATATACGGATTTAGTATTACTAGATATAAAACATATTGATGACGAGAAATGCAAAAAATTAGTTGGTGTATCAAATAAAAGAGAATTAGAGTTTGCAGAATATTTAAGTCAAAATAATATAAAAATGTGGATTCGCCAAGTTCTTGTACCAGGATATACTGATGACGAACAGGATTTACTTAAACTAAAGGAATTTATTAAATCTTTGAAAACTGTTGAGAAAGTGCAAATTTTACCGTATCACAGTATGGGTAAATATAAATGGGAAAAGCTTGGTGTAAAATATGAACTTGAGAATGTTAGAGAAGCCAACCAGGATGATGTTGATAGAGTAAAAAAAATTTTGAAATTATAAATTAATGAAATTTAAAGGAGAAACATTTCAAAGGGTATTTACTTTTGTGGGAAAATAGTGTATAATTTCATATGGCTTTTAGCTGAAAAACTATTTATAACAGGAGGAAAAGATATGACAGAATTTAAAACTCGGAGTGAGAAACACGCAGAAGCAATAGAAAGGTTTTTGGAGTCGGATTCAAAAGAAATTGTATTACTGTTATACGGCAGTGAGGTAAAAAAACTTGAGAAGAAGTTTCCGATACTCATTACTAGAAAAAATAAACATGGAGAATTACACAAATGCTGCGTGTATAAAAAGTGTTAAATAGTTTGAAGGGAGACTGCATTGCAGTCTCTTTTATTAATTTAAAATAAGCTATTATTTAGTAGTTACAAAATATTAATAAAATTTTAATAAAATACTACTAATTTTAATAAAAGTATGATAGAATAGCACCAAGCAAAATGGAAATATAAACAAAATAATTTCAAAATGAAAGGATTGATACTAAAATGTCAGAAGTAAAGTATAAAAGAGTACTTTTAAAACTAAGTGGAGAAGCATTAGCTGGTGATAAAAAAACAGGAGTAAATCCTGAGGTTATAGGAAAAATGTGTGATAAAATTAAAGAAGTAGTAGAAATGGGAGTTCAAGTTGCAATAGTTGTTGGAGGAGGAAATTTCTGGAGAGGAAGACAAGGAATGGAAATGGAAAGAACAACAGCAGACTATATGGGAATGCTTGCAACAGCAATGAATGGATTAGCATTACAAGATGCATTGGAAACAAGAGGAATACATTCAAGAGTTCAAACAGCAATAGAAATGAGAGAAATTGCAGAACCATTTATACAAAGAAAAGCAGAAAAACATTTAAATAGAGGAAGAGTAGTAATTTTTGCATGTGGTACTGGGCATCCATATTTTACAACAGATACGGCAGCAGTATTAAGAGCAACAGAAATTAAAGCTGATATTATATTACTTGGCAAAGCAATAGACGCTGTATATTCTGCAGATCCTAAGATACAAAAAGATGCAATAAGATTTGAAGAAATTTCATATTTAGATGTATTAAATAAAGATTTAAAAGTAATGGATTCAACAGCAACTGCAATGTGTAGAGATAATAATATACCGTTATTAGTGTTTGGAATTGCTGATCCAGAAAACATAGTTAGAGCTGTTAAAGGTGAAAAAATAGGAACAATAGTATCTTAAATATAAAAAATAAAGAAAAGGAAGGTAACGAAAATGGATTATACAAATTTAAAAGAAAGAATGGAAAAATCAATTTGTTCATACCAAGAAAAATTATCAGAAATAAGAGCAGGAAGGGCAAATCCAGCAATATTGAACAAAGTAAAAGTAGATTATTATGGAACACCAACACCAATAAATCAAATGGCAGGTATTTCTGTTCCGGAAGCAAGAATGATAGTAATACAACCATGGGATATGAGTGTATTAAAAGATATAGAAAAAGCAATTTTAGCATCAGATATAGGAATTAATCCCAATAATGATGGAAAAGTAATAAGATTAGTTTTTCCGGAATTAAATGAAGAAAGAAGAAAAGAATTAGTGAAAGAAATCAAAAAAATAGCAGAAGAAGCTAAAGTTGCAATAAGATCAATCAGAAGAGATGGAATTGATGAAGCAAAAGCTAAGCAAAAAAATAGTGAAATAACAGAAGATGAATTAAAAGTAGCAGAAACAGAAATTCAAAAGATAACAGACAAGAATATTGAAGAAATTGACAAAATACTTGCGAACAAGGAAAACGAAATCATGAGTGTATAAAAGATTGGAGAAAAAATGGAATTTAACAAAGAAAATATGCCAAAACATATAGCAATAATAATGGATGGAAATAGAAGATGGGCAAAAGCACAAGGAAAACCAGCAAGTTTTGGACATAAAGCAGGAGCAAAGACACTAGAAAAAATAGTAAGATATGCAAATAAAATAGGATTAGAATACATAACAGTATACGCATTTTCTACAGAAAACTGGAAAAGAGCAGAAGAAGAAGTTAATGCACTTATGATGCTATTACAAAGCTATTTAGATGATTATAGTAAAAGAGCTGATTCAGAAAATATCAAGGTAAAAATTTTGGGTGATATTACAGCACTTTCACAAGGAATGCAAAAAAGTATTATAAAATGTATGGAAAGAACAAAAAACAATACAGGTGTAACATTTAATATAGCATTAAACTATGGTGGAAGAGATGAAATAGTAAAGGCAGTTCAAAATATAGCAAAACAAGCCAAAAACAATCAATTAGAAGTAGATGAAATTAATGAAAAAACAATTTCTGATAATTTATATACAATGGGTCAACCAGATCCTGATT
Organism: uncultured Clostridia bacterium; assembly: GCA_934149075.1. Classification (GTDB taxonomy): domain Bacteria; phylum Bacillota; class Clostridia; order TANB77; family CAG-508; genus CAG-269. The sequence continues at coordinate 23,411 of CAKPDR010000003.1, read as the reverse complement.
TAGTTATAAGAACCAGCGGAGAACAACGTTTAAGTAATTTTTTACCATGGCAAGTGGTATATGCTGAATTTTTATTTGTAGAAAAAAATTGGCCAGACTTTACAGAACAGGATTTAGATAATGCGATAATAGAATATCAAAAAAGAACAAGAAAATTTGGAGCAAACTAGAAAAAATTATACAATTAAAGCAAAGGAAAAGGAGAAAGTATGGATATAAAAAGAGTCACATCAGCACTATTAGGATTTCCATTAGTTGTAATAATATTAGCATTTGGAAATACATATGTAGTAGATATATTCTTAGCGTTTATAGCAATGCTAGGGATGCAAGAGTATTTTAATGCAGTATCAAAAGAAGCAAAACCTGTAAGGTGGCTTGGATACACAGCGTGTTCTTCAATTGCAATGATTCACATAATACCGAAAATTTTTAATATACGATTGCAAAATGAAATATTAATGTTAATAGTACCAACGTTAATACTCATATTATTTCTACATGTTATAATTACAAATATGAAAATAAATTTTAAAGACATAGCATATACACTTTTTGGAATAATATATGTTATAGGATGTATAATATTTTTAGCATTATTAAGAGGAATGACAAATGGAAGGATACTTATATGGTATGCAATAATTGCAGCATGGGGAACAGATATATTTGCATATTTAATTGGAAAAAGATTTGGAAAACATAAATTTAGTGAGGTAAGTCCAAAGAAATCTATTGAAGGATGTATTGCAGGAATTATAGGAGCAATTGTTATTGCAATTCTATATACACTTGCTATAAATAAAATTTTTGACTTGCAATATTCATATTTATGTATTGTAATTATAACAGCAATATTAAGTATAGTTGGGCAAGTTGGAGATTTTGCTGCATCAAGTATAAAAAGATATGTAAATATAAAAGATTATAGTAATTTAATACCAGGACATGGTGGTATGTTAGATAGAATTGATAGTTTAATGTTTTTAGCGCCATTTGCTTATGTATTGATTTGTATGACTTTATAGGAGGAATAAATTGATTAGTTTTTTTATAAATGGGATAAAAATAATATTTTTATTAGGTTTTTTAATTCTCATACATGAAGGAGGCCATTGCATTGTAGCTAAACTATGCAAAGTTAAGGTTAATGAATTTGCAATAGGATTTGGAAAGGCAATTTGGCAAAAACAGGGAAAAGAAACAAAATATTCAATAAGATTAATACCTCTTGGTGGATTTTGCAGTATGGAAGGAGAAACTGAAGAATCTGATGAAGTTGGTTCATTTTCTAAAGCAAATGTATGGAAAAGAATGGCTATTGTTATTGCAGGTGCGACAGTAAATATATTATTTGGAATATTAGTATATTTTATATTGATATCAACAGTTGGAATACAATTTGTTGATCCAGCAAAAGATACGTTTTTTAACAGAATATACTATGGAGCAAAAGGAACAGGAGAATTTGTAGCAACAATATTTGATAGTATAAAAACATTGATTACAGGAGGAATTCAGGCAGACCAAATGGTAGGGATTGTTGGTATTTCTGAAGTTGTAGTACAGACAAATGGAATTATAAACTATTTACATTTATTGGCTGTAATATCAGTATCACTTGGAGTGACGAATTTATTACCTATCCCTGCATTAGATGGTGGAAAAATATTAATTCTAATTATAGAAGTAATTAGGAGAAAACCTATGAAGTTAGAAACAGAAGCCAAGATTCAATTATTAGGCTTTTCAATTTTGATGGCTCTAACAATATTTGTGACTTATAATGATATATTAAGAATCGGTGCTGGTTCCTAATATATTTTTCTATTATTAAGCAATTAGTATATAAATAATAGGAAAGTAATATATAATTTTGACGTTTAACTGCGGACGCTTTGCTATTTTAAATTTGTTTGCAACAAATTTAAAACACCTTGTTAAACTTTAAAATTATATATTACTTTCCTATTATAGTAGTTACAAAATAACTCTTTCTTATAATATTTAAATAAACTATTATCTTGTAACATTTGTAGCGTTCAAAAATCTCAAGAAACCTTGCTATTTTTAGTAATATGTAGTAAAATATGTAAGTATAAGAACAAAATCAGCACATATAGGGGGAGTGCATATGTATAGAACACATAATTTAGGAGAATTAAACATAAAAAATGTAGGAGAAGAAGTCGAATTATCAGGTTGGATACAAAAAATTCGTAATCTAGGTGGAATGATATTTATAGATTTAAGAGACCAATTTGGAATAACACAAATAGTAATAAATGAAGAAGAACTACAAGAACAAGCAAAAGAATTCACAACTGAAAGTTGTATTCACATTTGTGGCAAAGTTGTGGAAAGAAGTAGTAAAAATCCTAAAATGGCGACAGGAGAAATTGAAGTAGTTGCAAATAAATTAGAAACTTTAGGTAAATGTAAAAACATATTACCATTTGAAGTAAACACTGATCAAGAAGTAAGAGAAGATTTAAGACTTGAATACAGATTTTTAGATTTAAGAAGTCAAAAATTACATGATATCATATTACTACGTTCAAAAATATTAAAAACATTAAGAGATAAAATGGATGAATTAGGATTTGCAGAAATTCAAACTCCAATATTGGCAAATTCATCACCAGAGGGAGCTAGAGATTATTTAGTACCAAGTAGATTACATCCAGGAGAATTTTATGCATTACCACAAGCACCACAACAATTTAAACAATTACTAATGGTAAGTGGATTTGATAAATATTTTCAAATAGCACCATGTTTTAGGGATGAAGATCCACGTGCAGATAGAGCACCAGGAGAATTTTATCAATTAGACTTTGAAATGAGTTTTGCAACACAAGAGGATGTATTTAAAATAATTGAAGAAGTAGTACCACATACATTTAAGAAGTTTACAAATTGGAAAGTTGATGAAGGACCGTTTATACGTATACCATATTTAGAAGCTATGGAAAAATACGGAATTGATAAACCAGATTTACGCAATCCATTAATAATACAAGATGCAACAATTGTATTTAAAAATATAGAATTTAATGCATTTAAAGATAAAACTGTAAAAATTATAGTTGTACCAAATGGAGCTGAACAAGGAAGAAAATTCTTTGACAAGATGACGGAATTCGCTACAACAGATGAAGTTGGAGCAAAAGGTCTAGCTTGGACAAAATTTGAAAAAGATGGAGCAATTCAAGGAGGGATAGCTAAATTCATAACAGAGGAAGCTAAAGCAAAATTAGAAAAAGATTATGGAGTAAAAGCAGGTGATAGTATATTCTTTATTGCAGATGAATTCCATAAAGCGCAAAAGATAGCTGGACTTGTAAGAATAGAATTAGGAAAAAGATTAGATTTAATAGAGAAAAATGTGTATAAATTTTGTTTTATAGTAGATTTCCCAATGTATGAATTATCAGACGAAGGAACAATAGACTTCTGCCATAATCCATTTTCAATGCCACAAGGTGGATTAGAAGCATTGAAAACAATGAATCCACTTGATATATTAGCATATCAATATGACTTAGTATGTAATGGATATGAAATGGCATCAGGTGCGGTAAGAAACCATGATCCAGAAATAATGGTTAAGGCATTTGAGATTGCTGGATACACTGAAGAAGATGTAAAAAATAGATTTGGAGCATTATATAATGCATTCCAATATGGTACACCACCACATGCTGGTGCTGCACCAGGTGTAGATAGAATGGTAATGTTAATAGCTGATTCTACAAATATTAGAGAGGTTATAGCATTTCCTAAAAATAAAAAAGCAAGAGATTTGCTTATGAGAGCACCATCAGTTGTTACACAACAACAGTTAGATGATGTACATATTCAATTAAAAAAATAAATAATTAAGAGCAAACTAGAGATTTTCTTGTTTGCTTTTTTTATATACTAGGAAAGTTCTCTGAATTTCCTAGTATATAAAAGCTACAATCGCTAGCCCTTTGAGATTTTCTCCTTTTAGTCGAAAACTCAAATCGGGCAAGAACAAAGGGCGACTACGTCGCTTTGTTCTGTTGTGTATTGAGCCGAGAAAATATTTCAAATCATATACTTATATACAACGTAGTATATAAATTTTTTAGAAAAATATGTACAAATTATAAAAAATGTTATAATATAAAAGAACCAAGAGTGGAGGAATTATGAAAAAACATAAATTAGAAATAATAGTATTTTTAAGTGGTGCAATAGGAATGGGGCTTGAACTAATAGCTGCAAGAGTATTGTCACCATATGTAGGAAGTTCAAATGTCGTATGGACAAGCATAATTGGAATAATATTAGCAAGTATGAGTATAGGATATTGGATTGGAGGAAAAAAAGCAGATAAAGATGCAGATATAGACAAATTATCAAATATATTGCTTTTAGCAGCAATATTTACAGGTGCGATTCCATTATTAGAAACAGCTATTGTAAAATTATTTGCAGGAATAATACCGAATTTAATTATTGCAGCCATATTATGTGCAATAATAGTATTTTCTATACCAAGCTTTATATTAGCGATGATTTCACCATTTGCAGTAAAAATAAAAAGCAAAGAAGATAATGAAATAGGTTCATTATCAGGTAGAATTTCATCACTTTCAACAATTGGAAGTATATTTGGAACTTTTTTAATGGGATTTGTTTTGATTCCAAATATAGGAGTAACAAATATAAATATAGGTGTAACCATAATACTTGTCTTAATGTCCTTTATTGCAAGAGAAAAAATTGACAAAAAATTTATTTATACAAGTATTTTATACATATGTATAATTTTAATATTAGTAATCTTAGGAAAATGGATATTTAAATTAAGTAATCCAGATATAGTATTAGATACAGATTCTCAATACAGTAGAATTTGGGTTAAGCAAATTCAAACTCAAAAGGCAAATTACAAAACATTACAAGTTGATACAGGACTTGAATCTTATATAAATCAAGAAACAGGTGAGATGGGTGCGAGATATTTAAGATATTATGATTTGTTTGAGTATTTTGATAAAGATGCAAAAAATACTTTATTAATAGGTGGAGCAGCATATACTTATCCAATACATTATTTACAAAAATATCAAGATAAAAAAATTGATGTGGTAGAAATAGATGATAAAATGACCCAAATTGCAGTAGAACAATTTGGGTTAAATATTAATGATTCTCGTTTACATGTGTTTAATCAAGATGGGAGAAGCTATTTAAACTATAGTAAAAATAAATATGACACAATTTTAATTGATGCATTTAAAGGCTTAAGTGCACCATTCGAACTAACAACATATGAAGCATTAGTACATGCAAAAAATATGTTAAATGAAAATGGATTGGTTCTTACTAACATTATAGCTTCAATAGAAGGTGAAGAATCAGATTTTATAGAATATGAATATGCAACCTATAGAGCTGTTTTTGATGATGTTAAAATATTTATGGTAGCAAATAAAGACAGAATGGATAGACAAAATTTAATTCTAGTAGGAATTAAAGGTAATCCACAAATAGATGAAACAAAGTATTCAGAATATTTACAGTATCTTGATATGGAAGTGACAGACTTTGAAACTGATAGGAATATTGTAACAGATGATTTTGCACCGGTTGGAAATTAAATTGTTAATTATTGTAAAAAAACATGCAAAAAACTTGACTTTCTTACATAAACATGATAAAATAAATGTGTATTTTATAAAAAAGAGAGGTGCGTCCTATTATAATATAGGAGAATTATATGGGAAAGATAATAGATTTAATAAAAAATTTTATAGAGCCAAAAAATCAACAAACATTTGATGAACTTGCTATAGCTTCAGGAATTAGCGAAATCGAATTAAAACAACTAAAAAGCACAATGAATGGAATTGATTGGAATTCATTTTCAAGAGAAGATGAAGATATAGATTCAAAGAAAAAATCAAAAACAACAAAACAATCAATAAATAGAGAAGAAATGAATGTTTATAAAGAAGCATCAATAAAAAAAGTTAAAGATGATGATATGGAAATAGAAAAATAGGGAAATCATTTAATATATGATTGCTCTATTTTTTTGCTATAAAATAGAAATGCAATATATATATAAATACGACAAAATATTTCAAAAAAATTTGAAAAACATATTTACAATTTGAAATATTTTGTATACAATATAATAAGTTGAACAAAAACGAAAGAAAATGTAACTTAAGAAAGGGGTAAATCAATGAAAATATTGATGCTAACATGGGAGTATCCACCAAGAGTTGTTGGCGGAATAGCCAGAGTGGTATATGACTTATCGCATAGGCTTATAAAAGATGGTCACGAAGTAACTGTAGTAACATACAGAGAAGGAGGAGCATCTTATTTTGAAGATGACAAAGGAGTAAAAGTATACAGAGTAGACAATTACATGATAAATCCAAACAACTTTATAGATTGGATAATGCAAATGAATTTCAACATGGTAACAAAAGTAAATCAAATAATAGCTGAACAAGGAGGATTTGATGTAATCCATGCACATGATTGGTTAGTAGCAAATGCAGCAAAATCAATCAAAAATTCATATAATATCCCAATAGTGGCAACAATACATGCAACAGAAGCCGGAAGAAACAGTGGAATACATGATGAAACCCAAAGATATATAAATGATACAGAATGGATGCTTACATACGAAGCAACAGAAGTAATAGTAAACAGCAATTACATGAAAGGTGAAATTCAAAGACTATTTGGATTACCATTCGAAAAAATAAATGTAGTAGCAAATGGAGTAAACCTAAATAAATTTTCTGGAATGGATAGGGACTATACATTTAGAAGAAGATATGCAATGGATAATGAAAAAATAATTCTATTTATGGGAAGACTTGTTTATGAAAAAGGAATTCAACATTTGATAGCTGCAATGCCAAAAGTTTTAGCAGGATACCATGATGCTAAATTAGTAGTAGCTGGAAGAGGTGGAATGATAGACGAGCTAAGAGCGGAAGCTGATAGTTTAGGACTAGGAGATAAAATATATTTTGCAGGATATTTAGGTGGAAAAGATGTAGAAAAAATGTATAAAGCAGCGGATATATCAGTATTTCCAAGTACATATGAGCCATTTGGAATAGTAGCATTAGAAGGAATGTTAGCAGAAAGACCAATAGTAGTATCAGATGCTGGAGGACTAGGAGAAATAGTAGAACATAGAGAAACTGGAATGAAGAGTTATTGTGGAAATCCAAACTCAATAGCAGATTCGATATTAGAATTATTATATAATCCAGAACTATGTGCAAACATAGTTAAAAAAGCAAAAGCAAAGGTAAAAAATAATTATAATTGGGCAAAAATAGCTCAAGATACACATTTTACATATCAAAAAGCAATATGTGAAACAATGGCAGAAAGACAAAGAAAACAATTAGAACAAGAAAAAGCACAAAAAACAAAAAAAGCCAAAGGTACAGAAAAAGAAATTACAAATTTATTGTCTTTCAGAAAACGCCAAGCATATGCATAAAAACAATTTTAAGCTGCATAATAGTTATGCAGCTGTTTTGTATAATATAAAACTTAATTTGTAAAGGACAAAGAAAAATCACATTACTTTGTTATACGAAAGGAATGATAAAAAATGAATGTATATGATACAGCAAATCAATTAGCACAAGAGATACAACAATCAGAAGAATATATGACATACAGAATTGCAAAAGAAACCATAAACCTAAATTATGAATTAAAAAATAAAATAGATGAATTTGAAAAAGCAAGATATGAAGCACAAATAGTTGCAATAAAAACAGGGAAAGATGATGAAAACAAAATGAGGCATGTTCAAGAACTATATGGAGAATTAATACAAAACCAAGAAGCAAGCAGATATTTTGATGCAGAAATGAAATTTAATATATTAATTGCAGATGTAAACAAAATAATAGGAGAAGCAATACAAAGTTTGATAAAATAATAAATTGATTTTTAATGTAATTAGGGACATTGTAAATTTAAATAATGAAAGGAATAAAAATGGAACTAATTATAATAATTATAGCAATAATAGCTATTTTAATAATATATTTAATGATGAAAATGAATATTGAGGAAATGAAAAAAATTGCACTAGAACCTGAATTAAATACAATAGCACAAAAGTATCCTAGAAATACAGAAATAGCAAAAACAGTATTAGAAAAATTAGGAAATAAAACAACAAAAATAGAAGAAAATGAAAATTTAGAAGCAACATTATATCTAGCAATACAAGACAAAATTTTAATAGGAAATACACATGATAGTTATACAAGAATACAAACAATAGCACATGAATGTTTACATTCAATACAAGATAGAAAAATGTTGATTTTCAATTTTATATACTCTAATATATATTTCATATATTATGCTATTATATGTATTTTAGTGATATTTAGAAGATTAACAAATGAAATTTTATATTCAAATATATTTTTAATTTTGAGCTTTATATATTATACTGTTAGAGTATTTTTAGAAAATGATGCAATGATAAAGGCAAAGTATCTAGCAAAAGAATATATGGAAGAACAAAAATGTGCAACTAAAAACGAAATAGAAAGAGTCATACACGGATTTGAACAATTAAACAAAGGGTGCATTAAAGGTACAAATTGTAGTTTGTTTATTGAAATAATGGTAAAACTTGTGATTTTTAATGCTTTAGCATTGATTTTTTAGGATTTGTGTGGTAAAATATTCAAGTGTAAATAAAACCGTTAGGAGGAATACTAAATGCAAGTAGTAAAAATAATATTAATAGTAGTAGATTTGATAATATGTGTAGCCTTAACAATACTAGCAATGATACAATCAAAAGATGATCCAGGCTTATCATCAACAATAACAGGTTCTTCTACAAATAATTTCTTCGAGAAAAATAAAGGAAGAACAAAAGAAGGTATGCAAAAAAAATGGACAATTATTTTAGGAATAGCATTTGTAATTGTTACAATTGCACTTTCAATAATATACATAGCATAGTAGAGGCAGTTTATACAAACTGTCTTTTTCTAACTGCGTATTAAAAAAGGAGTGAGATAATGAAGAAAGAACTCAAAATTGGAACTTATAGAAAAAATCAAAAAGGATTTGGATTTGTAAAATTAGAAGATCAAGAGGATGAAATATATATTGCCAGAGAAAATTCATTAAATGCTTTAAATGGAGATACAGTTGGCATTGAAATAACAAAAAACAAAGAAGCAGACAAAAAAGAAGAAGGAAAAATTATAAAAATAATTAGACATGAAAAAAATACAGTAGTAGGAACTTTTCAAAAAAATAGAAACTTTGGTTTTGTAGTACCAGATGATAAAAATTTTGGAACAGATATATTTATTTCAAAAACTAACTGGGGAAAAGCAAGAAATAGGCACAAAGTTTTAGTGCAAATAACAAAATATCCAGAAAAAGGCAAAAATGCAGAAGGAAAAATAATAGAGGTTCTTGGAGGAGTTAATGAAGCAGGAGTTGATATGCTTTCATTAATTAAACAATATGAGCTTCCATATAAATTTCCTGAAGAAGTAGTAAATGAAGCTAAAGCATTTGGAACAAAAATTGATGAAAGTGACATGCAGAATAGAAAAGACTTACGTAATGATATAATTTTCACGATTGATGGAGAAGATGCTAAAGATTTGGACGACGCAATACATGTAGAGAAATTGCCAAATGGAAATTATAAATTAGATGTACACATTGCTGATGTAAGTCATTATGTAAGAGAAAAAACAGAACTTGACAAAGAAGCATATTTAAGAGGAACAAGTATTTATATGTTAGGAAGAGTTATTCCAATGTTACCAAGAGAATTATCAAATGGAATATGTAGTTTAAATGCAGGAGAAGATAGATATACACTTTCATGTTCAATGGAAATAACACCAAATGCAAAAATAGTTGATTCCGATATATATAAAGCAGTTATAAGAGTAACTGAAAGAATGTCATATACAGATGTACAAAAAATATTAGATAAATCAGATGATGAAGTTCTAAAAAGATATGAAAAATATATTAAACATTTTGAATTAATGGCAGAACTTGCAACAATATTAAAAGAAAAAAGAAAAGAAAATGGATATTTAAATTTGGAAATACCGGAAAGTAAAATAATACTTGATGAAAATGGTTTTGCAATAGGTGTAAAAAAATATGAAACCTATTTTGCAAATGAGATAATAGAACAATTTATGCTTATTGCAAATGAAACAGTTGCAGAAAAATTTTATTGGTTACAAGCACCATTTATATATAGAAATCATGAAGCACCAGATTTAGATAAAATAAAAGACTTAAATAAAATATTATTCAACTTTGGATATAAAATAAAAATATCAAAAGAAGACATTGTATATCCAAATGAATTTGCAAAAATCCTAGAAAATGTAAAAGGAAAAGATGAAGAAAAAGTAGTTTCTAATATTATTTTAAGAACACTTAGAGTAGCAAAATATGAAGCAGAAAATAAAGGACACTTTGGAATTGCAAGTAAATATTATTGTCATTTTACATCACCAATAAGAAGATATCCGGATTTATTTATACACAGAATAATTTCAAAATATCTTGAAAGTAATTATATGGTAAATGAATTTTGGATAAAAAAATATGAGAAAAGAGCAGAAAAAAGAGCTGAAAATTGTTCAGAAAGAGAAAGAACTGCAACAAAGGTTGAAAGAGAAGCAGAAGATATTAAAAAGGCTGAATTTATGGAAAATAAAATTGGAGAAAAATACGAAGGTATTGTTTCTTCAGTTACTAATTTTGGAATATATGTTGAACTTGAAAATACTGTGGAAGGCTTAATTAGATATGAAACATTAGGTGATGAATACTTTATTTATAATGAAGAACGTAGAGAAGCTATTGGAGAACTTTCTCATAAAGTTTATAAGATAGGAGATAAAGTAAAAATTAGAGTTGCAGATGCGAACAAATTGTTGAGAAAAATTGATTTTGAGATTGACAAAGACGATTAAATGTAATATAATAAATAATCGTGAGGAAAATGGAAACGTACATTATCAATGGATAATGACTAACGAACAACACACCTAAAAAATGTGTTGTTTTTTGTGCCTAAAAGTAAAAATAAAAGAAAGGGGAAAAGAAATGGAAGTAAACTTAGGAACAGAAAAAATAGGAAAATTACTAAGAAAATTTGCAATACCATGTATCATATCAATGGTAGTAAACGCATTATACAACATAGTAGACCAAATATTTATTGGGTGGGGAGTTGGATATTTAGGAAATGGAGCAACAAATATAGTATTTCCAATAACAGTAATATGTTTATCATTTGCATTAATGCTTGGTGATGGAACATCAGCATATTTAAGCTTAAAATTAGGAGAAAAAAAGCAAAAAGAAGCTGAAAAAGGTGTAGGAAGTGGAATTACAACAGGTGCAATAATATCAGTTATTTTATGTGCAATAATATTAATATTTTTACCACAATTACTTAATTTATTTGGATGTACAGATGCATTAAGAGAATATGCACTAAAATATGGTGGAGTAATTGCAATAGGAATACCATTTATGATGATAGGAACAACATTAAACTCTATAATCAGAGCAGATGGTTCACCTAAATATTCAATGGTTTCAATGGTAGCAGGAGCAGTATTAAATATAATTTTAGATCCAATTTTTATATTTGATTGGGGACTAAACATGGGAGTACAAGGAGCAGCACTTGCAACCATTATAAGCCAATTTGTAACATTTGTATTTAATGTAGCATATATAAAAAGATTTAAAACAATAAAATTAACAAAAGAATCATTTAAGCCAGACTTTAAAGTAGCATCAACAGTTGCCAAATTTGGAATATCATCATTTATAACACAAATGGCAGTTGTAGTTGTAATAACAGTACAAAACACAATATTCAAACAATGTGGAGAGCTAAGTAGATTTGGAGCAGATATTCCAATAACTGTACTTGGAATAGTAATGAAAATTAATCAAATTTTAAGTAGTATAATAATAGGAATTGCTGTTGGAAGTCAACCTATAATAGGATTCAACTATGGTGCAAGAAAATTTGACAGAGTAAAACAAACAATAAAAATAGTATTAGGATTAAGTGTTGCAGTATCAATAATAGCATTTATTTTATTCCAAACTATACCAGAAAAGTTAATTGGAATATTTGGATCAGGTGATGAATTATATAATGAATTTGCTTGTATAACATTTAGACAATTTTTAATGTTGACAATATTTAATGGAGTACAAATAGCATCAGGAATATTTTTCCAAGCAATTGGAAAACCAAGTAAATCAGCATTCTTAACATTATCAAGACAAATATTATTCTTCACACCAGCTGCAATTATATTATCTAAATTTTATAATGTAATAGGAGTTATTTATGCAGGACCTGTATCAGACGGATTAGCATTTTGCATAGCAGCAGTATTACTAATAAAAGAAATTAAAAATCTTGATAAACAATCAAATGAAAGTTTTGCTATTAGTGAAGATACAGAAACACAAAAAGAATCAAGAAATGTAATAATTACAGTAGCAAGAGAATATGGTTCAGGTGGAAGATATGTTGCAAAATTACTTGCAGAAAAACTTGGATTAAGATTTTATGATAAAGATTTGATAAATATTATATCAGATGAAAGTGGTTTATCTGCTACATATATAGAACAAAATGAACAAAATATACATGGAAATTTACTTTCAAGTTTTAATACACAATATTATAATAATTTATCAAATGATGATAATTTATTTATAGCCGAAAGCAAGGCAATTAAAGAAATTGCTGATAAAGGTTCATGTGTTATTGTTGGAAGATGTTCAAATTATATATTAAGAGATAATGCAAATGTAGTAAATATTTTCTTATATAGTGATGATGAAAGTAAAGTTCAAAGAGCAGTTAAATATTATGGATTAGAAGAAAAGAATGCATTAAAAGAAATTAACAAAATTAATAAAAATAGAGAAAAACATTATCATTATTATACTCATGAAAATTGGAGGGATATCAGTAATTATGATTTAAGTATCAATGTTGATAAAATGGGTGTAGATAAAACAGCAGAACTTATTGAAAGTTTTATAACTAATGAAAAAGTAGAATTAGCACAAAATTAGTGCTGATTCTATTTTTTAATAGAAAAAATCAAAAAAAATCTTATTTGTTCTCAAAAAAAGAGGGAATTATGTAAAATTCGTCGAATAATATAATTATGTATTAATATGTGTAGGAGTGGAGGAAAATGGTACGATATAGTGATGAAATAATAGAAGAAGTAAGACAGAACAATGACATAGTAGATATAATATCACAATATGTACATTTAACTCGAAAAGGAAGAAACTACTTTGGACTATGTCCATTTCATAATGAAAAATCACCATCATTTTCTGTATCACCAGACAGACAAATATTTCATTGTTTTGGATGTGGTGTTGGAGGAAATGTATACACATTTTTAATGAAAATAGAGGGAATAACATTTAGAGAAGCATTAGAACAACTAGCAGAGAAAGCTAACATACAATTACCAACATTAGAAAACAGTGCAGACACAGCAAGAGAAGAATTAAAAGCAAAAGTATATAAAGTAAATGAATTTACAGCAGAATTTTACCATCAAAATTTGTACAAGCCAGTAGCTAAAATAGCACAAGAATATGTAAAAAAGAGAAGAATGAACAACGAAACTCTTGAAGCATATAAAATAGGGTATTCAGGCAAATTTGATGAATTATATAAAGCATTGAAAGCACAAGGTTTTGGAGAAAAAGAAATATTAGAATCAGGGTTGGTAAATAAAAATGACAATGGAACATATATAGACAGATATAGGAACAGATTAATGTTTCCTATTTGTGATGCAAGGGGAAAAGTAATTGCATTTGGAGGAAGAGTGTTAGATGACTCAAAACCAAAGTATATCAATTCACCTGAAAATGTTGTATATAGCAAAGGAAGACATCTATTTGGACTAAATGTAGCAAAAAAAGATTCTGCAAAAAAAATACTAATAGTAGAAGGATATATGGATGTTATATCATTACATCAAAGAGGAATAACAAATGTAGTTGGAGCATTAGGAACAGCACTAACAGAGCAACAAGGATGGTTACTTAGAAGAACAACAGAACAAGTAATACTAGGCTTTGATGCAGATGGAGCAGGACAAACAGCAATTGCAAGATCAATGGAAATATTACAAAAAATGGGTTGTGATATGAGAGTATTGCAAATAGAAGGAGCAAAAGATCCAGATGAATTTATAGTGAAATTTGGAGAAGGAAGATTCAAGCTAGCTATAGATAATGCGATATCATTAGTAGAATTTAAAGTTAAAAACTTAAAAAAAGACTTTAATCTAGAAAATACAGGAGATAAAATAAAATTTTTAAACGAAATAGCAAAAATACTTTCAAAAGTAGAAAATACAATGGAAAGAGAAATATACATAGAAAAAATAGCAAAGGGATATAATATATCAAAAGAAGCGATATATGCGGAAGTAAATAAATTGATATATGTAGGAACAAAAGAAGATAAAATATCACAAAATAAAAATAGAGAAATACGCAGTGTAACAAGGGAACAAAAAAACAATGATAATATCGGTGAAGATTTAAAAAGAAGAGAAAATACGATAATAGCATTATTATTAGATGCAAATACAAATATATTTCAAAAAATCAAAGAACATATTAAGCCAGAAGATTTTAAAGATGAAACAAATAGAAAAATTGCAGAACAATTATATGTTGAACTAGATAAATCAGAAACGAATATAAATAAACTTATAGACACTTTTGACGAAGAAACGCAAAACCATATAACGATGGTAATGGCAACAGATTACGAAATAGAAAATATAGACAAAGCAGTTGATGATATTTTATCAAAATATGAAAGAGAGAAACTTGATAATAGAAAACAGGAAATTTTAAGACAATTAGAAATAGAACAAGATAATGAGAAAAAAAGTCAATTAGGTAAAGAGCTAAGTAATATAATTATTGCGTTAGCAAAAATTAAGTAGGGGTGAATTTTTGTGGGGAATAAAAAAATTGAAGACCAAGTTGAAATAAAGGATATTGTAAAAACAGAAAAAAATACAATGTCAAAATCAGCAAAAAAAGAGAAACTTATAGCCGAGATAAAAAAACAAGAAAGAAGTTCAGAAAATAATAAAGAAGAATTATCTGAAGCAGAAAAAGTACAGAAAATCGTAAAAAAAGCTAAAGAAAATGGAAAAATGACATATGGGGAGCTTGCAAAGGAACTTGAAAACACAAATCCAGAACAAATAGACAAAGTATTTGATGCATTTGAAGAAATGGGAGTTAACCTTCTAAGTGATGATTTTGAAGAAGAACCAGATATTGAAGATTTAAAAGAAGTTGAAGATTTAAAATTAGACCAAATAACAGATACAAGTTATGAAGGAATAAGTGTAGATGATCCTGTAAGAATGTATTTAAGAGAAATAGGAAAAATACCATTACTTTCTTATGAAAAAGAATTAGAATTAGCAAAAAGAATATTAGAAAATGATGAAGAAGCAAAACAAGAATTAGCTGAAGCAAACTTAAGATTAGTAGTAAGTATTGCTAAAAAATATGTTGGTAGAGGAATGTTATTTTTAGACTTAATACAAGAAGGAAATATGGGATTAATAAAGGCAGTAGAAAAATTTGATTACACAAAAGGATTCAAATTTAGTACTTATGCAACATGGTGGATAAGACAAGCAATAACAAGAGCTATAGCAGACCAAGCAAGAACAATCAGAATACCAGTACACATGGTAGAAACAATAAATAGATTAATACGTACATCAAGACATCTATTACAACAATTAGGTAGAGAACCAACACCAGAGGAAATTGCACAAGAAATGGAATTGCCAGTTGAAAAAGTAATGGAAATACAAAAAATAGCACAAGACCCGGTATCATTAGAAACTCCAATTGGAGAAGAAGATGATAGTCATTTGGGAGATTTTATACAAGATGAAGATTCACCAGCACCTCATGATGCAGCATCATATACACTTTTAAGAGAACAATTAGAAGAAGTAATGAATACATTAACACCAAGAGAAGCTAAGGTTCTAAAATTAAGATTTGGGCTAGAAGATGGTAAAGCAAGAACACTTGAAGAGGTTGGAAAAGAGTTTGATGTAACAAGAGAAAGAATTCGTCAAATAGAAGCTAAAGCACTAAGGAAATTAAGACATCCAAGTAGAAGCAAAAAATTGAGGGATTATATGAATTAAATATATTTTGCTAAAACTGTTGTTTAACCTATAAAAACAACAGTTTTTTAATAATAAACTAAGGGAGTATGATATGGGAAATTTTGAACAAATTATTAGTGAATTAAATGTAGAAATAGTAATTCAAATTATTATTGCAATAGGTGTAATATTCGTGTTTAGAATATTAAGCTCAGTTGTTTCAAGTATTATAATAAAAATGTTAAGACCAAAAGGAAATGATAAAGTAAGTGTAAAGAAAAATCCATTTTATTTACCATTAAGAACGATTTTCACATTTGTAGGAATATATATTGCATTAAATATAATAAAAAATGCAACATCAATTAGTCCAGAAATACAATCAATATTAGATAAAGGAATAAAAATATTATTAATAATTTTTGTTGCAAAAGCTTTTGGAGAAGGATTAGATGAAAAAAATAAAGTATTTGTAAAAATAAGAGATAAAAGCAATAGAGAAATTGACAAATCAACAATGAAGGCAATATTAAGAATAACAAAAATAGCAATATATGTTCTAGCAGGATTTATGGTAATATCTGAATTAGGATATAATATAAGTGGATTTATAACAGGACTCGGATTAAGCAGTGTTGTAATAACACTTGCAGCACAAGATACAGCCAAAAGCTTAATAGGTGGACTTGCAATATTTTTAGACAAACCATTTAAAGTGGGAGATTATATAAAAGTTGATCAATATGAAGGAACAGTAGAAGAAATTCGAGTTAGAACAACAAGTATAAGAACATTAGAAAATACAGTACTACATGTTGCAAATTCAGAAATGTCAGTTTCAGCAATTATAAATTATAGTGAAATGGAAAAAAGAAGATATTATGCAAAATTAGTGTTAGAATTTGGTACAAGTTTAAAAAAAGTAGAACTTGTAAAAAACAAAATAAATAGTATGTTAATGCAAATGGATGAAATAGAAAAAGAAACTATAATGATAAATTTTCAAGACATTTCAGATAATGGAATGGATTTAGTAGTTATAGCTTATATAAATAGAACTAATTATGCAGAATATCTTGATATAAAGGAAGAAATCAATTATCGAATTATGGAAATATTAGAAAATGAAAGAGTAGAAATGGCATATAATACACAAACAATGTACTTGAAAAGATAATGTTTTTTTCACAAAAAAGACATAAATCATTTGTATAATATAAATATATATTAAAAGCCAGATGGTACTTTAGGAGGAAAAGGATGGAAGGAACATATATTTTAGTTGTTGATGACGAATCTAGAATGAGAAAACTTTTAAATGACTTTCTAGTTGCAAAAGGATATCATATATTAGAAGCTGAAGATGGAGAAAAAGCAATAGAAGTATTTGAAGAAAACAAAAATAAAATAAAATTAATATTATTAGATGTAATGATGCCAAAACTTGATGGATGGTCTGTATTAAGAAAAATAAGACAAGAATCAAATCTTCCAGTAATAATGTTAACTGCAAGAGGAGAGGAACAAGACGAATTATTTGGGTTTGAGCTTGGCGTTGATGAATATATATCAAAACCATTTAGTCCTAAAATATTAGTTGCAAGAGTAGAAGCAATCTTAAAAAGAGTATATGGAAATACCAAAGAAGTTAAAGATTATGATGGAATATCAATTGATCAAGAAGGAAGAACCGTAAAAGTAGATGGAAAACCAATAGATTTAAGCTTAAGAGAATATGAACTCTTAAAATATCTGCTAGATAATGAGAATATTGCACTATCAAGAGATAAGATTTTAAATAATGTATGGAATTATGATTATTACGGGGATTCTAGAACAATAGATAGCCATATAAAAAAAATAAGACATAAATTGGGTAAAAAAGGTAAATATATAGAAACAATAAGAGGAATTGGATATAAATTTGAAATCAAGAAATGAGGAAAAAATTGTGGATAAGGTTGCAAAAAAAATAAAAACAGTTAGAGGAAAACTATTTTTTACATTATGCATAGTTGTTTTATCAATAATTTTATTCTTAATATTAGTAAATAGTTTTGTATTGGAAAAATATTATCAATATACCAAAAGTAATCAACTAAAATCTGTATATAACATGATAAATTCATATTATAAAGAAGATTCAGAATCTTATAACTTAGAAGATGAGCTAAAAAAAATATCTATAAAAAACAATTTTGATATAATAGTAAAAGATGAAAATGATATTGCTATATATTTGTCAAATAAAGATTTTTTATCAAATGTAAAAATTATTATGGATTTCTGGGGAATTAATAAACAGCAAAAATATAATGTAATAGAAGCAAATGATAAATTAGAAATAAAGAATATAAAAGATACTGAAACAAGAGTAAATTATATATTATTATCTGGAAAATTAGATAATGGTTATGGAGTATATATAAGAACACCAATATCTTCAATACAAGAAAGTGTACGTATATCAAATAGATTTTTATATTTAATAGCAGGTGTTGTGATAATAATTGGAGGAATTGCAATTATATATATATCAAAAACTTTTAGTAGCCCAATATCAGAATTAAATAATATTGCTAAAAAAATGGCAAATCTAGATTTTAGCCATAAATATAATGTAAAAGACGAAGATGATGAAATAGATGAACTTGGTGAAAGTATTAATCTAATGTCAGATAAGCTTGAAAGTACAATTAATCAATTAAGAAGTACTAATATAGAGCTTGAAAGAGACATAGAAAGAAAATCTAAAATAGATGAAATGAGAAAAAGCTTTATTTCAGATGTATCACATGAATTAAAAACACCTATAGCATTAATACAGGGATATAGTGAAGGATTACTTGAAAATGTTAATTCAGACCCTGAAAGTAGAAAATTTTATGCTGAAGTTATATTAGACGAAACAAATAAAATGGATAAAATGGTAAGACAATTAATTGAATTAACAAAATTAGAGTATGAAAAAAGAGAGTTTAATAATAGAGATTTCAATATTGTTGAACTTGAAAAAGAAATTGTTAGAACATCACAAGTTATGCTTGTAGATAAAGGTACGCAAGTTGAATTTGAGACAGAGGATTCTATAGATGTATTTGCAGACGATATGTTTATTAGCCAAATCATTACTAACTATTTGACAAACGCAATTAAGCATGTAAAAGATGTTGATGGTGATAAATATATAAAAATTACTAACAAGATTATAACTGATAAAAATAAGGTTAGAGTTACTGTATTTAATACTGGTGATAATATTTCTAAAGAAAACTTATCTCGTATTTGGAATAGATTTTTCAAGGCTGATGAGGCTCGTAATAGAGATGATGGCGGAAGCGGAATTGGTTTGTCTATTGTTAGAGCTATTATGAATAATTATGGTAATGATTATGGTGTTGAAAATAAATATAATGGAGTAGAGTTTTTCTTTGAAGTTGATAGAAAATAGCAAGACTACTTGCTATTTTTTACATTTTAAGATAAAATACAACAAGAAAGGTGAGAAAAATGTATTTAAAAAGACTAGAGATGCAAGGGTTTAAATCATTTGCAGACAAAACAATATTAGAATTTATGCCAGGAATAACAAGTGTAATAGGACCAAACGGATCAGGAAAAAGTAATATATCAGATGCAATAAGATGGATACTTGGAGAGCAAAGTATGAAATCTTTAAGAGGAACGAAAACGCAAGACATCATATTTGCAGGAACACAAAACAGAAAATCATTGGGATTTGCAGAAGCATCACTTATATTTGACAACACAGACGGAACATTACCAATTGAATATTCAGAAGTAACAGTAACAAGAAAGATATATAGAAGTGGAGAAACGGGATATTATATAAATAAAGTACCATGTAGATTAAAAGACATTGTAGAATTATTCATGGATACTGGAATTGGAAGAGATGGATATTCAATAATAGGGCAAGGAAAAATAGACGAAATATTGAGTAATAAATCAGAAGATAGAAGACATATTTTTGAAGAAGCTGCAGGAATTGTAAAATATAGAACAAGAAAAGAAGAAACAGAAAAGAAATTAGAGCAAACCAAATTAAATCTTCTTAGAATAAATGACATATTAACAGAAATAGAAGGAAACCTAGAACCATTACAAATGCAATCAGATAAAGCAAAAAAATATTTAAATTTAAAAGAGGAATTAAAAAATATAGAGGTTGGTTTATTTATATACAATATTGAAAAATATAAACAATCACTTGAAGAATTAGTAAAAGACGAAGAAATAATGAATTCAACATTAAACCAAGAAGAAGGAAAGTTAGAAAAAATTAAAATTCTAAAAGAAGAACTAAAAGATAGAATAGATGAAATTACAACACAAATAGAGAACATGCAAAATATTGGCTTTGAAAGTCAAAAAGAAATAGAAAAATTAAATTCAAATATAAATGTTGCTGAAGCAAAGATTGCAAGTAACACTGAGAATATAGAAACATATAAAAAAGAGATTACAGAATTAGAAGAAAAAATCAAAAATTTAAAAGAAGAAATAGAACAAAAACAAACTAAAAAAGATAATTTAAAAGAAAATAAAGAAAAATTTGAAAATGAGTTAAAAACAAAAGAAGAAGAACTAAAAAAATTAACAGAAAAACTAAGCTCAAAAGAAATAGAAATAGAAAAATTAAAAAAACAAGTAGAAGAAAATACAGACAAAAAATATGAATTGCAATCAGAAATAAGTATGCAAACAGCAAATTTTGAAAACTTAAAAAAAAGACAGAAACAATTAGAACAAGAAATAAGTAACAATATTTCAGAACTTGATAGAACAAGAATGAAAAAAGAAGACATTGCTAAAGGTTTTTATGAAATTGAAAACAACAGGAATAAAGTCCTAAAATCAATAGAAGAAATTGATAACAAAAAGCAAGAAATAAATAATAAAATAAAAGAATTTGATATTCAAATAGCAAATAATACAAATGAAATGAGAATGAAACAATCTAGATATAATTTCTTAGTAGAAACAGAAAAAGAAAAAGAAGGATATATCAAAAGTGTAAAATCATTATTAACAGATTGTGAAAAAATCAAAGAACTTGGAAAAGGAATGCATGGTGTTTTAGCAAATATAATTTCAGTTCCTACAGAATATGAAACAGCAATAGAAATGTGTTTAGGAGCAAGCCTTCAAAATATAGTTACAGATACAGAAGAAGATGCTAAAAAATTAGTAGAACACTTAAGAAAGAATAATCTAGGAAGAGCATCATTTTTACCAATATCATCAGTTAGGGGAAAAAAGATAGAAAATATAAAAGGCAAAAAAGTTGGCGTTGTTGGAATTGCATCAGATTTAATATCATGTGATAAAAAATATGAACAAATAATATTAAATTTACTTGGAAGAACAGTAATTGTTGACAATATGCAAAATGCTATCAATTTAGCAAAAGAAAATAATTATTCATTTAGAATAATAACAATAGAGGGTGACATTATAAATCCATCAGGAGCAATTACAGGTGGATCAGTTACAAAGAAAACTGTTAATATATTAGGTAGAAGTAGAGAAATTGAAAGCCTAGAAAAAGAAATAAAAAAACTAAAAGAAAAGATTGAAAAGCTAGAAAAAGACAAAGAACAATATGAATCATCATCAGAAGATGTTATAGAAGAAGTACAAAGCTTAGAAAAACAATTACAAGAGATAGACATAACATATGCAACAGAAAAGCAAAGAGTAGTATCAATAGATGAAAATATTGAACAGATTCAAAAAAGAATAGAAAAATTAAAGGATGAAAAAGAAAGAGCAGAAGAAAATAAAAACACAATAAAAATTAGCAAAGAAGAAAATGAAAAATTAATAGAAAATATTAACAAACAAAATGAAGATAATCAAAAAATTATAGACGAATTTTCAAATGCTAATAAAGATAGCCAAAAATATATAGATGATTTAAACTTTGATATTACAAACTTAAAAATATCTGTATCATCATTTAATGAAAGTGAAGTTTCAATAGAAGAAATGACAGAAATGATAAATAAAGAAATTGAAACACATACAAGAAATGCTGAAAACAAAAAGGTTCAGATAGAAAATGCAAATTTGGAAAATAATAAATTAAAAGAAGAAATTGCAAATACAAAACAAGAAATAGAAAAAGTAAAATTGCAAGTTGAAAATAGTGGAGAAAATATTGAAAAGTTAAAACAAGAAAGAATTGAACAAAATGAGAAATTAAGTAAAAAAGAAGATGAACAAACAGAGCAATTCAAGACAATAGAAGAATTAAAAGCTCAAATTACAAAAATGGAAGTGAAGAAAACAAAAACAGAAGAAGACATCACAGAAGTTATTAATAAAATGTGGGAAGAATATGAGCTTACACCAAACAATGCTGGAAATTATCAAAAGCCTGAAAATGTAGCTTTAACACAAAGAAAAGTTAATATTTTGAGAACGGATATTAAAGAACTTGGAAGTGTAAATGTAGATTCAATTGAAGAATATAAAAATTTAAAAGATAGATATGATTTTATGTGTGAACAAAGATTAGATTTAGAAGATACTATGGCGAAATTAAGAAAAGTAATACAAGAAATGACAGAAACAATGAAAAAGCAATTTAAAGAAAAATTTGAAGTTATTAATAAAAACTTTGGAGAAGTATTTAAAGAATTATTTGGCGGAGGAGTGGCAGAAGTAATATTAACAGATGAGGAAAATATTTTGGAATGTGGAATAGATATAACTGTTCAACCACCAGGAAAGAAACTTCAAAATATGACATTATTATCAGGAGGAGAGAAAGCTTTTACAGCTATAGCATTATTATTCGCAATACTAAAAATTAACCCTGCACCATTCTGCGTGCTTGATGAAATTGAAGCTGCTCTTGATGATGTTAATGTTTATAGATATGCAGAATATTTAAAGAAGTTTGCTAAAGAAACTCAGTTTTTGATTATTACTCATAGAAAGGGTACTATGGAAGTTGCAGATACGGTTTATGGTGTTACAATGGAGGAAAAAGGAATTTCTAAATTGCTTTCTATAAAATTAAAATAGTTACCAGTGGGGACACCCATAAGTGGTCAAAATTGTTACCAGTAGGGACACCCTTGTTACCAGTAGGGACACTCA
>CAKPDR010000002.1 GCA_934149075.1 uncultured Clostridia bacterium | reverse complement strand
CATCAACATATGATGGACTTTCAATTGCTTGGGCTGTTGCTGAATATATTGCAGACAAAGAAAAATGTGGTGCTAAAACATTATTTGCAACACATTATCATGAATTAATAGAACTTGCAGACAAACAAGAAGGGATAAAAAATTATTCAATTGCAGTAAAAGAAAAAGGAGAAGATATTATCTTTTTAAGAAAGATTGTTGAAGGTGGAACAGATGAAAGTTATGGTATTCACGTTGCTCGTCTTGCAGGTGTTCCAAAGGTTGTTACTAAAAGAGCTGATGAAATTCTAACAAGCTTGGAAAGAAAGAGTATGCTTTCTGGTAAAAAACAAGAGAAAGAAAACAAGAAGGTTGTTGAAGGTCAATTTGATATGTTTAATTTTAAATTGGCTGAGATTGCTCATGAGATTGATAAGATTGATTTGAATGAACTTACTCCTATTGATGCTCTTAATACTTTGGTTAGAATTAAAGAGAAAATGAAATAAAAAGTATTGACAAATGGAAAGGCTATCACTGATTAGAGTGATAGCTTTTTATTTACAATTTATAAAAGATAAGATATTGCATAAAAATATAAAAAATGATACAATGAATTCGAAAATAAAGAGAAAACATGTTGAAAATTTAAGGGGAAAAAGATGAAAAGAAACAAAAAAAGAAAATTATTTTGCGAATATGGACCAGTTTGTTATAAAATATCATTGATAAAAGAAACGCTAAAAAAAGATTTAAAGGACTTAAAAGCAGGTAGAAAATTTGCAAAAAAGAAAAATAAGAACAACTTTGAATACATATGGAAAGGTGATGCAAAAATTTTATTAAGAAATTTGCATGGAGTAGATATGCAATTACAAAAAAACAAAGTTGTCAATTTGCAATTAGCAAGTAAAAAAATAGATGGAATTATAATAAAACCAGGAGATGAATTCTCATTTTGGAATTTAGTAGGTAATGCAACAAAAAGAAAAGGATACTTAGAAGGGCTAGTTATTAGTAATAGTAAGATGAAAAAAGGAGTAGGAGGAGGACTTTGCCAAATGGCCAATATGATACATTGGTTAGTATTGCACACTCCTTTAGAAGTAACAGAAATGCATCATCATTCAGATGCATTATTTCCAGATGTAAAAAGAAGAGTGCCATTTGGAACAGGGACATCGATCTGTTATAAGGCCTTAGACTATAGATTTAAGAATGTAACTAAATATCCAGTTCAAATTAGAGTATGGTTAGATGAAAAAATGTTATATGGAGAAATTAGAAGCACAGAACCACTTAAAGAAAAATATAAAATTGTAGAAGAAGATAGTTATTATGCTAAAGAAGATGACGGAATATTTTATAGGAATAGCAAAGTATATAGAATAATTACTGACAAAGAAACAAAACAAGAAATAAAAAAGGAATTAATACTAAATAATCATTCCAAAGTTATGTATGATTATGATTTAATACCAAAAGAAGAAATTAGGATGAATTAAATGATTTTAGATGAAATATTAAAAAACTTAAAAAGTAAAAAAGAAGATAGAGCATATACGATAAATAACCAAAGTTATTCTTATGCTAAACTTTACCAATACATTTGTAATATATATCAATTTATATTATTAAACAATAAAGAAAAAAAGCCAATTATAGTTTATGGACATAAAGAAGTTTATATGAAAGCTATTTTTTTAGCATGTTCATTTGCAGGAGTAGCTTATGTACCAATTGATGAGAGTATTCCAAAAGAAAGAATTGATTTAATTATAAAACAAGTAAATCCATATTGTATCTTTGGAGATTTTGAAAGTAATCAATGTAAAAATATTTCTAAAAAGCAAATTTATGAAATGATGAAAAATGAAACTTTTAATCAAATAGAGCAAATTTACTTAAATGATGATGATATATATTATATCATTTTTACATCAGGGAGTACTGGTGTACCTAAAGGAGTAAAAGTAACTTACGAGAATTTGGATTCTTGTATTAATTGGCTAAAAGAAATAACAAATGCAGAAAATGAAATAATATTAAATCAAGCAAATTTTTCATTTGATTTATCAGTGGCAGACTTATACTTAAGTGCAGTAAGTGGAAGTGAACACTTTATATTAGAAAACAATATGGTGTTTGACTTTTCAAATACTTTTAAACAACTAAAACAAAGCAATGCAACTCTAGCTGTAATGACACCATCGTTTGCAGATTTACTGTTAATAGATAAAAAATTTGGAGAAGAAATATTACCCAATTTAAAAACTATAATTTTTTGTGGAGAAACATTATTAAAAACAACAATTCAGAAATTATATACACAATTTACAGATATAAAAATTATAAATTGTTATGGGCCAACAGAATGCACATTTGCAGTAACCAGTATAGAAATAACACCAGAAATATTAGAACAAGAAAATGTACCCATAGGAAAGCCAAAGACAAATGTAGAAATAAAAATATTAGATGAAAATAGAAGAACTTTACCTGATAATCAAGTTGGAGAAATTTTGATATTAGGAGAGAGTGTTGCAAAAGGATATGTAGGAGAAGTAAAAGAACAAACATTTATAGACTATAACGGAAAAAGAGCATATTTAACAGGAGACTTAGGATATTGGAGTAACGGAAATTTATATTATAAATGTAGAAAAGATAAGCAAATAAAGTATAAAGGATATAGAATAGAATTATCAGATATAGAAAAAAATCTTTATGATTTAAACTATTTTGAAAAAGCAAAAGTTATAGAAAAAATATCTGAAGAAAATAAAGTGATTAAGTTAATAGCTTTTGTAAAATTAAAAAATAATATAAATAAAACTGAAATAGAAATAAAAAAAGAGTTGGCGTCAAGACTACCAGAATATATGAGGCCAAGTGTTAAGATATTAGAGGAATTTCCGATAAATAATAACGGAAAAACAGATATTGCAAAATTAAGGGGACTAGTAAATGGAAGATAAAATTATTAATATAATTGCAGAAGTATGTGAAAATGAAGGAATAAAAGATAATTTAGATATAGATTTAATAGAAAATGAAATATTAGATTCTTTAGCTTTTATAAATTTGATATCAAGACTTGAAGATGAGTTCGATATTGAAATACAGCCAACACAAGTAAAACCAGATACTTGGAGAAATATTAATTCTATAGTTGAGTTGGTTAAAAGCTATACCAAAGAAGGGATGGACAATGGAAAAAATTAAAGAAAAAAATATTTTAGCAAAAATAACAGAAGTATATATAATAGTGATGGTAATGCTATTTCCTTTATTGGTTGACTCGACAGGTTTTTTTAGGATTTTAGAGGCTAAATATAGTTATTTTTTAATTATAAATACAATTTATATTTCGGTTTTATTTATAATGATACTATATTATTGGTTCTTTAAAAATACCAATATTTTTAAAGAAATAAAGTTACACAAAATTCAATGGGCAGTAATAGTATTTTTAATAATAAATATAATTTCAACTATATTATCTCCATTTTTTAAAGAATATAATTTATTTGTTGGAGTTGGAAGAGCAGAAGGACTGATAAGCATAACCCTGTATTGTTTGAGTTTTTTGAATATTACTATGTTTGGGGAATTTAAAAAGAGATATAATGTATATTTTTCAGTAGCTTCAATAATGGTAAGTTCAATAGCAATACTTCAGTATATAGGATTTAATCCTTTTAATATGTATCAAAATGGAATTGGAACACATAATGTGAGTTTTATAGGGACAATTGGCAATATTGCTTTTGTATCAGCATTTTATTGCATATATTTGACAATTTCAATGGCATCATATGTATTTGTAGAAGAAGAGAAAAAATATATAAAAATAATATATTTACTTTCAATATATATGGGATTTTTTATATTTGAAGTTTTAGATGTATTAGGCGGAGCAGTGGCATTTTGTGGAACCTTAGTTTTAACAATTCCTTTTATAATAACTAATAGTAAAAGGTTATCTCGACTATTAATTGTTGGCACAATGATTTTGTTAGGATACTTAACTAATATAATAGTAAATCCAGTATATTATTATGATATAGGAAAACTTAAACTAGATTTTCAAATAAATGAAATAGCAATAGCATTATTAGCAGTAATAGTAATTTTTATAGGGTTGGCACATGTTTTAAAAAATAGAAAATTTGATATTTCTAAGAACAAAAAGGTAATAAAACTATTTTATCTAGCTTTAGTTTTATGTGTAGTTATAGGTGTAGCTACAATATATTTTGTGAATTTTTCAGATGGATTTTTATATGAAATACATGAGATATTGCATGGGAATTTTGATGATGATTTTGGAACATATAGAATATTCTTATGGAGAAGAAGTCTATCATTGGTAAAAGATTATCCAATTATTCGGAACAGGTTCAGATACATTTGCAATAAGATTTATGGATAAATATACTCAAGATGTAGCAAGTTTAGGGGAACTTACAATAAATGATACTGCAGCCAATAATTATTTAACAATTTTAGTTAATACAGGATTTTTGGGACTAATATCTTATTTAGTTTATATTATTTTACAAATAATAAATGGATTGAAAAATATTAATAAATATTCAGTAATATTTTTTATAGCGTTTATTTGTTATTTAATACAAGATTGTTTCAATTTATGGGTAGTAATAGTAACACCAATATTTTGGATACTAATGGCTTTAGTGTTTATAAGCACAAATGCCAACACAAATGAAAGGGGAAAAGAAGATGAAAGAAAAAATTAAAAGAGTAATATTTACTATAATAATAGTAGCATTAATTTTAGTACTAGGAGTAGTTATAAAAACAGGAAAGTTGAAAAAATTAGAAGGATATATGTATTCTTTTGCTGCTGAAATTACAGATTCTGCAACAGATAGTAATGCAACAAGTAGCAATGTGCAAGGATGTGCTACAAGCAGTAATGCAACAAGTAGTAACGCAAAAGGATGTGCTACAAGCAGTGATGCAACAAGCAGCAATGCACAAGGATGTGCCACAAGTAGTGATGCAAAGAGTGATAATACTCAAGTAACAGAAACAATAAAAGTAACAAATACACAGACTGAAAGTAAACAAAATACTAGTACACCTAGTACATCACAAACTAAAAAAGAACCAGAAGAAGTAAAAACAGAAACAAAGAAAACAGCTGAAACAGGTTTAATTTATAACAATTCAGAAATAACACCAGAAATTTTAGAAAAAATATCTAATAATACAGAATTACAAAACATAACAATTAATTTGGATGAAAATGTTAATATAAGTAGAGATGTATTTATGGCTATCAAAGAAAAGAATATAAAATTAACTGTAAATACTGGAGAAAATCAAATAATATTTGATGGTAATAATATAGAAATAACAAAAGATATAAATGCTGAAATTTCATATAATTTAGTAAATAAAGATTCATTATTAAAAGAAATTGTACAAGAAGGTGTAGTAATTAATTTTGCTAACAATGGTGAATTGCCAGGTAGAGCATTAATTAGAATAAAAGCAACAGAAGAATTGAAACAAGCACTAGATATGGATACAATACTTGTATATTATTATAATGAAGAAACAAAAGAATTAACACAAATGACAGATGATGCTATATATAATGAAGATGGATACATAGAATTTTCAATAAACCACAATTCAAAGTATTTGTTAGTAAATAAACTTATAGAAGAAAAGGAATATTCAGTAACAACTACAAGTGGAGACGTTAAAGAAAAAGATAAAGTTTCATTCTTAGAAAGTCACAAAATGTATGTTATCATCATTGGAGTTTCTATATTAGCTATAATTGTTGTTGTTGTAATTTTAATTGTAGATAAGAAAGTTAAAAATAAAAAAGATGATAAAAACAACAAGGATGAAAAAATAGATTAGAAAAAACGGAGGCTTCTTAAAAGCCTCTATTGTTTTAAGGAGTAATAAATGAAAAAGGGATTGTCTTCAAATTGTTTAAAAATAATTGCAATTGCTATAATGATCATTGATCATATAGGAGGATATTTATATCCAAAAATTGATCATAATACTTATTATGTTTTAAGGAGTATAGGAAGGATTGCAATGCCTATATTTGCATATTTAATAGTTCAAGGGTTCTTTTATACTAGAAGCTTAAAGAAATATATTTTTAGAATTTTTGTTTTAGCAACAATCACACAAATAGGATTATTAGTATTAGGAATTATTAATCAAGAATATTATCCTAATTATGTAACAGGTGTTAATAATTATTTAGGAGTAGTGTACTCATATTTTCTTTCTTTAATTTTATTGGGAATAGTAGATAAAAAGATAATTATTAAAAAATTAAATGAAAAGCAAAATTTATTTGTAAGAATAAATATGTTTCTAGTAATATTATTGATGTATCTAAAACTTCAAATAGAGTTTGATATGGTTGTACCTTTTTTGGCTTTAGAATTTTATGGAATAGAAAAGTTATTCGAAAAAGATAGTCAGTTAATCCTAAAACAAAAAATAGATATTAAGAAAAGAAGTTTATATTTGTTTTTAATATTAATTTGTTTAACAATATCAACATTGCTAATTGGATATAGTTCTGGATGTAAGTATATGATGGTTGCTTCTGTTGTATTGATTGCTTTATATAATGGAAATAGTGGAAAGAAAAATAAATTAATACAGTGGTTGTTCTATCTAGCTTTTCCGTTACAACATGTGATTTTATATTTATTGGCGATGGTTATATAAAATAGAAAATAAAAAAATATTGCCAATAGCAACCAAAAACGTTATAATGTAAGGAGAGATAGGATGAATTTAAATTTAAAAATAAAACCAGAACTAAAGATGAAAAGTGATATAATGTTTAAAGTATTTTTTACAAGAAAAGAAAATCCAGATATGGCACAAATAATAAATCATTGGTTGAGTTTTATTGATATGGAAAGAAGTGATTTGCTAGAGATGGCAAGCAAGAAAAATGAAAAAATAAAAAAGGTAATAGAAAATTATGAAGTTTTAACAGGAGATGAAGAGATTAAAAGATTAGCAGAGCTTAAGCAGATGGCCAAGTTTGAGGAGTAATCAGCTCTTCATTGTGCTAGAAAAGAAGGAAAAGAACAAGGAGAAAAAGAGACTGAACAAAAGTTGAAAGAAATTGCAAAGAAATTAAAAGAACAAAAAATGCCAATAAAACAAATAGTAGAAATAACAGGATTGAGTGAAGAGAAAATCGAAACATTAGAAAAACAAATAAAAAATTCTTTAAAACCCTTGATTTTATGCCAAAAATTGGGTATAATATAAAAGAACATAAAAAGACGCAGAAGAGTAGGAACAAATCCTACTCTTCAATCGTGAGGAAGGTAAAAAGAAAAAGGAGGCTTTATGGCAAAGATAGAAGAAAAAGTAGAAGAACTACTAAAAGACAAAATAGAAAATATAGGGTACAGTATGTATGATGTAGAATATGCAAAGGAAGGGCAAAATTATTACTTAAGAATATTTATAGACAGTCCAAAAGGAATTGATTTAAATGATTGTGAAAAAGTAAGTAATGAAATAAATGAAATATTAGACCAAGCGGACTACATAAAAGAACAATACTTTTTAGAAGTATCATCACCAGGAGTAGAAAGAATCTTAAGAAAAGACAGCCATTTAGCACAAAACTTAGGAA
Organism: uncultured Clostridia bacterium; assembly: GCA_934149075.1. GTDB lineage: Bacteria > Bacillota > Clostridia > TANB77 > CAG-508 > CAG-269. The sequence continues at coordinate 155,496 of CAKPDR010000002.1, read as the reverse complement.
AACAAGTAGAAGTTAGATTATATAAAAAAGACGAAAATGGAAACAAAAATTATATAGGTGAGCTAAAAGCATTTGATAATGATACTATTACAATTGACCAATTCAAATTTGATAGAAAAAATATAGCTCAATTAAAAACAGTATTTGATTGGTAAAATTAAATTTTCGTAAAAGAAAGGGAGTATAAAAATGAAAGCAATAGATAATAAAGAATTAATATTAGCTTTAGAAGAATTAGAAAAAGAAAAAGGAATAAAAAAAGAAGAACTATTAGAATCAATAAGAACAGCATTAATAACAGCATATAAAAGAAATTTTGATGCATTAGAAAATGTAGACGTAAAAATAGATGAACAAACAGGGGAAACACATGTATACTCAATCAAAGAAGTTATGGAAAGAGCAAATGACGATGCATTAGAAATAAGTTTAGAAGAAGCAAGAAAAATAAATAATCAACTAAACTTAGGAGACAATGTAGCAGTAGAAATAGTACCAAGAGACTTTGGAAGAATTGCAGCACAAACAGCAAAACAAGTAATAATTCAAAAATTAAGAGAAACAGAAAGAAATATGGTATTTAATGAGTACAACGAAAGAAAAGGAGAAATAGTTTCTGGATTAATCCAAAAAGCTGATAAACATATAGTAGTAATGGATTTAGGAAAATTGGAAGGAATAATGTTAGCCAAAGACCAAATTCCAACAGAAAGTTATCATGTAAATGATAAAATAAAAGGATATGTAGTAGATGTAGAAAGAGGAGAAAAAGGAGTTCCACAAGCAATTATATCAAGAACACATCCAGACTTTGTAAGGAAGTTACTAGAATTTGAAATACCAGAAATATACGAAGGATTAATTGAAATAAAAAGTGTATCAAGAGACCCAGGATTAAGAAGCAAAGTTGCAGTATATTCACCAGATGAGAATATAGATCCAGTCGGTTCATGTGTAGGGCAAAAAGGAATACGTATTCAAAATGTAATAAACGAATTACATGGAGAAAAAATAGATGTAATTGAGTGGAATGCAGACCCAAGCATATTTATAGCATCAGCATTGTTACCAGCAAAAATAATGGCAGTAGATATAAAAGAAGAAGAAAAATTTGCACAAGTAATAGTTCCTGATGACCAGTTATCATTAGCAATAGGAAAAGCTGGTCAAAATGCAAGATTAGCAGCAAAACTAACTGGTTGGAAAATAGATATCAAATCAGAAACACAGTTTAGAGAGATGTTAACTAAAAAAGCAGAAGAAGCAGAGAAAATAGAGGATACAGCAGACAAGGAAGAACAAGAAGAAAAAGTAGAAGAATAGGCTCATAAAAGTGTGACTTAATCGTTTTGAGGGAGGAATATAATTGAAAAATATACCACAAAGAACATGCACAGTGTGTAGAACACAAAAAAATAAAAGCGAATTATTAAGAATAGTAAAAAATAAAGAGAATATCATTAAAGTAGATGAAAAAGGAAAAGAGCCAGGACGTGGAGCTTATATTTGTTTAGATATGGAATGCTTTGAAAAAGCCAAAAAAAGTAAGAAGCTTGAAAAAGCATTAGATATAAAAATAGATGATGAGATATATGAAGAAATTCAAAAAATTATAGAAAGCAAAGTAGGGGGTGATGTTATTGGGTAAGATAAAGTTGTATGACATAGCAAAAGAATTAAACTTAACCAGTAAAGAAGTATTAGAAATAGCTAAGAAATTGAACATAAATGCAAAAAGTCATTTAAGTGCAGTGGATGAGGCAGAGGCGCAAAAAATAAAAGAAAGTGCGAAAAACTTTAAAAGTAAGCCAGAACCTAAAAAACAAACTAATGAAAAGGCAAAATCAGTAAATGATTCACCTGTTATAATAAGAAGAGAAGTTATTATAAATGATGATTCAAACAAGCCGAAAGAAGAAAATAGAAAAGAAGAGAAAAAGGGTAATAATGTAGGATTTGTGGAAAGAAAGAGAAACAAAGACTATAATATTGTTTATAGAAATAAGCCAACAAAGCCAATGACTGTAGATGAATTATTTGGTATAAAAAAAGAAGTGAAAAAAGAGGAGAAGATTGAACCTAAAAAAGTTGAGGTTCAGAAAACAGAAGTTCCTAAGATAGAAAATCAAAAAGTAGAAGAAAAGGTAGAAGTAAAAGAAAATAAAATGGATGTTGAAGTAAAAAAAGTAAATGAGGAAAAGGTAACTGAAAAAATAATGCCAGAAAAGAAATATAATCAAAATAATAGAAAAAATAAAGAATTTAGACCAAACAACAATAGAGACAGCCAAAATAATAATGGATATAGAAAAAACAATAACAGGTTTAACAATGATAGAAAACAACAACAAGGAAATCGTAGTTTTGATAAAAATTTTACAAATAATAACAATGGAAATAAGACAAGATTTGATAGAAATAATAGACCTGACAATAATGCTGGAAGATTTGATAATAATAGAAATAGACAGGGTGGAAATCCAAGATTTAATAATGGAAATAGAACATTAGACGAAAAGAGAATCGAAAAAAATATCAAAGATATAATGTCTGTTGAAAATGTAGAAAAAGAACCTGCTAGAGAATATAACAAAGATAGAGCAATAGATAAACAAAAACAAAACAGTAGATTTGAAGAAAATAAAAACAAAAAGACAAATAAGACAAGAAGAAATAATCAAAGTGGCGAAATAAATGAACATAAATTAAAAGGATTGAAAAGAACAGATAGTTTATCTAATATGTTTGATGACCAAGAAGGCGGAATGTTAGATTATTACGATTTAACAACACAAAGAGGAAAAAAAGGTAAGAAAAAATCAAATAAGAATGATGAGAATCGTAATAAACAAAAAATCTTTAAACTAGAAGAAATAACAATTCCAGAAACAATTACAGTAAAAGATTTTGCAGCTGAATTGAAGAAAACTACAGCAGAAGTTATTAAGAAGTTACTTGGCTATGGAGTAATGGCAACAATTAACAATGATATTGATTTTGATACGGCATCTTTAATTGCTGATGAATTTGGAGTAAAAGTTAATAAAAAGGAAACAATAACAGAGGAAGATATCTTATTTGATGATTCAGAAGATAGAGAAGAAGATTTAATGCCACGTCCACCAGTAATAGTAGTAATGGGACACGTAGACCATGGAAAAACTTCTTTATTAGATGCTGTTAAGAAGACAAATGTAATTGAAGGTGAAGCTGGAGGAATTACACAACATATAGGTGCATACAAAGTAAAAGTAAATGATAGAGAAATTACATTTTTAGATACACCAGGACACGAAGCATTTACAGCGATGAGAGCAAGAGGAGCTCAAATAACTGATATAGCAATACTTGTAGTTGCTGCAAATGATGGAGTAATGCCACAAACAGTTGAAGCTATAAATCACGCAAAATCAGCAGGAATCCCTATAATTGTTGCAATTAATAAGATGGATTTACCAGATGCTAATATAGAAAAAGTAAAACAAGAATTAATGGCCTATGAATTAGTACCAGAAGAATGGGGCGGAGATACAATATTTGTACCAATTTCTGCTAAACAACATCAAAATATAGACCAATTACTAGAAATGGTATTATTAGAAGCTGATATGTTGGAATTAAAAGCAAATCCAAATAAACAAGCAAAAGGTGTAGTAATAGAGGCAAGACTTGATAAAAACAAGGGCGCAATTGCATCAATGCTTGTACAAAGAGGAACACTTGATGTTGGAGATACAATAGTTGTAGGTTCATCAATTGGTAGAATCAGAAGTATGACAGATGAGAAAGGCAAAAAAGTAAAAAAAGCCGGACCATCAACACCAGTAGAAATAATGGGATTAACAGAAGTTCCACAAGCTGGAGATATTTTCTATGAAGTAAAAGATGAGAAAACAGCAAAACACTTAATTGAAAAGAGAAAACGTCAAGAAAGAGAAAAGACAATAAATGCAATGAGCAAAGTAACATTAGACAATTTATTCAGCCAAATGGAAGCTGGAGACTTGAAAGTGCTTAACTTAATAGTAAAAGCTGATGTTCAAGGTTCTGTAGAAGCTATTAAGCAATCAATGGAAAAATTGTCAAATGAAGAAGTAAGAGTAAAAGTTATTCATGCTGCTGCTGGAGCTGTCACAGAATCTGATGTAACACTTGCAAAAGTTTCAAATGCAATAATCATAGCATTCAATGTTAGACCAATGCCAACTGCAAAAGATATGGCAGAAAAAGAAGAAGTAGAAATAAAACAATACTCTGTAATTTATCAAGCAATAGATGACGTAGAATCTGCAATGAAAGGTATGTTAGCTCCAAAATATGAGGAACATATAATAGGAAATGCAGAAGTTAGACAAACATTTAAAATTTCAAATATTGGAACGATTGCGGGTGCATATGTATTAGATGGAAAACTAGAAAGAAATGCGGGAGTAAGAGTATTGCGTGATAATGTAGTTATACATGATGGTAAACTTGCATCATTAAAAAGATTTAAAGATGATGCTAAAGAAGTTTCTAAAGGTTATGAGTGTGGTATTCAAATTGAAAAATACAATGATATCAAAGAAGGAGATATTATTGAAGCATATATTATGGAAGAAATTAAGAGATAAAAATTAAATGGGACAAAATAGAACCGGTTCCAAATGGCCAAATTATAAACGGGACAAAACAGAACCGGTCCCAATTGTCCCGAATGTTCAGAAAGGAGTTAAAGATGCCTAAAAATAATAATCGTCAAGGAAGAATTGATGAGGAATTTAGAAAAGAACTTAGTCAAATAATTAGTTATGATTTAAAAGAACCTAGTGTGACTGGTATGATTAGTGTTACTAGAGTGAAAGTTACACCAGATTTAAAATATGCTAAGGTATCTGTGAGTATTTTAAATTCCAAAAATGTTAAAGAAACTTTAGCTGGTTTGAAAAAATCTTCTGGATATTTACGCTCAGAATTAGCTAAAAGAATTAATTTAAGAAATACTCCAGAGTTAGTGTTTGAATTAGATGAGTCTTTAGAGTATGGAGCTAGAATAGATAGTATTTTAAATGATATTATGAAAGATAAAAATAATGGAGGAAATAACGAATAATGACATTAGATGATATATTAGAAGAAATAAAAAAAGCAGAAACAATTGTAGTTTTGTCACATGAGTCACCTGATGGAGATGCTGTAGCTAGCTCTCTATCAATGATGCATGCTATTGGTCAATTAGGAAAAAAAGTAGATGTTGTAATTCCAGAGTATTCTAAAATATTTGAGTTTTTACCAGGTTCAGAAAGAATTATGAAAAAAGGAAAAGATGAACCATATGATTTAGCTATATCAGTTGATTGTACAGATTTAAAGAGATTGGCTGGTGGTAATGAATATTTTGAGACTGCTAAAAGAACGGTAGAAATAGACCACCATTCGGTAAATGCAATGTTTGCAGATTTAAACTATGTTGACCCTGTAGCACCAGCTTGCTGTCAAGTGCTAATTGCGTTGATTGAGTATTATGGAATTCAAATTACACCAGAAATAGCAACATGTATCTTAACAGGTATTGTAACTGATACTGGTGGATTCCAATGGGGAGGCGTAACTTCAGAAACTTTTGAATTTGCTGCTGAATTAGTAAGAAAGGGTGCTAAACTTAAAGATATTTGTAGAATATCTTTAAGAAATAAAAGTAAGGCACATTGCGAATTAGAAAAGATTACATATGACAGATTAGAATTTTTTGAGGATGGTAGAATCTCATTTGCATATTTAACAACAGAAGATTACGAAAATGTAGGTGCTGAAATGGGGGATGATGAAGGATTAGTAGAAATAATCAGAGACATCCAAGGTGTAGAAATTGCTGTTTTATTAAAAGAAAAAGAAGGAGCAAATGGATATAAAGCATCTTTACGTTCTCATGAAACTATAAATGTGTCAGATATATGCATGATGCTTGGAGGAGGCGGACATAGAGGAGCCGCAGGTTGTTTTGTTAGTGGAACTCTTGAACAAGCAAAAGCAAAAATAATAAATGCTGCAAAACAAGGATTAAAAAAGTAAAATGGATGGTATAATAATAATAAATAAACCTAAAAAATATACTTCGCATGATATAGTAAATAAAGCTAAAAAAGTATTAAATGAAAAAGTTGGACATACAGGAACTCTAGACCCAAACGCAACTGGGGTATTACCATTACTTGTAGGAAAAGGAACACAAATTTCCAAATACATAATTAATCACGATAAAACATATGAAGCAGTTTTAAAACTAGGAGAAAAGACTGATACAGCTGATGTAGAAGGAAATATAATAGAAACAAAAACTGTTCCAAGTAATTGTTTTGATATTAAATTTCTAGAAAAAGTTCTAAAAACTTTTGAAGGCAAACAAGAACAAGTACCTCCAATGTATTCTGCAATAAAGGTAAAAGGAAAGAAATTGTATGAATATGCAAGAAAAGGTGAAACAGTTAAAATTGAACCTAGAAAAATAGAAATTTACAATATGGATTTAATAAATGTTAATGAAAAAGATAAGCAAATTGAATTTAGAGTATCTTGTTCAAAAGGAACATATATAAGAACATTGTGTGAAGAAGTAGCTGAAAAGCTAGGGACAGTGGGATATATGAAAGAACTTAAAAGAACTAAGGTAGGAGAATTCAAAATTGAAGATGCAATTACAATAGAACAATTAGAGCAAAAACAAACTTGCATTACAATAGAAGAATTTTTTAAACAAAATGAAATTATTAATTTAGATGAAAAAAGGTTGCAATTATTTTTAAATGGTGTACAATTGACTTGGCCATTATCTGATGGCATATATAAAATTTACAATAATAAAGATTTTATTGGAATCGGAACTATTAAAAATAATTTGCTTAAAAGAGATATAATATTATAAGGCATTCAATTAAAATTGAGAATAAACTAATTGTTTGAATTAGAATAGTTATATTGCTAGGCAGAATTTATTAAAAAAGCAAAGGCGCATATATGTTATATGTAACTGCGTTTTTAATAAATTTTAACGACGTAAGATGGCTATTATAATTCAAACAGGCAAAGGAGGATGAAAGAATGGAAAAATTTTATATAACAACACCAATATATTATCCAAGTGGAAAATTGCATATTGGAAACGCATACACAACAGTATTAGCAGACACAGTAAAAAGATATAAAAAACTAAGAGGGTATGATACATTCATGTTAACAGGAACAGATGAACATGGACAAAAAATAGAAACAGTAGCAAAAGAACATGGAAAAACACCACAGGAGCATGTAGATGAAATGGCTCAAATGGCAAAAGACTTATGGGCATTAATGGATATAAGCTATGACTATTTTATAAGAACAACAGAACCAAGACATAAAAAAGCTGTTCAAAAAATCTTTGAATACTTTTTACAAAAAGGTGATATATACAAAGGAGAATATGAAGGGTGGTATTGTATGCCATGTGAAACATATTTTACAGAAACGCAATTAGTTGATGGAAAGTGTCCTGACTGTGGTAGAGAAGTAAAATTAATGAAAGAAGAGGCATACTTCTTCAATATGAAAAAATATACAGACAAATTACTACAATATTATGATGAACATCCAGATTTCATCCAACCAGAATATAGAAAAACAGAGATGATAAATAACTTTATAAAACCAGGACTTGAAGATTTGTGTGTAACAAGAACATCATTTGATTGGGGAATAAAAGTAGAATCAGACCCAAAACATGTTGTATATGTATGGTTAGATGCACTAACAAATTATTTAACTGCATTAGGTTATACACAAGAAGATGATGAACTATTCAAAAAATACTGGCCAGCAGACTTACAGATAATAGGAAAAGATATAGCAAGATTCCATTTGATATATTGGCCAATATTCTTAATGGCATTAGACTTGCCATTGCCAAAGAAAATATTAGTTCATAATTGGATAATGATGAAAGATGGAAAGATGTCAAAATCAAAAGGAAATGTTGTATATCCAGAAAAACTAATTAGCAGATATGGATTAGATGCAACAAGATACTTCTTATTAAGAGAGATGCAAACATCTCAAGATGGAGTATATACACCAGAAGGATTTATTGAAAGATATAATTCAGATTTATGTAATGACTTAGGAAATTTAGTAAATAGAACAGTATCAATGGTAAATAAATACTTTGCTGGTAAAGGGCCAGAATATAATGGTACATCAAACGAAGTAGATAAGGAATTTGAAGAATTTACAAATATTCAAGTTAAAAAAATAGAAGAGTGGATTGAAAAATATGAAATGGCGGATGCTTTAAAAGAGTTATGGATATTGATTTCTAGAACAAATAAATATATAGATGAAACTAGACCATGGGAACTTGCTAAAAATGAAGAAACAGAAAAACTTAAATCTAGTATGTATCATCTAATAGAAAATATTAGAAAAATAGGAATAATTTTATTACCTTTTATGGAAAAAACAGCTAAAAATTTATTAAATCAAATTGGAATAACAGAAGAATTTCAAACATGGGATAGCTTGTATAAATATGATAAACTAAAAGACATCAAAGTGATTGAAAAAGGTGAACCACTATTTATGAGAAAAGATATTGAAGAGGAATTAGAATATTTAAGAAGCTAAATTATAAGATAAAGGTGGAAAAATGGATTTGATATCGATTAGAAGAAAATATAGAAATATAAGAAATATAATGATAGCAATATGTATATTAATATTAGTGATTATATTTGGAATAGTAATGAAAGAATTAAATAAAAAGTCAAAATATCAAAAAATTTATACATCATATGAAAAACAAATAAACCAACTTCAAGGAATTCAGCAAGGTGAAGGAGAAGAACACAAAAAACAAGAACAAAAAGAATCAGAAAAAAAAGCCAAGTTGCCTCAACTAACAGAAGAAGGAAAAAATAACCTAGAAAATATATATCATTCTGATAGTAAAAGAGTATTTCTAACATTTGATGATGGACCATCAGAAAATGTAACTCCAATAGTGTTGGATACATTAAAAAAAGAAAATATAAAAGCAACATTCTTTTTGTTAGGAAGTAGAGTGGAACTTGCTCCAGAACTTGTAAAACGTGAATATCAAGAAGGACATTATTTGGCGAGCCATGGATATTCTCATGTATATTCACAAATATATGCATCTCCACAGAGTGTATTGGATGAATATAACAAAAGTGTTACAACAATTAGAAATGCAATAGGAGAGCAGGCTTACAATCCACATCTATTTAGATTCCCAGGTGGATACTGGGGAGGAAAGTATGCAGAAGTTAAAAAGCAAGCAAAGCAATTGTTAGACCAAAATGATATTTTGCATATTGATTGGAATGCACTAACTTCAGATGCGGCAGGAGCAAAGACTACAGAGCAATTTATTGCAGAGCTAGACAAAACAGTTCCAAAGCATAATAGTGTAGTTGTATTAATGCACGATGCCGGAAATAAGAAAGCAACAGCAGAAGCATTGCCAACAATTATTAAATATTTTAGAGATAAAGGGTTTGAATTTGAAAATTTCTATAGTATTATAAAGTAAAAGTATTGCAAAATAGAAAATATGTGATATAATATAAAAGCTATAAGAAGACAAGAAAGGAAGATTATAATGAATTGTAAAGTAGAAAAAACAGAAAAGGCAAATGAAGTAAAATTAGAAATTACAGTAGAAGCAGAAAAATTTGAAAATGCTATGAAAAAAGTATATTTTCAAAATGCAAAATACTTTAACATACCAGGTTTCAGAAAAGGAAAAGCACCAATGAATATAGTAGAAAAATATTATGGAGAGCAAATATTCTATGAAGATGCATTTAATGAAGTTGCAACTGAAGCCTATGATGAAGCTATAAAAGAAAATAAAATAGAAGCAGTAAGCAGACCTGAAGTAGATATACCTCAAATGGAAAAAGGAAAAGACTTAATATTCACAGCAGTAGTACAAACAAAACCAGAAGTTAAGCTTGGAAAATATAAAGGTGTAGAAATTGAAAAAGTAGAATATAAAGTAGACAAAAAGGCTATTGACCATGAATTAGGACATATGCAAGAACACAATTCAAGATTAATAACAGTTGATGACAGACCATTAGAAAATGGTGATACAGCAACAATCGATTTTGAAGGATTTGTTGATGGAGTTGCATTTGAAGGTGGAAAAGCAGAAGGTCATGAATTAGAAATAGGAAGTGGAGCATTCATTCCAGGATTTGAAGAACAATTAGTAGGAATGGAGATTGACGGAGAAAAAGAAATAAAAGTAACATTCCCAAAAGAATATTTCTCAAAAGATTTAGCAGGAAAAGATGCAACATTTAAAGTAAAATTACATGAAATAAAGAAAAAAGAATTACCAGAATTAGATGATGACTTTGCTAAAGATGTTAGCGAATTTGATACACTTGAAGAATTAAAGAAAAGTATCAAAGAAAAATTAACAAAAAATAATGAACAAAGAGCAAAATATGAAACAGAAGATGCAGCAATCAAGGCTGTATGTGAAGATTCAAAATTAGATGTTCCATCAGGAATGATTGAATTAGAAGTAGACAATATGTTAAAAGACTTTGAACAAAGACTTGCATATCAAGGATTAAATTTAGAGCAATACCTAAAAATGTTAGGTAAGACTGAAGAAGAAATAAGAAAAGAATATGAGCCACAAGCTATAGAAGCAATAAAATCAAGACTTGTGTTAGAAGCTATAATAAAGGCAGAAAAAATTGAAGCAAGCGAAGACGAAATAAAAGCAAAAATGGAAGAAATGGCTAAAAGCTATGGAAAAGATGTAGAAGAACTAAGTAAAAACGAAAATTTAAAGAATTACTTAGAAGAAGGAATCAAATCAGAGAAAGCATTAGAATTCATAGTAGCAAATGCAAAATTCGCAGAAAAGAAAAAAGAAACTAAAAAAACAACAACTAGCAAGAAATAATAGCTAAAAGGGGGCAAATTGTAAAACGGATTAATTTGCGTCCTTTTATTTATGTATAAATGGAACAAAATGTACCCGGTCCTAAATGTCCCAAAATCAAAATGGGACAAAACAGAACCGGTTCCAATTGTACCAAAATCAAAATGGGACAAAATAGAACCGATCCCAAATGTATAAGGAGGATAAAGTATGATAGAAAGAGATAGTTTAGTACCATATGTAATTGAACAAACAAGTAAAGGAGAAAGGTCTTATGATATTTTCTCAAGATTATTGAAAGATAGAATAATATTTTTAGGAGAAGATGTAAATCCAACATCTGCAAGCTTAATAATTGCACAATTATTATTTTTAGAGTCTGAAGACCCAGATAAAGAAATATTTTTATATATTAATTCACCTGGAGGTTCTATTACTGATGGAATGGGAATTGTTGATACAATGAATTATATCAAATGTCCTGTTTCAACAATATGTGTTGGTTTGGCAGCTAGTTTTGGAGCAGTATTACTAGCTAATGGTGAAAAAGGAAAAAGATATGCTACACCAAATTCAGAAATATTAATACATCAACCATTAATTGGTGGTCAAGGTGGAGGAATATCTGGTCAAGCTACAGAAATTAAGATTCATGCTGACCATATGATAAGAACAAGAGAAAAATTAAATAAATTGTTAAGTGAAAAAACAGGTCAATCTATAGAAACAATTGAAAGAGATACTGAAAGAGACCACTATATGACAGCACAAGAGGCTTTAGAGTATGGTCTTATTGATGGAATTATGGACAAAAGAATTTAATTCTAATAATATTAAATTTAATGCACATTAATAGAGTTATTAGAATTTGATAAAATAAGAAAAGGAGAAATATAGATGGCAAGAAATGATACGCCAAAAGGTGTAAAATGTTCATTTTGTGGTAAAACACAAGAAAGTGTAAAGAAAATTGTTGCAGGTCCTGGAGTATACATTTGTAATGAATGTATAGGATTATGTAATGAAATTATCGAAAGTGAATTTTATGATGAAGATGATGATGCTTACACTTTAGCTGGATTAGATAAGATACCAAGTCCTAAAGAAATAAAGGGAATACTAGACCAATATGTAATTGGGCAAGATGAAGCTAAAAAAACATTGTCAGTTGCTGTATATAACCATTATAAAAGAATAGCAAATGAAGAAGAAATGATGGCTAAACATGAAAAAGATGATGATGATGTAGAAATACAAAAAAGTAATATTTTATTATTAGGTCCTACAGGTTGTGGAAAAACATTATTAGCAAGTACACTTGCAAAAATATTAAATGTACCATTTGCAATTGCTGATGCTACAACACTTACAGAGGCTGGATATGTAGGAGAAGATGTTGAAAATATTCTTTTAAAATTGATTCAAGCTGCTGATGGCGATATAGAAAAAGCTGAAAAAGGAATAATTTATATAGATGAGATTGATAAGATAACAAGAAAATCTGAAAATCCTTCTATAACAAGAGATGTCAGTGGAGAAGGTGTACAGCAAGCCTTATTGAAAATTGTAGAAGGTACAGTTGCTTCTGTTCCACCACAAGGAGGAAGAAAACATCCACAACAAGAATTATTGCAAATAAATACATCAAATATATTATTTATTTGTGGTGGTGCTTTTGAAGGACTTGAAAATATTATCAAAGATAGAATTGGTAAAAAATCAATGGGATTTGGAGCTGACATTGAAAGCAAAAAAGATATTGATAGATACAAAGTATTTGAACAAATATTACCACAAGATTTATTAAAATTTGGTATGATTCCAGAGTTTATAGGAAGATTGCCAATTATAGCAACATTAAGAGAATTGGACAGAGATGCTTTAATTAAGATTACTACAGAACCAAAAAATGCATTAGTAAAACAATACAAAAAATTATTACAAATGGATGATGTAGAATTGATATTTGAGCATGAAGCACTAGAGGCAATCGTTGATAAGGCAATTGAGAGAAAAACTGGTGCGAGAGGATTACGTTCTATAATAGAAGAGATTATGAGAGATATCATGTTTGATATTCCTTCTAATGAAAAGATTGAACAGTGTATTGTTACAAAAGAAACTGTTTTAAATAATCAAGAACCAAGAATTATAGAAAATCCTAATAAAGTTAAAAAAGTTAGAAGTGAAAGAATTGCTGTTGAACAAAAAGAAACAGCATAAAAACAAGAAATTTTGGATAAAATAAAAGCAGTTGACTAGAGTTTTGAAACCAAATTACTAGTTTGACTGCTTTGTTTTTGCATATATAAATATTAACTATCTGTTGTTATTATTTTTGCTATTATTGTTATTGTTATTATTTTCGTTATTTCTGTTGTTGTTTTTGTTTTGTTTGCTTTTTTTATCTGACATAGAAGAACACCTCCATTCTAATCTTTCTCAAATATTTTACCCATAAAGTAAAAATATATACAGTGAAATTCTTATTACAATATAATTTATATCATATAAAAGACTATTTAAAAAATTGATAATATATTGTTTTTTTATACCTTGCTGTCGCAATCTACATATTGAAAATACTAGTATGTTGATTGCTCCATATCGCACTCGCATAAGCTCGTTTGGTCGCTTACGCGGTATTGTAAAAACAATATATTATCAATTTTTTAAAATTCGTGTGACTTAGCTGTGAATTGTAATGATAATATAAATCAAAAGATTTTCCATATAAATAATATTGTTTTAGATATAATAATGTGGTATACTAATTGATGTAAAATAATTAATAAATCTGACAAAAAGGTAAGACCAATTTGACAGAAAAGAGGAAAAATAAAATGGAAAATATAGTAATAGGAATAGAAGGAACAGTTGGAGCTGGAAAAACATCAATATGTAGAGAATTATTGAAAGACATAGAAAATTCAATAATATTGCATGGCGGAGAGATATATAGGGCAATAGTATATGGAATGATGCAAACAAAAATCGAAAATACACAAAATTTAGATGCATTTGACATTATGAGAAAACTTGGAATAGAAATTAAATTAGAAAATAAAGAAACAGTAATATATATGAATGGAAAAAAGGTAGACGAAAAAGATTTGCAATCCCAAAAGTCATCTATGGCAGTTTCAATGGTCAGCAATACAGCAGATAATACAAGGTTATATCAATTTGGAAAAGAGTTAATAGAAAAATATAGAGAAAAATATAATGTGATTTTATCTTCAAGAGATATAGTAAAAATGTATCCTGATGTTACATATCACTTTTTTATTGATGCTTCAATAGAGGAAAGAACAAATAGAAAATATATGCAATATAATAAAGAAATACCAAAAGAACAAATTAAAGAGATGATACAAGTTAGAGATGAACTTCAAGAAAAATCAGGATATTATAAAATATATCCGCAAACAAAAATTATCGATGTAACAAATTGTAAAAGTGCAAAAGAGTCTGAGAAATTGGTATTAGAAAATATGAAGGAGGTCATTTAAATTGGAATTTAGAAATGAAAAGTTAGAAAAATTTGAAGAAATGTTATCAAATCAAAAAATAGCAGTAATAGGGCTTGGAGTTAGCAATATACCATTAATAGACTATCTTTATAGTAAACATGCTAAGGTATCTGTATTTGATGACAGAGAAGAAGAAAAAATAGATAAAGAAATTATAGATAAAATGAAAATATATGGATTTAATCAATATTTAGGAGCAGGGAATCTAAAAAAATTAAATGGATTAGATTTGATTTTTCGTTCACCAAGTTGTTTGCCAACTAAGCCGGAATTAGTAGAAGAAGCAAACCGAGGAGCAATAATTACTACAGAAATTGAACAATTGATGGAATTAGCTCCTTGTAAAATTATAGGAATTACAGGTAGTGATGGAAAAACGACAACAACTACGCTAACGGCAGAAGTTTTAAAAAGTGCAGGGTATACAGTTCATATAGGTGGAAATATAGGAATACCATTATTTACGAAATTAAGAGAAATTAAACCACAAGATATAATTGTACTAGAACTAAGTAGTTTTCAATTAATGAATATGAAAATAAGTCCAGATATTGCAGCAATAACTAATATTACACCAAATCATTTAAATGTACATAAAGATTATCAAGAGTATATAGACGCTAAAAAGAATATATTTAAACATCAAAATGAGGATGGCATACTAGTATTAAATGCTGATAATGAGATTACAAAAGCTTGTAAAGATGAAGCAAATGGAAAAATAATAATGTTTAGTAGTACACAAAAACTTGAAAATGGGTTTATAGTTGACCAAGATGGCATAATTAAAGAGTGCAATGAGGGAATTAGAAGACATATATTAGACACAAAAGATATGAAACTAAAAGGAATGCATAATTTCCAAAATGCATGTACGGTATTTGCATTAACTAAAGGACTTGTTGATGCAGATGAGGCTGCTGAAACAATAAAACAATTTGTAGGAGTACATCATAGACAAGAATATGTACGTACAGTTGATGGAGTAGAATGGTATAATGATTCTGCAAGTACAAGTCCAACTAGAGGAATTTCAGCATTAAATGCATTTAAAGATAGAGAAATTGTGTTAATTGCTGGTGGGGCTGATAAAAATCTAGATTATACACCTATAGGAAAGTCAATAGTAGAAAATGTTAGATGTTTAATTTTAATAGGTCAAACTGCTAATAAAATTTATGAAGCAGTAAAGAAGGAATTAGAATATCAACACAAAAAATTAGATATTCATATGTGTGAGACTTTTGAACAAAGTATGCAGTTAGCAAAAAGAGTTGCTAAACCAGGTCAAATTGTTTTATTTTCACCTGCTAGTACAAGTTTTGATATGTTTAAAAATATGTATGATAGAGGTGACCAATTTAAAGATATGGTCATGAAATTTTAGGACAATTAGGATCGGTTCTATTTTGTTCCATTTTATTTTGGGACAATTGGGACCGGTTCTGTTTTGTTCTATTTTATTTTGGGACAATTAGGACCGGTTCTGTTTTGTTCCATTTTGCACACATAAATGAAGTTAAAACATATAATGTATTATGAATTTTAAAAGAAAGGAATGGAATTTAAAATGAGTGATTCGTTATATGAAGACTATATGAGAAGTGTATTAGGATATCAACCATTGAATAATTATCAAGATACATATAACTATAATTATAATAGTTATGATAATTATTCTAATTATGATGCAGTACCTACGATGGCTCCTATGCAAAATCAAGGAATGCAGATGATGAATATGCAATCTATGTCCATAAGGCCAATGACAGCAATGAGTAATATACAAATTCAAGAATTAGAAAAATGCTATCCAGAAATATATCAGATAGTATATCCAATGGTACAAAAGGCTTGTGCAGAGAACAGAGGAGAGGTTACACGAGAGTTAGTGGACAGATTGACAGATGAAATTTACTCAGCAGTAGAAGATAAAGAGTTAGTTCAAAATAGAGAAAAGAAGGATACTGTGAAAGAAGAGACTAAAGTTGCTACAACTGTAACTGATAAAATTGAAAAGACTAAAGAAGATAGATATTGTAAAGATTGTGATAGCAGACAAAGAGATACTGGTGTAAATGATATAATTCGTATCTTATTACTAAGAGAATTATTAGGAAGACCGGGATTTCCTGGTTTTAGACCTCCAAAGCCACCACCACCTCCTCCACCTCCAAGGCCACCTCGCCCTCCAATGAGACCACCAATGGGACCTGGTTCAGGAAGACCTCCAAGACCAAGAGGAGGAAATATGGATATATATGAGTCATCAAAATATTTTTCTTCATTAGAGGATGGGGAATTAGCATATTAAAAAATTAATATAAAAATGCACAAAACAGAACCGGTCCCAATTGTCCCAAAATAAAATGGAACAAAACAGAACCGGTCCCAAATGCACAAAAAAGTTGTCAATTGGTATTAAACCTTTTGACAACTTAATTTTTTTATTCCCACTCAATTGTTGCTGGTGGCTTAGAAGTAATATCATACACTACTCGATTTACATGTTTTACTTCATTAACAATTCTACTAGAAACTTTTTCTAATACTTCATATGGAATTCTGCTCCAAACTCCAGTCATAAAGTCAGTAGTTTCAACAGCTCTTAGTGCAACTGTATAATCATAAGTTCTTTCGTCACCCATAACACCTACAGATTTTAGGTTGGTAAGAACTGCAAAATATTGATTTATATTTTTGTGTAAACCCGCTTTAGCAATTTCTTCTCTGAAGATAGCATCTGCATCTTTTAAGATAGTAAGCTTATCTTCTGTAATATCTCCAATAATTCTAATTGCTAAACCTGGACCAGGAAATGGTTGTCTATATACTAGATTCTCTGGAATACCAAGTTCTAAGCCAGTTTTACGCACTTCATCTTTAAATAAATTTCTTAATGGTTCTACAATTTCTTTAAAATCAACATAGTCAGGAAGTCCGCCGACATTATGATGACTCTTGATTACAGCACTTTTTCCAAGCCCACTCTCGATAACGTCTGGATAAATAGTTCCTTGAACTAGAAAATCTACAGTTCCAATTTTCTTTGCTTCAGATTCAAATACTCTGATAAATTCTTCTCCTATAATTTTTCTTTTTTGCTCTGGGTCAGTAATTCCAGCAAGTTTACTTAAAAATCTGTCTTTAGCATCAACTCTGATGAAATTTAAGTCGTAATTTTCTGTAAAGATTTTTTCAACTTCATCACCTTCATTTTTTCTAAGTAATCCATGGTCAACAAAAATGCATGTTAGATTTTTTCCAATAGCTTTACTTAAAAGTACAGCTGCAACAGATGAATCAACTCCACCTGATAAAGCACATAGAGCTTTTTTGTCTCCGATTTTTTCTTTTAGAGATTTTATAGAATCTTCTACAAATGATGACATAACCCAATCTCCTGAACAGTGACAAACATTATATAAAAAGTTTTTGATAACTTGTGTTCCGTTTATTGAATTATTTACTTCTGGATGGAACTGAATTCCATATAGATTTTTTTCTTGATTCTCCATTGCTGCATTTGGACAAACTGGTGTATAACCGATTTTTTTGAAACCTTGTGGTACTTCTTCTACATAGTCTGTATGACTCATTAAAAATATATTTGTATCTTTGAATCCTTGGAAAAGAGGAGATGTATTGTCTATGTTTACATTTGTTTCTCCATATTCTCTTGTTGTTGCAGATGTAACTTTTCCACCAAGTGTATGAGCCATTAATTGCATTCCATAACAGATTCCAAGTACAGGAATGCCTAATTCAAAAACTCCATCAGCACATTTTGGAGATTCTTCACCATATACACTTGCAGGTCCTCCTGTGAATATTATTCCTTTTGGATTTTTTTCTTTTATTTTTTCTATTGAAATATTGAATGGTACAACTTCAGAGTATACATTACATTCTCTTACTCTACGAGCAATTAATTGATTATATTGGCCTCCAAAGTCTAATATTAAGATTAATTCTTTTGATTCCATAAAATCCTCCTTTAATTTTATAATATAAATATTTTATCAGGTAAACATAGAAAAGTAAAGGATTTTGTTGTCAAATGGAGCTTCTTTGTGGTATAATATAAAATATAAGTAATATTGCCAAATAAAGGAGATACATGAAAAATGAATGAATTTAAAGTTATTGAAGTAATGAACAGAGCTAGAATTGAAGTTTTAAAAGATAAAAAAGAAGATTATTCATTAAATGAAAAAATTCAGAAATATTTAAAAGATGAATCGCTCTTTTTTAGGATTAGTAAAGAAAAAGCATCTAAAATTTTGCAAGTAGTAGGAATAAAAAAAGAGTCAATAGAAGAAGTATATCAAAAGTTAATTGCTCAAGAGGTATATTATGATTTATTAAATAGTGGAAAAATAGAAGCTGATGATGAAAGTTTAATTGTAAAATATAAAAAATACCGGACGAGAAGATTTGTTTAAAAAGAAAAAATAAAATGGAGGAATATAAAAAATGAAAGATGAATATATATATAAATTTTATGATGAAGTAAATCAAGCACTAGAAGGAGATTATAAAATAATATTAGAACCTAATAGAAATATTCAAGAAGATTGGATAGAATATGATACAGTAAAATGGGAGATGGAAGACGGAATTAATAAACTAGTAGAAAAATTATTAAAAGAAACTTCAATGAGCTTTGAAGAGAAAGTTCTGGAAGTGTATAAATATATATGTTTAAACTATGTATATGATGCTAATGTATTATATTTCTTCAAAAGAGATGATAGTGATATAAATAATATAAAATATATAGCAGTAGACTGGTATGGAAGAATTGTTGGAAAAGACTGGATTGAAAAAAGGCAGAAACATAATAGAAGAATATGCTATGAATTTGCAAGATTTTATGCTAAGGCAATAAATGTGTTATTAGATGGAAATGATAGACTAGAAGCATTTATGCTTGGTGATAAGGAAAATTTACACTATGTTGTTGGTTTAACAGGAGAAGAATATAGTATTATTTTAGATTTAGACGATTTTAATAGTATTAAAGACCTTACAAGAGTGAAATTTGGATTAACAATCAAGGGAATAAAGATACTTAGAGACGAATCAGGAAAATTTAAACAAGTAGTTGATAAATTTAATGAAGGAAAAAGAGATGAAATTGAAGAGATTGAAGAGGCAAAGAAGAATTTGAAAGATAAGAATCTTATTGAATATTTTAATAAAGTTGCACAGATTTTAAAAAATAAAAATATTGATTCTCAAGGATTTTTCGAATATATAAGAGCTATAGTGGAAAATGAAGGAATAAAAATAGAAAAGATATGGAAAGAAGATAAAATTGCACCAGAAAAAAGATATGAAAGATGTATAATTTTTGAACTCGATGACAAAACATATTTAATAGATAGTATTGAACAAGTCATATTTCAAACAGAAAAAGAAAATATAGATACAAAGGTTTTTGTCTTCAATTCCGCAGAAAATGAATATCCATATTATGGTGGATAAAATAAAAACAAGGAGAAAGTGTATGAATGTAAATATAGAAAAAATTATAAAATTAAATGAACTAGTAAATATATTTTTTAGAAGTAAACATACAATCGTTTTAGACCCAGAATTAGAGAAAAAATACGGAAAGTATTTAGGTGAAGAGATAGTATATGATAAGGCTGAGTGGAGCATGCCAAGAAAACTTAAAGAATATGTTGATGAATTATCAGAGAATAAAGAATTAAGCAAGGAAGAAAAAGTATTATCAGTTTACGAAAAGCTATGTCATGATTATGTATATGATGATAATTTAATTTCTTA
Source organism: uncultured Clostridia bacterium (assembly GCA_934149075.1). Taxonomy (GTDB): domain Bacteria; phylum Bacillota; class Clostridia; order TANB77; family CAG-508; genus CAG-269. The sequence goes on along the minus strand of CAKPDR010000002.1, from coordinate 135,231 downwards.
TATTCAACAAATTGATGATGACATATTTAGTCTTCCGGATTGGTATGGAAGAGATGTTGACAAAGAGTGGGAAAAAAATAGAGAGAATCATAATAGAAGAATATGCTTTGAATTATCAAGATATTTAGTTAAAGCATTAGAGGAAATATTTAAAGATGACAAAAGTTGTAATACTTGTATATTATGGAATAAGAATCTTATACATTATTTTGTAGGACTTACTTCTGATGATTACAGTTTAACTATTGATTTGGATGATTTCTTTAAGATAAAAGATCTTACAAGATTAAAAACAGGATTAACATTAGAAGGGATTACAATTTTAGAAGATGATAAACGCAAATTTAAAAATGTTCTTGATAAATTTAATGAAGGAAGAGACGAATTTGCAATAAAAAGAGTAGAAAATAAAATTAAGGAAGAAAAAGGAACAGAAATAGAAGATGAAGAAAAAGAAAACAAAGATGTTGTATTTTTGAGAAAAGCTGTTGAGATATTAAAAGAAGATGGACTTGACTCACAGGGAATATTTGAATATATGAAAGAAATAATAGACATTAGTATTGGTAAAGAAAACAGAGAAAAAGTATGGAAAAAAATAGATGGTAAAAATAGAGAATCGACTAGATATATAAGATGTGTTGTTGTCAATATAGATGATAAGAAATATTTAATTGATGGAGAAGATGCAATAGTGCGACTATTTGATGAAAAAGAATTTGATGAAAAAAGAACAAAATTTGTTCCTAATAAAGAACTTACTCGTGGTGGATTTGATTATTATGATGGTAAATAGCTATTTAGTTACATAACTATTGAAAAAATCTCTAAAATATGGTATATTATACATATAAACACAAAGGAGGTAAAGATACCATGAGAGTTGGAATTGCAACTGATTCAGAAGAAAAAATAAGAGGAATCAAGAGTGCAATTTCTCGGTTTTTCAAAATTGAAGAGGAGCAAATAGAGTTTTTCCATCAAAAGGTAGAGTCTGGAGTATCAGAGCAACCATTTAATGAAGAAACTTATGAAGGGGCTCTTAATAGAGTAAATACTTTAATTGAAAAATCAGAGAAAGCTGATTTTTATATCAGCTGTGAAGCTGGAATCGAGGAGTTTTTTGGAAAATACTTGAATGTGCAAGTGATTTGCATATTTGATTCAAAAAATCAAAGATATCTTTGGGGCAAAAGCTCTGGATGGCAAATTCCATCTAAAGATATAGAGATTATTAGAAATAGTAATCTTGATGATTATCTTAGGGCAAAAGGAATACAATGCGCTGAAGACCTACTTGGTGCTGACTATTCAAGAGCAGAAGTAATTGCTCAAGCAGTAGAGATGGCATTAGCTTCACAAAAGTTATAAAAATTGAAACAATTGAAAGTTATATACAATTTAGTATGTAACTTTCAATTGTTTTTATTTTTTTAATATTGAAAATGAGTCGGAATACAGTAAAAAAGTAAGTTTTGTTAAGTTGTAAATTAATCATGTATTAGAGAAAAATTGTGAAATATATAATAAACTGTAATTTTAAATTTTTCCTGTCAATCATTTTTGAAAATGTCTTAAAAAATTTTATTTATTAGCACTAAATTTATAAAGTTTAGTGCTAATATTTTTATGCGACATCTTCTAATCTGTGTTCTTGTTTTTTAACAAATTCTTCGAATGATTTTCCTTTCCATGGATGTATCATTCTAGGAATATATATTTTTCTTTCTTTTACTTCTTCGATATCATCAAAGTTTTCTGACTTTGATTGTACTTCTGATATTTTCTCTAAAGCAAATATAGACTCATCTACAGTAGCAAATAATTGCCCATCTAAAGCTTTTATCACAGCACATTTAGTACCTTTGTTAAAATAAATAGGGTTACCAAGTTTGTTTATAAACCTATAATATTCATTATTAAACTTTATTGAATGACCACTATCAACAACTCTTTGACACAATATAGCTAAGGTTAAATTAATTTTTTCCTCAGAGGGTTGCTTTTCGAAAACAGATTTGTTATGATTAATACACAGAGCAAACTTGTTATTGTATTGGATTATGAAATGTTTTAAGAACTCATTAGCTTCGTCAATGGTTGTGATTTGGGCTATTCTAAGTTCTTGTGGAAGTCTTTGTTGTAGAGTTTGAAATAGTCTTTCCACACGTGGTTTAAATTCTGGTACAGAACTTGTTTCAATATGTATGCCTATTGTTTACAGGCATAGGCATACTGTGTGAAAGTGTCTTCTTCAACCTTAGAAGACGCTTTCTTTTTGTATTCAAATACTGTTCTTTTATCAGTTTTTATTAAGTAAGGAATACCATATTTAGAAAGTATTTGATGAGTGATATTATAGTAGCCATTTAAAGTTTCCTGTGTATCAAAATATAAACCTACAACTTGACCAGTAGCATCATCAATAGCAGCGTGTAAGGCAGTTTTTTCTTTACCAAACCAAGGATGTATGCAAGCATCCATTTGAAGTTCTTCACCAAAATTAATGCATCTAGGTTGTCTAGGGTGAGCATCTTCAGTAAGAACTAATTTAGCTTTTAATTTTTCTTGTTCTTTCTTTTTAGCTGTTTTTATTTCATTTTCAAGTCTTTTTCTAAATTTTCTTTTTGTTGATTTATGAGTTCTAGGAGAGAAAATATATCTGTCTCTTAAAATAACTCTAATTTCATCAATAGATAGATTTATATTTTCACGTGTTTCTAAAAATTCTTTAAATTTGGTATATGTACAGTCAAAATATTTATTAGTATATAATAATTCTATTTCTGTTTTAAATTCATCTGTAAGAGCATGTTTAGGCTTTCTACCACGATTACCGTGTACAAAAAAAGCTTTTCCATATTCTTTGTATCCAACAATCATTCTATCAATTTGTCTTATAGATCTTTTTAGGGTAACAGCAGCTCTTTGTTTATTTCCATTTGTTTCAACTAATTTTTTTATTATCTTATATTTATATTCTTCATTCATTCTTAATTCTACCTTTCTCATAAGTACCTCCGATATTTTTATCAGATTTACTTATATCATAAATTTTAAATTAAGACATTTTCTCAAATGATATATTAAGACATTATCATAAATGAATCATAGCAATCCAAATGGGTTGCTCTTTTTCTTGCAAAAATTGATATAATGTATTATAATATAGAATATTAGAAAGGAGAAATTTATGAATCAATTAGTATTACCAAATTATGACCATTGTATATTAAATACAATAACATCAATATTAAAATATTATAATGTAGAAACAAACCATAAATCATTAAGTAAATTGGATAAAGAATTACAAAAAAAATATAAAAATGTAATATTCATAATATTAGATGGAATGGGAGAGCATATATTAACAACAATATCACCAAATGGATATTTTAAACAAAATGAATTAGATTGTGTAACATCAGTATATCCATCAACAACAACAGCAGCATTAACCACATATTATGCTGGAAAACCACCATATGAAACGGGTTGGATAGCATGGTCACAATATTTTAAAGAATATGGAAGAACTATAGATATGTTAAGCCATAAAGAATCATATAAAGGAGAAAATTTTAAAGGTGCAAAAATAGATGTATTTAAAGAAATTGTGAACTATACACCAATATTCGAGCAAATTGAAAAAGCATCACCAGATGTTAAAGCATATGAATTAACACCAACATATTCTGATAAAAGATCAAAAAGAAGTCTTAGAGCAGATAATATTGATGAAATAATTCCAAATATTGAAATGTTATGTGAAAATCCAGGTGAAAAATTTATTTTAGCATATTGTGATAATCCAGATGGACTATTACATAAATTTGGAACAGATTCAACAGAAGCAAGCACATATATTAAAGAAACAGAACAAAAAATAGAAAAAATGAGCAAAGAGCTAGATGAAGATACAATTGTTATAATTTCTGCTGACCATGGACATAGAAATATAGAAAAATCTTATACTTTATTAGATTATCCAGAAATCCAAGAATGTTTAATATTACCGGCATCATTAGAATCAAGAACAGTAGCGTTTTGGGTAAAGGAAGATATGAAAAAAGTATTTGAAGAGAGATTCAATAAAATATTCGGAGAAGAGTTTTGGCTAATGACCAAAGAGGAATTTTTACAAAAAAATATGTTAGGATTTGGAAAAAAACATCCTAAAGTTGATGATTTTATTGGAAACTATATTGCATTATCAACTTCTAGTAGTATGATTAGAATTGAAACATTTTTAGCAGATGGAAAGCCAGTAAAGAAATCTACACATTGTGGATTAACAAAAGAAGAGATGGAAGTTCCAGTAATAGTTATAAAAAAATAAGAAAATATATAAATTTTAAAGATTATTCTAAAACAAGAATAATCTTTTTTATTTTGACTAAAATATAAAAGAGAAACAAAATTCTCAAAAAATAAAAAAGGAGTAAGTTGGTATGAAAGTAAAAGATTGTATGTGTGGAGATGTTTGCTGTGTAAAACCAGAAACAAAAGTAAACGAAATTGCTAAATTGATGAATAAAAATCATATAGGTTGTGTTCCAGTATGTGATCAAAATAATTGTATAGTAGGAATGATTACAGACAGAGATATAATATTGCGTACTATAGCATGTGATAAAGATGCAAAAAATACAACTGCAAGTGAAATAATGACATGTAATGTATGTACTTGTAATGGAAATGATGATGTATGGGATGCTGAACAAAAAATGGCCTCAAATCAAATCAGAAGAATCCCTGTTGTAGATAATGACAAAGTAATAGGAATACTAACACTTGGAGACTTAGCACAATATAATGAAGAAACAGGTGAAGACCATTTTTGTAATACAGTAGAAGATATATGCGGATGTGGTGGACAAACTAAGAATAATTGCTAATAATTGATAAATCAATAAATATTAGGAATATAAAATTTAAACATTGCACAGAAATTTGCCTTGCAAATTTAGCACACGAACAAATACGCGGACTTTAAATGTTTTAATAAGTACAAATTCTATTAATGTCCGCTTTTGTTCTATAAATTTATGAAATTGCAAATATGAAAAGCTTGTTTATTTACATAGAAAAGAGGAAAAATGTCAGAGGATTTAAATTACATTTATAAAGTAATTAGAAAAGTATTAAATATAGTTATAATAATAATAGGAATATACATAGGCGTCAAAATATCAGTTTTTTATATGCCGTTTTTAATAGCTTTTTTAATATCGTTGATGATTGAACCTGCAATAAAACATTTAATGAAAAAGACAAAAATGAGTCGAAAAATGAGTTCTATAATAATTTTTTTAATAGTATTTTCGATAATAATAGGAAGTGTAATTTGGGGAACAATTACTTTGGTTTCAGAGTCAACCAATTTGTTACAAGCATTAAATCTTTACATAGATAAGGCATATACTCAAATTCAAGATGTAATAGGAAAAATGAGTATAACAAAAATAAGTGTTTCCAATAATGTGTTGAATTTAATGCAAGACACTTCAAAAGAATTGTTAGTGAAAGTATCTAAATGGCTTACAAGCTTTTTAACAAAATTAATAGATATTATAACATCAATTCCTACAATAGGTATATATATGGTAATAACAATTCTTTCTTTATACTTTATATGTACAGATAGAATATATATTTTGGATTTTATGGAACAGCATATGCCAAAAAAATGGGTTCAAAAAATAGGAATACACATAAGAGAAATAACTAGAAATCTTGGAGGATATTTAAAGGCACAAATGATATTGATACTAGTATCATTTGTAATTTCAGTAATTGGATTATATATATTTAAATTTGTTGGAATGAATGTAAAATATCCATTATTAATTGCATTAGCAATAGGATTTGTTGATGCATTACCAATATTAGGCTCAGGTTCAGTTATGGTTCCATGGGCAATTATTTCTGCACTAAATGGAGATTTGAGATTAGGAGTTTCAATTTTAATATTATGGATAATAATGTCTCTTGTCAGACAGTTTTTAGAGCCTAAAATTGTTAGTGGAAAAATTGGAATTCATCCTATTTTTACTCTTATTGCTATGTATACTGGATTTAAAGTAATGGGGGTTATGGGAATGCTTGTTGGACCAATTGTTTTGATAATTATAAAAAGTGTTTTGGGAAATATTGAAAATTAGGGACAAAATGTACCCGGTACATTTTGTCCCGGGCAATTTTGTACCGGGTACATTTTGTCCCATGAATAAATTTAAATTTTACACATAAACTTAATAAAAAAGATATTGAAGTGAAGTGGAGGCTCTTATTATGTTTATATGTAATTTTAAAATAAATGGAGGAATAGCACTAAAGATTATAATTGTGGTTTTATCATTATTTATGTTTATTGTTTTTAGTATAAGTATTTATAAAATATTTTTTACGAGTGGAAAGTTTGTTGTAAAAGACAAAATAATTACAAAAGATATAACTGAAATTCAAGGAGATAATTATACTAACATATTAAAGGCTGTACATGATGATCCAGATTCTTATATTGGGATGAAGGTTAATTTTACAGGTTACATATATAGAGTTCTAGATTTTAAAGATGAGCAATTTGTTATTGCTAGAGATATGCTTATTAATGAAAGTAAAACTCAGTCTGTTGTTGTAGGATTTTTATGTGAGTATAAAAATGCTAATGATTTTGCTAATGGTACATGGGTTGATATTACGGGAACTATTGAAATGGGAAAATATCATAATGAACAGATTCCTTTTATTAATGTGACCGAGATGAAAGCAACTACTGAGCCTGATAATTCATTTGTAATGCCTCCAAGTAATGATTATGTGCCTACTAGTGGGATTTTTTAAAATATTTCTATGGTTTGTAAATTGTAACAATAGGTGATAAAAATTATTAATTAATTATTCATATTATTGACCTAGTTATTTCATTGTGGTAAAATATCAAAGGTTAATAAAGATAGAAATAAGGTGAAATTAAAAATGAAAAAAATTTCAATAGTAGTTCCAGTATATTACAATCATGACAATCTTTTGCCATTGTATGCTGATTTGAAAGAAAAGGTATTTACAAAGTTGCCAATTGAAACTGAATATGAATTGATATTAGTTGATGATGGCTCAAAAGATGGTTCTTATAAAGTGATGCAAGATTTAGCTAAAATAGATTCAAATGTAAAAATTATGAGGTTATCAAGAAACTTTGGTGAACATGCAGCAATTTTAGCAGGTTTATCACAATGTACAGGAGATTGCGCTGTAAGAAAAGCAGCTGATTTGCAAGAACCGTCTGAAATGATATTAGATATGATGAAAAAGTACGAAGAAGGAAATAAGGTTGTTTTAGCTGTAAGGGCTGATAGAGATGAACCTGTTACACAAAAGGCATTTTCTAATTTGTATGCTTTTTTGATGAGAAAATTAGCATTGCATAATATGCCAAAAGGAGGGTTTGATTCTTTTTTAATAGATAAACAAGTTATTGATTTTTTAGTAAAAATGCAAGAATGTAATACATCTTTAATGAGTCAAATTTTATGGGCTGGTTTTGAAACTGCGACAGTGCCATATGTTCGAAAAAAAAGAGAAATAGGAAAGTCAAAATGGACTTTATCTAAAAAAGTAAAATTAGTATATGATTCATTATTGAGCTTTTCATATTTTCCAATTAAATTGATAACAACAGCTGGATTTTTTAGCTTTTTTATAGCAATAATCTGGCTAATAGTTATTATATATAAAAGAATGACAGGTGTTATTGATGTTGAAGGATATGCGTCAATTATAATAATTATGTTAGTTGGATTTGGAATTACAATGCTTTCTATAGGAATTCTAGGAGAGTATTTATGGAGAACTTTTGATGCTGCACGAAAAAGACCACCATATATCATAGAAAAAGTAGAGAAAGGTAAAACGGTTGAAAAATAATAATGATGGATGAAGTATTGGAGATATGTAAAAAACACAAACAATTAATATTAATTATATTTTTATTAGGATTATTTTGTTATTATTTAATTTGGACAGTTTCACAACCATATAATTCATGCCCTGATGAAGGAATGAAATGGGATATATGTAAATATATTTATAAACATAATTCTATACCAGATGGAAGGGATGAAAGCATAAGAAATCAAATGTGGGGAATTTCATATGCCTTTCAACCAATTCTTACATATATGATTTGTGCAATTTTTATGAAAATAGCATCAATATTTACAACAAATCAATTTGCTTTACTTATTTCGGCAAGACTTGTTAGTACAATAAGTATGACTTTAGCAATATATTTTGTAATAAAAATTGCAGACAAATTATTTAAAGATAAGGAAAAATATAAATATTTATTTATTGCGATAATTGCATTTCAACCTATAACAGCGTTTTTGGCGTCATATATAAATAATGATTCGACTGCTATACTGGCAACTACAATGATAATTTATTTATGGATTTTGGGATTGGAGAGTAATTGGAAAACAAAATATTGTGTGTTATTAGGACTAGCTATTGGATTTTGCGCTTTAACATATTATAATGCATATGGATATATATTGTGTAGTGTAATAATTTGTTTGATTTCAACAGTATCAAACAAGATGAAAGTAAAAGATATAGTCAAAAAAGCAATAATAGTTTCACTTGTGACTTTCGCAGTGGCAGGATGGTGGTTTATTAGAAATGCAATAATATATGATGGCGATATATTGGGAACTAGAACCCAAAATGAATATGGTGATAAATATGCAATGGAAGGTTATAAACCATCAACTAGAGAAACACCTCAAAATAAGGGCGAAAGTCTTTGGAAAATGTTGGATGATAATTGTTGGATAAAGATTGTAGCAAAAAGCTTTATTGGAATTTTTGGTTATCAATCGATAGCTATGTCAAATAAAATATATTATTCATATTTTTTTATATGGTTAATTGGAGGGATTGGATGTATATTAAAGTTTAAAGAATTATTTTTTTATAAATGTGAAGAAAAAAATAAATATTTGTTAAATTACATATTTGTAATTGCAATAATAATTCCAATTGTTTTAAGTATAATATATTCCTATACAAGCGATTTCCAGCCACAAGGTAGATATATAATGGGAATTATAGTACCATTTACATATTTCTTAGTTAGTGGAATAGAAACTGTATTAGAAAAATTTGTTAAATCAGAAAAAATAAAAAAAATTATTATTTTCATGTTGATAGCACTTGTAATAATAATATCATTTAAGGCAATATTTGCATATGTAATGCCAGTATATAAAAGGTTATAGAAAGAAGAGATGAAATATGATAGGTTTTAATGTTCCAATTTATATGGATGAATCAATTAATTGTATAAAGAAGGTTACAGAAAATAGAAAAATTTGTGGAGATGGAGAATTTACAAAAAAATGTAGTGAATTAATGGAAGAAAAGTTTAATGCACAAAAAATATTATTAACAACATCATGTACATCTGCATTAGAAATGGCTGCAATTTTGTTAGATATACAACCAGGAGATGAAGTAATACTTCCATCATATACATTTGTATCAACTGCAGATGCGTTTGTAATGGTTGGTGCAAAAATTGTTTTTGTTGATATAAATCCAAAAACAATGAATATAGATGAAAATAAAATAGAAGAAGCTATAACATCTAAAACTAAAGCTATTGTTGTTGTTCATTATGCGGGGATTTCACCAGATATGGACAGGATAATGAAAATTGCAAAAGAACACAATTTAAAAGTAGTAGAGGATTCTGCACAAGGTGTTATGGCTAAATACAAGGATAAGTATTTAGGTACAATTGCAGATTTAGGATGTTACAGTTTCCATGAAACAAAAAATTATAGTATGGGTGAAGGTGGAGCAATTGTAATTAATGATCCAGAGCTAATAGAAAGAGCAGAAATTATCAGAGAAAAGGGAACTAACAGAAATAAGTTCTTTAGAGGAGAGATCGATAAATATACTTGGGTTGATTATGGTTCATCATATTTACCAAGTGAATTGAATTGTGCATATTTATATCCTCAACTTAAGGATGCGGAAATGATAAATAATGACAGATTAACTTCATGGAATTACTACAAAGATGGACTTAAAGAATTAGAAAAAGATGGATGTATAACATTACAATATGTACCAGAATATAGCGAACATAATGCACATATGTTTTACATAAAGGCAAAAAATTTAGAAGAAAGAACAAAGCTAATAGAGTATTTAAAATCAAAAGGAATTCAAGCTGTTTTTCATTATATTCCATTACATACTTCTCCTGCAGGAATGAGATTTGGAAGATTTTTTGGAGAAGATAAATATACAACTTCAGAAAGTGAAAAACTTGTGAGATTACCAATGTATTATGGATTAACAAGAAAAGAACAAGATGAAGTAATAGATGCAATTAAAAAATTTTACAAGAACTAATTGCAAGTTTGGAAGGAAGAGTTGTTATGAAGAAAATAGTTATTATAGGTGCAAATAATTTTCAAATGCCACTTATTAAAAAAGCAAAAGAATTGGGATATGAAACACATGTATTTGCATGGAAAGAAGGGGCTGTTGGAGCAAAATTTGCAGATTTCTTTTATCCAATAAGTATAGTAGAAAAAGACTCAATTCTAGAAGAATGTAAGAAAATAAAACCAGATGCAGTTATTTCAGTTGCATCAGATTTGGCAACATTAACAGTAAATTATTTAGCAGATAAATTAGGCCTTACAGGTAATAGTTTAGAGTGTACACAAATATCTACTAATAAATATAAAATGAGACAAGCCTTTCAAGCCAATAAAGTATCTGTTCCTAAATTTATTGAAACATCAAAATTTGATACAAATACTTTAGAACAAATAAGTAAGATGAATTTGCCAATTATTGTAAAACCAACAGATAGGTCAGGAAGTAGGTCAATTACTAAAATAGAGAACTTAGATGTTGAAGAGTTGCAAAAGGCTGTTGAAGAGGCTATAAACGTATCTTTTGAAAGAAAAGCAATTATAGAAGAATATATTGATGGAGAAGAATTTAGTGCAGAAAGTATTTCTTATAGAGGAAAGCATACATTACTTACAGTAACTAGAAAGCAAACAACAGGTGCACCACATTTTATAGAAACAGGACATATCCAACCTGCGGGATTAGATGAAGAAACAATGAAAAAAATAGAAAAAGAAGTATTGGCAGGTCTAAATAGTTTGAAAATAGAAAATGGTGCATCACATGCAGAGTTCAAAATTACACCTAATGGAGAAATAAAAATTATAGAAATAGGTGCAAGAATGGGTGGGGATTGTATTGGTTCAGACCTAGTGCAAATTTCTACAGGATATGATTTTTTGAAAATGGTGATTGATGTAGCTTTAGGGAATGCACCAGATTTTACTAAAATTGTTGAGCCAAGAAAAGCAGTTATTAAATTTATCTTTTCAAAAGAAGATGTTGAAGAACTTGAAAAAATACGAAAAGAAAGTCCAGAGTATATTTTTTATGTGAGCCCAATAGAAGAAATAAATTCACATAAGATAATTGATAGTTCAACAAGATATGGATATTATATTTTAGCAATATAACAAAAGAGGGATTATATGGAAAATGAAGTAAAAAAGAAAACAAAGTTAAAGGAAATTTTTATACTACAAATAGTTATTGCAATATATACATTATCAACAGTATTTGCTAAATTCGCATCAGGACAAGAGTTTATGTCATTCAAATTTATATTGTATTATGGGCTAGAAATGCTTATATTAGCTGTGTATGCAGTTGTGTGGCAACAATTGATAAAGAAGTTTGATATTTCAGTTGCATATGCTAATAAAGCAATGGGATTACTTTGGTCAATTGTGTGGGCAATATTAATTTTTAATGAAACGATAACAATAAAAAATGTGATAGGAGTAGTAATTGTAATTGTAGGTACAATTATAGTGAATAGTGAAGATGAGTAAATATGTTTGTTTATTAATTTTAGCAGTTTTAGTAAGTTCTATATCTCAAATTATATTGAAGAAAAGTGCTTCTAAAACCTATAATTCAATATTAAAGGAATATTTAAATATATATGTAATAACCGGATATGGTTTAATGGTTCTTTCAACTATTTTAGTTATATTAGGATTAAAAGGTGTACCATATAAAAATGAACCGATTATAGAGTCTTTGGGATATATTTTTGTTATGATTTTAAGTAATAGAATTCTTGGAGAAAAAATTACTAAGAAAAAGATTATTGGGAATGGTTTGATTTTGTTAGGAATTTTAGTTTATTATATATGATGACTTAGAGTGGCTTACAACATGGGTAATGTTTTTAATGGCTGTAAACTGAACACTATATATGTGCATTTTTCGAAAAATTTGTAAAATTTGTTGAATTATGTAGAAAAATGTGTTAAAATAATTATGTAACTTTTTAATGAAATTTATGAAGAATATCATAAGTTTAAAGACATTATAAAAAAGGAGTGACATTATGGTAACGAAGAAAAATTTTATCTTAGGAATTCAGTCACTGATATCAAGTGAGGACTCAACACTTCGGTTTGGAAATGATAATAAAATAATTATTCCATTTCCAGAAGGAACTGATGCTCTTCAGGAAGTTGCAGATCAGTTTTCAGAAAAAGGAAGAATTGCTAAAAAGCTGTTGGACTATTTTTCAAGTTTCAGAATTGCAGACCTTTTAAAAGAGGAAGGCGTAATTCAGAAAAATGGTTCTGTTCTGAAATTTGAAGCGGGATTTAGAGATGTTTCTATACCTGATAAAGTAGGAAAAGTTTCAAGCTTTAATAGAAGAAAACTTCAGATTGCTATCGGTATGAAAAACAGAGACAAAAAGGCAACAATTGTCATCATTTCTAAGAATCCTAATTTTAGAATGAAGGCAGAAGCTGTTGGTGTTAAGGCACAGCCGTTCAAGGAGGAAATTTTTCCTGCTTTAGAAGAACAGTATCGAGGAAGAGTAAAATGCGAAACAAGTGCAAAAAAGATGGATGAGTTTAACGCTAATGGATATCTTTTGCCAAAAGATATTTTCAGGTCTAAAGAAATTGAATGGGTAACAAATTTGTTCTTAAGTATTAATACTAAAGAATGTAACCATCCAATTTTAGCTCGATATGACGGAGAAAAGATTGTACCGTTAAGATTTGCGGAATGCAATCCATATAATATCAGAGCAAAAAAACTTGGACAGCACTTTGCACTTGAAGCACTTATGACATCTGCAGAGGAAGCACCAATTGTTATCATTAAAGGAGGAGCAGGAACTGGAAAGACTATTGTTTCTTTAGCAGCAGCATTACAGCAGACAATAGAAAAGGACAAAGTCTATTCTCAGATTTTGGTAACAACGCCTATTGAAACTCTGAGAGAAGAAAATCTTGGTTATTTACCAGGAGCTCTTGAGCAGAAATTCGACCCATATCTGGGAGGCATCATGGATAACTTAACAATTCTTCTTGGAAAAAGACGTTCCAAAAAGAAAGAAAATGTATCAACTCCCACTAGAAAAAGGCAGTGGGGCAGTGATGCAGATGATGACAAGGGAGGAATGAATGATCAGAGAAATATTCCAAGAGAAAATGCGAGAATGCTGATAGAACAGGGAGTTATTGTTCTTCAGTTAATCGGTCATTTAAGAGGTCGAAGCATTACAGATACATTCTTTATTATTGATGAGGCACAGAATATTGAGCCTGCAGTAATTAAAAGTATTGTAACCAGAGCAGGAGAGGGTTCTAAATTTGTTTTTTTAGGAGACCCAACTCAGATTGACAATCCTGAACTTAATGAAAGATATAATGGTTTAGTATATCTTTCAGAAAAGATGAAGGGTAACTCAATGTGTTGGCAAGTGACACTTGAAGATGAAGAGTCAGTAAGAAGTAAACTGGCTTATGTAGCTGCAAAGATTTTATAGCTACAAGAATGGAGGCTTAGTGTATTTCACTAAGTCTCTTTTTCTTTTGCTTTACCCAAAATTGGTTACAGTTCACAGCTATTAAAAATATTATATATGTTGGGAGCTTTCTCAGGTGATTATATATATTTGAAATTTTGTCCTGTTCATTGCGTTCAAAAAGAAAATCTAACATAAAAAACTGAGCCTCTCTCACTCAGGTATAAAATGCATATATGTATATGAGTTTAAACTTTTCGAATGTGATTGGAGCAATATTAGAATTTCTATTTTTCGCTCCAATCAAACGGACAAAATTTCAAATATATATAATCACCTGAGAAAGCTCCCAACATATATAATATTTTTTGTGGACGGTGAATTGTAACAAAATGAGTGTGACTAATGGTAAATTTTATTAAAACACTTGAAAATTCCAAATAAGCGTGATATATTATAGCAGTATAAAAGACAGAAAAATCCGAAGAGATAAGAAGGGAAATGAGATAAATGGGAATATTCAACAAAATATTTAAAAGTTATAGTGAAAAAGAAGTAAAAAGAGTAATGCCATTAGTAGAGAAAATAAATGGATTAGAAGAAGAAATATCAAAATTAACAGATGAACAATTAAAAAATAAAACAGGAGAATTCAAAAAGCAATTAGAAGAAGGAAAAACATTAGATGATATATTACCAGAAGCATTTGCAGTAGTTAGAGAGGCATCAAAAAGAGTATTAGGATTAAGACATTTTGATGTTCAATTAATTGGTGGTATAATTTTACATCAAGGTAGAATTGCGGAGATGAAAACTGGTGAAGGAAAAACTCTTGTAGCAACACTTCCAGTATATTTAAATGCTTTAACAGGAGAAGGTGTTCATGTAATAACTGTAAATGATTACTTAGCTAAAAGAGATAGTGAATGGATGGGAAAATTATATAAATTTTTAGGTCTTTCAGTTGGTCTTGTAATTGCGGGAATGAAACCAGATGAAAAGCAAAAGGCATATGCTTGTGATATAACATATGGAACAAATAATGAATTTGGATTTGATTACTTAAGAGATAATATGGTAATTTATAAAAATCAATTAGTACAAAGAGGTTTAAATTATGCAATAGTGGACGAGATTGATAGTATTTTAATTGATGAAGCTAGAACACCACTTATTATATCTGGTAGAGCAAATCAATCTTCGGATTTATATAAAAAAGCAAATGATTTTGTAAAAAGATTAACACCAAAAGTAATAGTTGAAGAAGATGTTAAGGATGAAGAACAAGCTGAAGATAATGAAAAATATGATTACATTGTAGATTTAAAAGCTAAATCTGCATCATTAACACAAAAAGGTATAAAAAAAGCAGAAGAAACATTCAGACTAGAGAACTTTAATGATATAGAAAATTCAACATTAGTACACCATGTAAATCAAGCTTTACGTGCACATGGAGTAATGAAAAAAGATATAGATTATATCGTTAAAGATGGAGAAGTTTTAATTGTTGATGAATTTACAGGACGTATTATGTATGGAAGAAGATATAATAATGGATTACATCAAGCAATAGAAGCTAAAGAAGGAGTTAAAATTGCAGATGAGTCAAAAACTCTTGCAACAATAACATTCCAAAACTATTTCAGAATGTATGATAAATTATCAGGTATGACTGGTACTGCTATGACAGAAGAAGCAGAATTCGAAGAAATTTATAATTTGGATGTAATTTCAATTCCAACAAATAAGCCAATGATTAGAAAAGATCAAAATGACGTTATTTATAAAAATGAAAATGCCAAATTTAACGCAATAGTACAAAGTATAAAAGAAAGTCATGAAAAAGGACAACCAGTACTAGTTGGTACAATTTCAATTGAAAAATCTGAAAAATTAAGTAGAATTCTTAAAAAAGAAGGAATAAAACATGAAGTATTAAATGCTAAATCACATGAGAAAGAAGCAGAGATAGTTGCACAAGCTGGTAAATTTGGTGCAGTTACAATTGCAACAAACATGGCAGGTCGTGGTACTGATATTATGCTTGGAGGAAATAGTGAATATTTAGCAAAACAAGAAATGAAGAAAAATAAAGTTCCAGAAAACTTAATAGAAGAAGCAAATACATATTATGAAACTGATGAACAAGATATTTTAAGAGCAAGAGAGGAATTCCAAAAACTAGAAAAGAAATATGATGATGAAATAAAAGAAGAAAAAGAAAAAGTAATTGCAGCTGGTGGTTTAAAAATAATAGGAACAGAAAGACATGAATCAAGAAGAATTGATAACCAGTTACGTGGACGTAGTGGACGTCAAGGTGACCCAGGTGAATCTAAGTTCTATATAGGATTAGATGATGATTTGATGAAAATCTTTGGTGGAGACATGATTACAAAAGTTTATAATACAATTGGAATGGATGAAGATGTTCCTATTGAAAATAGAATGATTAGTAATGCGGTAGAATCAGCTCAAAAGAAAGTTGAAGGAAGAAACTTTAGTATTAGAAAAAATGTATTAAAATATGATGATGTTATGAATGCTCAAAGAGAAATAATATACAAACAAAGACGCGAAGTTCTTGATGGAGAAAATCTAAAAGATAATATATTAAATATGATAAAATCACTTGCAGAAGAGGTTGTAGTAACATATTTTGCAGGAGAAGAAGAGGTTAGCATAGAGGCTCTTGATACTGATATTAGAAATACATTTGGAATTGAAATGCTTGATCGTATTAAAGAGAATTCTAAAAATGCTAATGAAATTATTGATAAATTGCAAAAATTGGCTATTGCTAAATATGAGGAAAAAGAAGTTGAAATTGGAAACGAAGATTTAAGAGAACTTGAAAGAGTTGTTATGCTTAAAGTTGTTGACCAAAAATGGATGGATCATATTGATGCAATGGATGAACTAAAAGATGGTATTGGACTTCGTGCTTATGGACAACAAGATCCTGTTGTTAAATACAGAATTGAAGGTATGGATATGTTCGAAGAAATGGTTCTTGATATTAAACATGATGTTGTTAAAATTCTTATGAATCTACGTAAACAAGAAGATGTTAAAAGAGAGGAAACGGCTAAAATTACAGGTGCGGCTTTACAGGCTATTAATAGTTTAGATAATGGTGAACAAATCAAGTCTGAAGTTAATAGAACTGTTGTTAATGAAGGACCTAAAGTTGGACGTAATGATCCTTGTCCTTGTGGAAGTGGTAAGAAATATAAGAACTGCTGTGGGAAAAACCAGTAATATCAACACTTTCAGCGATTGCATAAAATTGAAAAATCACTAAAATATAGCAAAATGTTCGCAATTTGTTCGCAATCATATAAAAATGTTCACAAAAAACTTTGAACCCCTTTTATATCAGTAGAAAGCTCCTTGCGAACAAATTATGAATATTATAAATTAAATGTCAGTATTTCGATCGGTACTGGCATTTTTATTGTATACGTTTCATTTTACTAAAATATTTAGTAAAGGAGCGATTAAAATGGTTAATGTAAGAAAAAGGGGTAAGGTGTTTCAATATCAATTTGAAATTGCACCTGTTGATGGAGTTAGAAAGTACATCAACAAATCAGGCTTTAAAACGAAAGCAGAAGCAGAGAAGGCAGGCATAATTGCGTATAACGAATATACGCAAACAGGACATAATTTTACGCCAAATACAATGTCCTATTCAGATTATTTGGATTATTGGCTTAAAGAGCATTGTCAGATTAATTTGAAGTATCATACGATACAGGCGTATTCAAATATTATAAAAAACCATATCAAACCAAGATTGGGATTTTATAGGTTATCACAAATAACAACAGCAACACTTCAAGAATTTTTAAATAATTTATATGTAGAAAAGGCTTTTTCAAAAAACTTTATGAAAAATATTTTAAAGGTATTAAAAACATCTTTTGCTTATGCAACTGATGTAGTAGGTTTTGTAAAAGAAAATCCTGCTATAAAAGTTAAAATACCAAGATATGATGTACCAGAAGAAGATCCTGCTCATATATTTAGTAAAGAAGAAATTCAAATGATTCTTGAAAGATTTGAAAATAATCACGCATTTTATTATGCAATACTAACAGCTTATTACACAGGTTTAAGAGTTTCAGAAGTATTTGGACTAACCTGGAATGATATAGATTTAGAAAATAAGACATTAACAGTTAATAAGAATATTTTGAAAAAGAATCAAAACGGAGCTACACACGGAAGACATATAAGTGGAAAAGCAACTACAG
Organism: uncultured Clostridia bacterium; assembly: GCA_934149075.1. Classification (GTDB taxonomy): domain Bacteria; phylum Bacillota; class Clostridia; order TANB77; family CAG-508; genus CAG-269. The sequence continues at coordinate 117,060 of CAKPDR010000002.1, read as the reverse complement.
TATGGTATTTTGGCACTTGTAAAACACAGGGAAGTTATAGAACAATTGAAATTGGAGATACATTAGTAAACGCATTAAAAGAATATAAAGCTGAACAAGAAAAAGATAAAGAAGAATATGGCGATTTATATATGAAGCACTATATGAAAGAAACAAAGAATTATTATAATAATAAACCTGAAATAAAAATTCTAAATGCTTATACTGAACTAAATATTGGTTTACCTGAAGCCAATTTAGTATTCGTAAAACATAATGGAGTATTTGAAGGAACAGACACTTGTAAATATCCTTTTAAAGTAATTCATTATGAATTAGGTATTAACTGTAGATTTCACGATTTTAGAGATACACACGCTACGAGATTAATAGAAGCAGGAGCAGATATAAAAGCTGTTTCAAAACGATTAGGACACAGCACAATAAAGACAACTTATGAGATATATGTAAGAGTTACAGGACAAATGAAAAGTGATGTTGTCGAAAAATTTGAAGAATTTGCTTTATCATCATAAAAAAACAACTGCAAGCTAAAACACTTGGCTTGCAGTTATTAAAGTATACATAAAACTTGAAAAAATTGGAAAATTCTGCTATAATATGGGCAGGGGAAAGATGAGTGCGAAAAATGTCGAAAAAAATGAAAACTTCATCAAATTCTACGAACTCTACAAATCCTTATTAAAGGACGGATATACAAAAGAAGAAATACTAATCATTATTAGGCAAGTCTTCAACAGGAATAACGATTAGTTTTTCAGATTCTAAAGCTTTATCAGGCTCTTGATAAAGCTTTTTATTATCCTTAACTAATTTGGCAAATAATTCAATATGTTCTTTTTTTATATCTTCATCTTCTTTTAATGCACCAATACTAACTAACGCTTCTTTTAAAGAAGAATATGCTTGTGCTGATTCTCCTAACATCTTTAATTTAGGATCAGAATCAGTAAGCAAATCAATATCAACATTTAAGTAATTACAGATTTTTAATACAGTTGAAACGTGAGGGTAGTTATAGCCTTTGCATATATTGGTTATAGTTCCTTTTGTAACACCAATTGCTTTTGCAAGGTCGACCTTCTTAATATCTAATTGATCTAAAAGTTTTTCAAGATTTCTTCCAAAACTAGAATTATATATAATATCATTTGAATTATTATCTTTGTTATCTTTTTGCATTAAAAAAACTCCTTTCAGTTAATTTGGGTATATGTATTTAAGTTGAATTGAAGTTAAATTGTAGTTATATTAAAGTAAAAAACAACAACCTAAACGTGCTTCATTTAATTAACCTTTATATATTATAAAGAAAAAAAGAAAAATAATCAAGCATTTTTAAAAAAATAATATCAATTTTCTGTACTTTTTTAAAAAAATATCTTGACACTTTTTAAGAAGAGTGATATATATTTTATTGAACTTAAGTTTAAATTATATGTGTAAGGGAGGGAAAAGTATGGTAAATGGCTAAACAAAGGCGAAAAGCATATTTTTTTTGAAAGAGAAGTACAGACAATTGATACAAATTAAAATAATATATTAAAATTTGTAACAATTTATTTTTTACACATATAGTACAGTGAATTGATACTAATGTATGAGGATTCTATAAAAATAGAATTTTATTTTTAAATAAAAAGTACAGATAATTGATACAAAAAATATGCTGAAGTTAAAAAAGTAATAATTTTTTATTACAGCAAAATAGGAGAAGACTATGAGCGAATTTGTTAGAAAAGAGTTTTTAAGGTTTATATATCAATTCATATTAAATAAGAAATATAGTACAGCAGGAAAGCTAATAGATTTCTTAATTGAAAATGATAAAGATATAGATTTGGTTAATTGGTATTTAGAATTTAAAGAATTATTATATGGAAGACCATTAATAATTTGTCAAAGAATCAGGGACTATTTAAGATAAGCAAAAGAATTTAAAAATATACAAGAGAAAAGGAGAAATTATTATGGCAAAGAAAAGTAGTAAGCAAAAAAGATATTTTTGGTTAAAACTTAAAGAGGATTGGTTTAGTGGTACAACTGAAAAATATCTAAAATCATTACCAGCAGGGGATAGTTTGTTAATAACTTATTTGAAAATACAGTTAATAAGTTTAAAAACAGAAGGTTTTTTGAAATACGAAAGATTATTACCATCTGCAGAAGAAGAAATTGCAATGCTAATAGATGAACCAGTTAATAATGTAAGATTACTTATAAATGTATTATTAAAAACAGGAGCAATTGAAAGACTTGATGATAATTCATTATATTTGTTATCATTACAAAATTTAATTGGATCAGAAGGTAGTAGTACAGATAGAGTAAGAAGATTCAGAGAAAGACAAAAGGCGTTACAATGTAACAATAATCAGTTACAAATTGAAGGCGAAATATTAGGCAATTCTGAATTAGATGTGGAAAATTCAAAAGCGTTACAATGTAACGATAATGTAACGCAAGATGTAACAGATGAAAATTTGAAAATATTGCAAAATCTGGATTTGAAGACACAGCGTTACAATGTAACACCAATGAAACGTAATGGTAACGGAGAGAAAGAACTAGATTTAGAGAAAGAGCAAGAGCCAAATGGCACTACACTAGACTACACTACACTTAATATTATATTTAATTATATAAATAAATATGAGCTAAAAAAACAATTGGATCTTTCTTTAACAGAAGAAGAGCAAAAAGAACACGCTAGAATGTTTTTAGTAATCAATACACTTAAAAAATTAGAACTTTATATGACTGATAAAAAAACATTTGAGATTATGACAGAAGAAAGACAAAAAGATTTGCTTATTCAATATTACGTTATAGATGAATTTTCTAAAAGTCCATATAATTTTTTACTTTACAAATTAAACACAGAAAATTTTAATTTTAGATATAAAAAAGCAATGAAATACGTTGATAAATCCGACTTAGAAAGATTTGTGAGCTATTTGATAGCTTGTTTACAGGAAGAATTAATAGATTGATAGTATAATTTTATGTTTTTTTATATTTTTGGGAGTTAGAAATGAAACAGATTATTATTCAATTAAAGGCATTAGGAGTAATAAGATTTGTTTTATTCTATTTACTTGTAGCATTAGAATTTATATTAAATTTACCATATATCATTATTAGAAATATCTATTTAATAATAAATCTAATATTCAAGAAGACGGACAGATTATTTAAAAGAGAACGAATTATATTACTCCTAAAAATAGGTTTTACCAGAAAATTTTTATATAAATGTAAAGAAGATTATAAGCATTATATAAAAAACATACAAGACTAGATCTTAACACAAAAGAAATTGGAGGAATTGTAATGGAGCAAAAAAGTTATACGCAAAAAGAGATAAGTATAATGTTTAATAAATCTTTATCTCTATTAGCTCATTACAAAAAAGAACTAATAGAAAAAGGATATATGTATAAAAATGAAAAGGGGAAAAATGTAATAAATACGGAAGGAGCAGAATATTTAAGGCGAAGATTTGCTGAAATAGACCAATCTAAAAGGAAGAATGTAAAAAAAGATAAAATTATATTAGAGCAAGAAGTTAAGGTTTTACAGAAGGAAAAAGAGTGGTACAAAGATAAGCTAGAATATTATAAAAATCAAGCCGAAGATTGGAAAAAACAAGCAGAGATTTGGAAAGATGAAAAAAATAAGGAGCAGGAAGATAAAGAGGTTTGGCGAGAAATAGCTTTAAAGAATGAAAAACTATTGTTAGAAAACCAAAATAATTTATTGTCATCTTCCAATGATAAACCTAATATTTTTAAGAATTTCAAGAAAGGTAGAAAGGGGAAACAATGAAGGAGCTTGATGGAAAAAGTTGTTTATATGAAAAAAGTGATTATGTTTGTGGCATATTGAAAGTTAAAGATTGTAAAAAATGCAAATTCAGCGTTCCAAATACTGAAGAGAATTATCAAAAGAAAATAGTACAAGTTGAAAAAGATATTGATATGTATAAGGCTAAACATCTTTATTAAAATTGGAGGTCAAAATGGACGAAGTTAGTTTAGAAGATTTTTTATTAAAATATGATTTTAGGATCACAAATGATAAAGATATTCAATTAACAAGAGTTATAAGAATATGTTTAGACACAGTTGGAGAAAACGATTGGATATATTTCGGATTATACTATTTTGATTCAGAGGAAAATATTCGTAAAAGATTAAGAATGGCTTTAAATGATAAAGTTTTAAAGCAAAATATTTCTAATTATTATTATGATGAAGACAGAAGAATTTTCAGTATATATTTGGAAGATAGGAGTTGAGAGTAATAAGTTAGGGAGGATTTGAAATGAATCAGACTAATAATGAATTTTTAGAAAAAATGAGAGAAATCATTAAAGAAGAATTATCTAAAATAGATGTTAGAAAGATGAGTTTTGATAGATGTATAAATAATGTAATTGTTATTTTGGAAAATTACAAAACTTTAAAACAATTTACAGCACAAGTTGAAAATGTAAAGTTTAGTAAAGAAGAAATTGACCAGGCAAAACAAAAAGAGCTTGAAAGAATGATGGAAGAAGTTTTTGCAAGCAAAGAGATTTATTTAGAATCCTTATATAAAAAACATTTACAAACTAGATTATTTTTAAACTTTTTAGAAAGTACATTTAAGGAATACATAAAAGAAACAGAAATTTCTATGAAACCTAAAAGCGAATTGAAAATTGCAATATTATCAGAAGTGTATATGGAAGGCAAAGAAATAAAACAATTTTTGTATGAACACAACTTAGGATATGGAAGAACATTTTATTATGCAAGAAATGAACTTTATGAAGAATTAGCAGTAAGAGTATTTGGAATTTATGCACTAAAATTATAATTTAAAATAAAAACAAAAGAGAAAGAAGTGATAATATGTGAGGTCAATTAGAAAATTGCGTCAAAGAGTAAAAAAGAATCCAACAGACATTCCTTATGATGTAAAAATATCAGTTGCAATTCGAGATAATGGGTTATGTGTAAATTGCAAAAATAAAAGAGGAATAGGACAACCTAATGCACATTTTATTGCAAGACAATTTGGTGGACTTGGTATTGAAGAAAATATTTTAGAGCTTTGTGATATTTGTCATAAGGAATTTGACAATTCAACAGGAAAACAAAAAATAGAATTAGAGCAGAAATATGAAAAATATTTAAAAAGTAAATATTCATATTGGAATCGAGAAATGTTAGTTTTAAGAAGTTATAAAATCAAAAATTGCAAGTTGTGTAATAAAGAATTTGGTACAAAATCTAATAAGACGGATATTTGTAAAGTATGCAAAAATAATTTGAAACTTAAGCAACTTGCGTGTTTCACTAAAATTTCGTCAGAAATTTAGTGGCAGGATAAGAAAAACGGAGGTTTTTCTGTCAACACATAGAAAGACAAGCTTTCTAGTTCTCTGTTAGAGAGTAAAATGTTAAGAGGATTTAAAGAGTGCGTACACTTCGGTGTATTTTTTATCAAAGAATCAGGGGGAATGGTTGAAAAATGGCTGTTTTTATAAAAGTATTAATTTTTTTAGTGCTTTTTGGAATAACATTTACTGTATATGCTTGTGTGGTTGTAGGTAAAAGAAGTAAGACACCAAAAGAAATTGAATATGAAAAGCAAGAGGAAATTGAGTATATAAGAAAATGTGAAGAAGTAAAAAAGCAAAACAAGAAAAATAAATTTAGAGATAAAAATGATAAAATAATTTATCTCTAAGAAAGTAGGTACAGATGAAAAGTTTAATAATTGCAGAAAAACCAGAACTTGCAAAATCAATAGTAAATGCAATAGATGGAAAACTAAATAAAAATGACGGATATTTTGAAAAAGGTAATTATGTAGTAACGTGGGCTTATGGTCATATATTAAGATTGAAAGCACCAGAAGAATATGATGAAGAAAATAAAAATTGGGATATGAAGCAATTACCAATATATTTTAAAAATTGGGGTAAGATTCCTATTGATAAAACAAGAAAACAATTTAATGTTATCAAAAAATTAATCAATGAATGTGATGAAATTATAAATGCAGGAGATATTGATGAGGAGGGACAATTACTAATTGATGAAATAATTGAATACTGTAAATTTAAAGGTACAGTAAAAAGAATCCAGACATCAGCATTTAATGAAGATTATTTAAAGAAAGCATTAAAGAATTTAGAACCTAATTCAAAATATGAAACTTGGGGTAAAAGTGCAAATGCAAGAGCAATTGCAGATTATATGGTAGGAATAAATTTGAGTAGATATTTTTCAATATTAAATGGAACAACATTATCAGTAGGAAGAGTACAAACACCTACATTAGGATTAGTTGTAAATAGAGATTTAGCAATAGAAAATCATATAAAAGAAAAGTATTATGATGGATATGTAGATATAAATATAAATGGTAATATTATTAAAGCAAAACTTGAAAACAAGGATAATATTGTTTATAAGAATCAAAATGAGTTAAAGCAAATATTAGATAAATTTATAAATAAAAATGTAAAAGTAAATATAACAAAGCAAATAAAAAATGAAAATGCACCATTACCATTTAATTTGACAAAACTACAATCTCATATTAGCAAAAAGTACAAAATTAAGCCTGATGAAACTTTAAAAATAACACAAGATTTAAGAGAAAAATATCACGCTATAACTTATAATAGAAGTGATAGTCAATACTTAAATGAAGAGCATTATAAAGAAGCACCAGGAGTTATAAAAAAGGTATTAAATAATATTGATTTAAAACTTGATTTAGATTATAGTATTTTACCACATTCAAAATGTTTTGATAATAGTAAAGTAACAGCCCATCACGGAATAATACCAACATCAGTAGATATAGATTTATCTAAAATGAATGATAAAGAGCAAAAGATATATAAAGAAATTTGTATGTATTACTTAATTCAGTTTATCAGACCAATAAAAAAAGAAATTACATATTTAGAAACAGATGAACAAAACGGATATAAATTTAAAGCAAGTTCTACGAAAATACTAGATGAAGGATTTAATAAATATTTAGACAAAACTAATAATGAAAATCAAGAATCAGTATTATCAAAAATTTCAGAAGGATTATATACTGGAACAATAAATAAAAGTGATATTAAAGAAATAGAAACAAAACCTCTTGCACGCTATACACAAGCCAGTTTAATAGAAGATATGACTAGAATATCAAAATACGTTGATGATCCAGAAATAAAAGAAATCTTAAAACGTAAGGATAAAGATAAAGAAGGAGAAAACGGAAGTATAGGTACAAGTGCAACAAGAGCTAGTATTATACAAAATCTTATAAAAAGAGGTTATATTAAAGAGGAAAAAGACAAAGTAATTTCGACAGAACTAGGGAGAGAATATTATAATATATTGCCAGACGAATGGAAAAAAGCAGATTTAACAGCAAAATGGTGGATTATTCAGGAAGAAATAAGAGATGGAAAAGCAGACCAAAATAAGCTATTAGATTCTATTCTTTTAGATATAAAAAAAGTTATAGCAACAAAAGATGTGTCAAAATTCAAATTAAAGAAAAATTATAAAAATGAAAAGACAATAGTAGGACATTGTCCTTTATGTGGGAAAGACATTATAGAATCAAATAAATCCTTTTATTGTTCTGGATTTAAAGAAGGTTGTAAATTTTCTGTTTGGAAAACAATAGCAGGAAAGAAAATATCAAAAACAAATATTAAGCAGTTATTAGAAAATGGAGTAACAACTGAAATAAAAGGATTTAAAGCAAAGTCTGGAAAACAATTTAATGCAAAATTGCAAATTATAAATGGAGAAATCAAATTTCTATTTTAGGTAAATAAAAATCCAGGAGAGTTATAATTATTCTTCTGGATTTTTTAACCAATTTTTAGCTTCAACATTTGTAAATACTTTATCATCAAAGAAATCTTTTAATTCTATTCCAAAACCTTCACAAATATATAGCAAATTTTCTAATCGTATAGTCTTCGTTTCTCTACTTAAGAAAAGAGATATGGTAGAACGAGGTACGCCAGATTTAATGCTTAAATCATAGGTTTTCATATTTTTTTCTTTTAAAAGTTGTTTTATTCTTAATACAATTGCTTCAGATAACTCCATCAAAATATCCCCTCTCATAGATATAATCACAACAAATTATACCAAAAAAAGGTTTCTGACTTGTTTAAGCAATCAAACATTTTTCGCCAAAATACTTTATTTTATAACGATTATGTGTTAAAATATATGGCTAGGAGGCGTAGTTTTTTATGAAAAAAGACTTTTATATTCTTCAAGTAGAAGATGAAGAACCATTAGCAAAACAAACAGAAAAAATGATAAAAGAGAATTGTCCTTTTGTTACTAGAATGAAAACTGTTGGAACTGGCGAGAAAGGACTTAAAGAGATACAAGAGGAAATACCAGATTTTATAATTTTAAACCAATATATGCCAGGTATTACAGGATTAGAAATGCTTGAAAGATGTCATAGCTTGGAATTAAAACTTCCTACAGTAATAGTAATTACAGGTGGGATAAAAACAGATCAGGAAGTAGATAGATTTTATGAATTAGGAGTAAAATATATTTCTTCAAGACTTTTAAATGAAGTTCAAAGAAAATATATTTTACATTATATTGAAGAAGCTTATAAAACTTCAACAAAAATAAATGAAGAGGATATGACAAGAATAATATCCAAACAAATGAATGCAATAATTAAAGATATAAGAAATATAAAACAACCATATAATGTTGCATTATTAGGGTATGTTCTTAAGCATTTATTAATAAATAAATTAGAATATTCTACAGAAGTAAAAGATAATTTATACAATTATCTGAAAGAAGAAAATGGACTGACAGATAAGATGATAAATGAAATAAGAGAGAAGATTGAAGAAGTAATAGAGAAAAGTTATACAAAAGAAAATCCAATAAGAAAATTAAATTATAATATAAATAAAGATGAAATTCAGGAAGAATTTTTTCATAAGTTAAAAGAAAATGTTTTAAAAGATATAATTGCTGAAAGTAACTAAAATCGAGTTGCTTATTTTTAGAATTGTAACTACTCCAAATAGCGTTAGTAGTAATAGCAATAGAATATTCAAAATATTCCTTGCTCATAATATAATTAAAAATATTATGAGAGAGGGAAATGTTATGAATTATAAAAAGATTGGAAAGAAAATTGCAGATAGAAGAATTTTATTAGGAATTACACAAGAAGACCTAGCAGAAAAAGTTGATTCTTCAGCAAATTATATATCTAATATAGAAACTGGAATAAAAAGTGGTAGTTTAATTTTCTATATTAAAGTAGCAAATGAATTAAAATTAAGCTTAGACTTTTTATTTAGTGATGAACTTCCAAATTTAGATACAAGTGAAGCTACTAATAAAGAAATTACAGAAATGATTGATATACTAAATAAAGATGAAAAACAAATGGCTAATGTTTTTGTTAAGAATATTGTTCAAGGTTTAATAGAATTAAGAGAAGACAATAAGTAAACATAAATTTTTGCAAAAACTTTGCAAAATCCTGCAGTATACATTCAATTTTTCAAGTGCTAAAATATTAATATGAAAAATTATATTTAAAGAAAGCGAGAGAAATCTTAGCTTTCTTTTTTGCACAAAGGAGGAAAAATTGATGGCTACTTTATTAGAGAAACATCTAAAGTTAGAAGAGATGAAAAAAATAAGAAATTGGAGGAATGAAGGCTATGAATTAGAAAAAATTAAAGAGTTAGTTGATAAAACTAATATTACTGATGAAGAAATTGAGCAAGTATTCTATGAAAATTCAGAAGAGATTCAAGAAACAGAACAAAATGAAGATATGCAAAATCAAGAAATTCAAGAAGAACAGGAAGAATTACAAGAAAAAATTAATTATGCAGACATTAAAGAAGAACCTGATGAACCAGAAGAAATTGAAGCAGATTATAATGACGAAATAGATACAGAAGGATTTGATGAGAATGATATTGATGATCTTGAAGAAATGGAAGAAAGTGAGATAGAAATAGTAGAGGATAAAAAAGAAGATGTTACAGAAATAGAAAATATAGAAGATGAAAAATACGAGATTATAAAAGATGAAGACTTAGAAGATTTTCCTAATCAACCTTTTAAAATGTATTCAGAATCAAGAAAAAATACAATGATAGAAAGTATTAAAATTAATGGAATCATAGAACCAATTGTTGTGAGAAGAACTGAAAACGGAAAATATCAAATTTTATCTGGTCATAATAGAAGATTATGTGGAAGAGAAGCAGGACTAACTGAATTTAAGTGCATTGTAAAAGAAAATATGACAGAAGATGAAGCTAGATTATATATGGTAGATAGTAATTTAATGGTTAGAGATGTAATGCCTACTGAAAGAGGAAAAGCTTTAAGCATTAGAAAAGAATGTCTAAAAAATGAAAAGATAGCTTCTAAAATAGAAAATGAAATAATGCAAGACAATGTAGATAAATTAGATACTATTCAGCAAAAGATGATAGAAGAAAATCAAATGAGTAATGGTAACATTCAAAGATATATAAGATTAAATTATTTAATAGCACCTCTTGGAGAAATGGTTGATGATAAAGTAATTAATCTAAAAACAGGAGAGAATTTAAGTTTTCTAAGTAAAAAAGAGCAAAGAGATATTGCAAATATTATTGAAAAAGAAAATGTAAAAATATCTGAAGCTATGTCAAAGAAAATTAAAAAATCTTCTGAAAGTGGAGAATTAACAAAAGAATTAATGAAACAAATTCTAGTGAAAGAAAAGGATAAAAAGTTAGAAATACGAGTTATTTTCTTTGAAGACGAAATTAAGAAATACTTTAATAAAATCAATAATGGTAATGTTACAGCCAAAGACTGCAAAGACTATATTATAGCACTTTTGGAGGAACAGACAGTGTAAAAAATACACCGAAGTGTACGCACTCTGTAAAATATCTGCATAAATGATAGTCTAGCAGAGGAGTAGAAAGCTTGCCTTTCTAACTGTTGCCAGGAAAGACACTTCTTTCCTTATCCTGCCCTTAATTTCTTTTTGGAAATTAAGGGGACACGAAAGATGAAGCAAGGAGAGATTAAATTGAGTAATAAAATTGTTAAGAAAAAAGATGAAAGTAGAACAGAAAAAGTTTATGCTGTTGTACCTAAAAATCTAAAAGACGCATTAAGAAAATATGTAGCTTCTATAGCAAAAGAAGATAGAAAAGCAACTGAAAGTGAAATAATAAACAGAGCATTAGAAGAATATCTTGAAATGAAAACTAATGAAAAAAGTGTTAGCAAATTAGAAACAATGTTAGAAAAAGTTATAGATGAAAAATTAGGTAGAAAATTTGAAAGACATATTGCTTTACTTAGTAAAAGTGCAAAAGCAAGTTTTTCATCAATATTTTTACAAGCTTATGTTTTAGCATATATTTTTAATAGTGAAGATGATCAGCAATTTATAAAAGATAAAATAAATTTAGCAAATAAGTTAGGCTATCAAGCAATAAAATCTCCATATTTTGAAGATGATATTACAAGAATTTTGCCTAAGGATTTGAATTTTAAAAATTTAATTTAAGGGAGTAGCTTATGGAAAAAGATTATAAAAAACAATTTAAAGATATATGTAAAAAATATAATTTTAAATATAGAGAATATTTTGAAAATAAAATTGCTTTATGTGCAAAAAATACAGATAGACAATGGAGAGATTGGATTGAATTAGATTTGAAAAATAAAGATATAACATTAATAGGAAATACTGACCATTGTAATTTTTGGTTTTGCAATACTAGAAAAGATATGACACCAGAAAGAATAATTGAATTTGTTGCAGACCTTAATACAATGCTTCGTGAATTTAATGATTCATATATTGCTGTAAAAACTTTAATAGATCCAGAGGACTGGCAAGAAATAGCACAGGTACAAGACGCTTATGAAGATAATAGATATAAAATTCAATTTGAAGAAATAGAGTTTGGATCAGATAATTATATATATTTTTCTATATTAAAAGAAAGAACAATGTTTAATGGTTTGTTTAGAATACACGATCCTGAAAACGGAAATGATATGACTTTAGTTACTATATCTGATTGTGTAAAAAAAGAAGACCAGAATTTCTTTAATGCACATTGGGACGAAATTGAAAATGAACTTTGTGAACGTGTAAAAGAAAGACAGAATATTAAAGAAGAAACAGAAGAAGAAATTTTATAAAAGGAATAATTGTAATATGGATAAAGATAGATTTAGTGATGGAGTTTTCTTTAAATGGCTCAATCAAAAAGAAATATATAAGAAATATGATAATAAAGGACGATCCAGAAGAATACAAGCGTATTTAGATGAGTTACACGAAGATTATATTGCTACAAGACCTGGAACAGATTTTGGAGAGAATTTTCACGGATTATTTGGATATATTAATGAAAATTCTAATGTAGAAAAAATGGAATTATCAGATATAAAAAAGTATGTAGCAAGTAAAACATTAAATGGAGTTGATATATATAAAACCGTAATTTCACTTAGTGAATCTGACGCTATTCAATATGGATATACAACTAAAGAAGCTTGGAAGGATTTATTACTTGAAAAGGTACAAGAAATAGGTAGAGAATTTGACATTAAACCTGAAAATTTGGAATGGACTGCTTCATATCATTCAAAAAAAAAGTAATCCACATTGTCATCTGTTATTTTGGAATAAAAATCAGCATTTAGAGCTTCAAAAGAAACCATTTGTTAGATATAAAAGAATCAGAAAAACATTATCTAAAAGCATATTTAAGCAAAAACTAAAAAGCTTATATGATATAAAAAATGTTTCAAAAAAAGAAATTGCAAATTTAACAAATGAGGAATTGCTAAAATATAAAGAAGACTTAAAAGAATTTTATGAGAATCCAGATATTACTCTAAGAATTATTGATACAGATGAACAAGAAAAAGTTATTATAGATAACTTGAAAAATTTAAAATTGGATAAGTATATTTATATTTGTGATATAGAGAATCCTAATAATTTTGCAGAGATAAGAAAAATAGATACAGCTAAATATGAATTTAAAAATTGTGGAGAACAATCAATATTATATAGAAAAAATTCCTTTTTAGATACAGCTGAATTTTTAGCTAATTTTTCAAATTTGAAAGTATTTAATTATAAAAAAGATTTAGAAAAATATATAGAGCAAAAAAATAATGAACATATAGATATTGAAAACAATCTTAGAGAAATAATGCCAGATATTTTTGGAATACCTGTATTATCTAATAAGTTTAAAGAGCAGAATTTCGACATAATTTTAAATAAGATAACAGAGTTAAAAAGTAAGTCAAACAACTTTGAAAATGGATATAAATATAAATACCAAAATCCTGAAATAAAGATGTATATTAATGAACTATCAAAACTTATTCTTAATACATCAGAAGACTGTAGAAATGAATTTGATGAATATATACAAACATCTATAAATGTATCAAGAATTATTGCTGATATAAATAATAAAAAAGAATATGAAAAAGTAAAGCGAATAGCAGAAAATGAAATGTTTACTAAAATAGGAAATCAAATATTGCAATTTGTAAAAGAAGTAGGTTTTGAAGAATATATTAGAAAAAGGGAAGAATGGGAAAATAAAAAAATCCAATTTGCAGAAAATCAAGGAATAAAAAAGGCTAATGAAGACTTATTTATAAAAAGGTTAGAAAGTCAAAATGCAAGGAAGATGATAACAGATATTTTTCAAATGCTATCAGAAGAGAATATATCTCATAATGCTTATTATAATAGAATAAGAAACAACAATAACTTATCTAAGCAAGCTAAAAGGGAAATATATCTAAAAAATAGAATGAAGGGAAATATTGATTGGGGATTAGAAAGATAAAAATATTTTTTTAACATAAAAGTACAGATAATTGATACAAAAATACGATTTTTCAAATCCTGCAAACCCTTATTATATCTATAAAGTACAGATAATAAATACAAAATGTTTCACGAAGAACCAAAATAACAATTTTAGTATCAATTTAAAAAGGCAAATGATATGATAAACATTTTAATTTTTATAATTGCACTACTTTTTTATGGACTTTTACTTAGAATATTTGGCTATTCATATAAAACTTTCATTCAAGTAGTGATTAATGCAATTTTAGGCTTGATTGCATTGTATGTATTAAAGCTTATAGAAATTCCAATACAAATAAATTGGATTTCAATTATAATTACAGCATTTTTTGGATTGCCAGGAGTAGTTATAATTACCATTTTTTCAAATTGAAAGGGGAATGAAATGATAACTGATGAAACAAGGCGTGAAAGCTATCAAAAGATTATACCAAAGCAACCAGTACGCTATGATCAAATCATTTACATATTGAGAAACAATCCTAAAGGAATGACAGCTAAGGAAATTGCAGTTAAATTATATGAACTTAAACTAATTCCGAGTACAGAAAGAAATTTCGTTTCTCCTAGATTAACAGAATTAGTAAAACAAGGAAAAGTTGAAACAATAGGTAAAAGAGTTTGTCAGTATTCAAATAGAAAGGTTGCAGTATTTAAAGTTGTTTAGATAAACCATACAAAAGAGGAGAAAAATAATAATGAACAAAAGATTAAGTTTAAAGATAATAGGAATGATATTTGCATTTCTCATTAGTGTATTTTTATCGAGCATAATTACCTTTTGTTTAGTGCAAATTTTTTTAAAACAACCAGAAGAAATTTTGAAAATAAATGTTTTTAGAGTTTTAGAAACAGTTGTAAGTTCTAAGGAAAGTGTTCAGATTTTTGTTTTAACAATTATAAGCTTTATGCTATTTGCAACATTTTCAATATTCAAATTTTTTAGAACAAAAGATTATCATAGCAAAACATACAAAGTAACTAATAATATTGAGATTCCTGTTCCAGTAGGTCAAAAACAGACACAACACGGTTCTGTTTGGTGGCTAGAAAAGAAAGATTTTAATAAGGTGTTTGGAATCAATACAATAGATCCTGAAAATCCTACAATAAAAGCATTATTAGAAAAATCAACAGAAGATAAAGAAATAATTAAAAAATCAGACAATGATGAAAATGTTAAGGTTAGCTTAGAAGTAGAAACATTACCAGAAGAATTAAGAAAACCAATATTTCAAAAAGGTGGCTTAGTTGTAGGAAAGAAAGATAGAAAAATTATAAAACCATATATAAAGCATATAAGAGTTTTTAAAACATCAAAGTATTTAAAAATACCATCAATAAAAGTAAGAAAAGTTGAAGAGGTTTATTTTATAGATGATGATTTACATTCACTAACAATAGGAGCTACAAGGTCAGGAAAAACCAGAAGTTTAGTTCTTCAAAGTATTAATAATACAGCTTTAGCAGGCGAAAATATGATTATAAGTGATCCAAAACGGAGAGCTGTTTGAATACACTTGCGTGGAATTAAAAAGATTAGGCTATAACGTATTAACACTTGATTTTAAAACACCACTTAAAAGCTCAAAATATAATTTTTTGCAACCTGTAATTGAAGCTATAAAACAGAAAAATACACCTAAGGCTGAAAACTATGCAAGTGATATAGTTCAAAGCTTAGTTGGAGATGTAAAAGGGAATGGCGAAGCAATTTGGAATAATGGAGAGAAAGCTGTAATAAGAGCAACAATTATGGCAGTAGTAATGGAGAATATTGAAAATCCAAAACTTCAAAATTTACCTAATGTTTATCACTTTATAGCAGAAATGTGTAAAGAGTTAGAGGATAAAACTACTTTAATTGATACATATTTGGATTTCTTGAAAGAAGTTGATAAAACACACCCTGCAATAGCAAGTTTTGCTCCAGCCCAAATGGCGGCGAGCAAAACTAGAGCGTCATTTTATACATCAGCACTTTCAACATTAAATATTTTTATGGATAGTTATGTAGCAAGTATGATTTCTGAAAATGAAATAGATATAAACAAATTTAATGAAGAAAAAACAGCACTTTTTATGATTTTACCTGATGAAAAAACCACATTTTATCGGACTTTGTTCATTATTTGTAAATCAAGTATATACAAAGCTCGTAGAAATGGCAGATGAGAGGGGTGGTCGCTTAAAAATTCGTACTAATTTTATATTAGACGAATTTGGTTAAGGTAACTTCTCTGCAATACCAAATTTTGGTGGCTTTCTAACTGTTCGGACGGACGGAAGACGGAATAAGATTCAACTTATTCGTACAGTCATTTAGTCAGCTAAATGAAAAATATGGAGATAATACAGCTCAAAATATATTAGACAATTGTTATGTCTGGAATTATTTAAAAACATCTAATGAAGCAACAGCTGAAAAAATCTCAAAAAAAATTGGAACATATACAACAACAAGTTGGTCAGAAAGTAGTGATAAAAAATCAGACAATGGTGGAAGTAATTCAATGAATCTAATTTCAAGGGCATTATTAACACCAGATGAGATTTTAAGATTACAAAGACCATATTTGCTAGTTATGTGTTCTGGAAGTGAACCTGCTATAACTAATGCACCTGATTTAAGTAAGTGGAATTTTAATAAGCTATTAGGATTAGGCGACAAAAATTGGAACATTAAAGTAAGACAAAAACGTGAAGACGCAAGACAGATTAAAAGAATCGCACCACTTGAATTATGGGATATAGACAAGCAGACAATGGAACTTAAACAAAAAAAGAAGGAGCAAGAACTGGAGGAAAGACGATTGAATTTTATGAAAAGACAGGGGGCAATCGAATATCCAAAGGGAAATTTATAGGAGGAAAACGAAAGATGAAAATTAAAGAAAAATTATTAACAGTAGGAACATCACTAGGACTAGGCATAATGACATTAAGCAATACAGTATTTGCTGATATTGTTTCTGAAGTATCAGGTGGAGGAGAAATACAAAGCAGTAAGATTGGTACAGGAATGTTAAAACTTGTAAGGGATTTAACAGGAACTTTACAATGGATAATTCCTTTTGTTGGAGTTGGATTTATTTTATGGCACGTTTTTAAGATTATGACAGGAGATGAAAGAGATCAAGAAATCCACAAAAAAGGAATTATAAAGGTTTTAGTTTGTATAGTAGTTGGTTTAATAGTTGTAACAATTGTAAATCTAATGGGAAGATATTTCTCATAATAACAGGAGGTAAATGTAGATGGAAAAAAGTGAACAAATTGAGAGAATGAATTTAGAAGTTAAAGAAAATCTAAAATTGACAGATGAAGAATACGAAAAATCAAAAGACGTATTAAGTAGACTAAATGAAATGGATTTAGAAGATAATCCAGAACTTATGAAGAAAGAAGAAACTAAAAATCAGACAGAAAGTCAAAAGAAGATTAAAGAACTTGAAGAACGCAAAAAACAAGCTGAAAAAGAGGAAAGAGCTTTAATTGAAAATTTTTCGCAAGAAATAGGACAAAGTGTAAAAGATACAGAGAAAATTTGGGGATATTTAAAGCGTTACGCTTTAATTGGAATGGTAACAGGAGTACCAGGAATAGCATTGACTTGTCTTTACGATAAATGGAAAGAAAATGCTATGGCTAAAGAATTAAAAGAACTTAATCAAAAAGTAATTGCAAGTCAAAATGAACCAGAACTACATAAGGAATTAGCAGAAAAATATCAAAAATATGAAAGACAATTTTGTAAGGTACATCATATAGACGAGCTTCAAAAAAATATTAGAAAGTCAGGCTATATTTCTCAAATTAAGACAAGTAAAGAAGCTTTGCTAGGATTAGTAGATGAAATAAACAAATATAAAGAATTAGATAAAAAAGAAACAGAAAAAGAATTTGAAAAATTAAAACAATTATCAGATGAATTTATAAAGCAAGAAGAAAATAGTGAAATTATTGAAGAAGAGGTCGAAGAAGACGAAGAGATAGTAATTGAACCAAAATAAAATAGGAGGAAATTTATATGGTTATAGGTGTTTTAATAGCAACAGCAATTTCATTTCTATTTGGTTATATAGCACAGGCGATTTTCAATTGGTTTAATGGAGTGTATGACGTAATGTTTTGGAACGCCTTTGCTATAGAAATAAATTTTAGAGGACTTTCAAATTTTAGTATTTCAGGGATTTATAATGCAGTTTATACTTTTGCAATTGCAGTTTTAATAATGCTTTTTGTTAAGAAAATGATTGAAGTATATATGGCTTGGTCTAATGGAGATCCAGAAGTAAGTCCAATGACAGTTGTGATAGGCTTTGTAAAGGCTTTAATTATAATGATTTGTTTTGGCTTTATTTATACACAATTTGCTTGGATTTGTTATGACTTGTATCAATCTATATTTATTGGAATGTTAGGCGATTTTCAAACAATGGGAGTAACAATTGGAAATATGGCTTGGAATATATTAGGTGCATTTTTCTACTTAATTATTGCAATTTATATGGTTCTAATATATTTCCAAACTCTAACAAGAGGAATTGAAATGTTTATATTACGTTTAGCAATTCCAATAGCTTGTATAGGTTTATTAAATTCTGATGGTGGTGCTTTTAATGGATATGTAAAAAAATTTATATCTAATGCTTTTACTGTAATAGTGCAATTAACTTTATTACAATTTTCAATATTATTAATGAATAATGCACATATAATTCTATCTTTATCAGCAGTAATGATAGCAAATAGAACACCACATTTATTAAGAGAGTTTATGGAAACAGCAGGTGGAAATTCAAGTCTTGGATCAAAAGTATCAACAGCTACAAGAACAGTTAGTAGCTTTAAAAACATTATTAGTAAAGGTAGATAAAAATGATTTATATACGAAAGAATTTAGACAATATATTGCACCCTAATGAAGCCTATACATTAACTTATTTAGATAACAAAGGAAGATTAGTAAAAACTACAAAAGAAATTGATTTATATAAAATATGTAATCAATTATATGAAACAAAAGAACTAATTGAAAAGGGAATAATAGCTTCTACTAAATATGATTATGATGATTGTTGTAGTTATGTATATGGCTTCAATACTAAAAAAGCAATTGAATTAGTAAAAAAGCACATACAAGATCTAAGTGTAACAATTATTCAAATTACACTAGATAAAGAGCAAGTATATTCAGTACAGAACTTAACTGAAGTATTAGAAAATGCGAAAGAACAAATAAAAGTTAGAAATGAATTAATTAGAGAATATCAAGAAGAAGAAAAACAATATAGAAAAGGTTTAGTAAAAAAAGTAATTCATATTCAATCAGAGAAAGATTTTAGAAATCAAGAAATTTCAAGATATAAACGCAAATTAAAAGAATATGAAGAATCATCAATCGAAAGATAAATTTTAAAATACGGAGGACAAAATGAGTAGAATATATCACATAGTAAATTATTTAGGATATTTAGCAGGTTTTGCTTGTGTATTAATGATTGCAGTTGCAGTATATAAAATTTTAACTGGAGATGAAATGGAATATAGAAGATATTTAACTAGAATTAGAAATGGATTAGTAGCTTTAGTTCTTATATTAACTATAAGTACAACTAAAAATTTAGTATTAACATATTTTCCATATACACAATCTGCAGACGCAATTGGAGATTTCTCATCTATTAAAGTAACAGTTACAGATGGAGTTCTTGAAAGAGAAGCAAAAGACAAAAAAGGAAGATGGACTATAGCAATAGATGGAGAGTATTATGTAAAAACTGATGTCAAGAAAATAAATTTTGGAAGTTTTTTAAACTCTTGGAAGAAAGATGTAGATGTATTTAAAGCGTATGATGAGTGTCAAGGTATAACAAGTGGAGCGTTAGCAGAAGAAAAATATTATATGTATTGGGATAAACACGATCGGAAAAAGTGTAGGACTACTTATTCCATCTGCAATGAAAGGTAGCATACATAATGATGATGAATATAAAGATTTAATATTTAATCCCTGGAAAGATGGTGGTTGTGAGCCACAATATAAGCACGTTGCAAATTAGGAGGAATACAAAGTGAAAGTTGTAAAAAAATCTAAAATGCCAGATGGTACACATATTCAAATAGAAGATTGGAAAGATGTATATGATTTTATGAATATTTATTCTATTGCTACATATCCAAAAGCCAAAAATTCAAGTAAATATGGATTTATAGAAAATAATAAAAATTTCAGATTAGAATTAACTCGTTTTGAAAACAATGAGCAAGCAGAAGAAATTTTTAAACAATTGGAACAAGGTTCTATAACTTTAAATGAGTTAAGTGATCATTTTTTAGATATTCATAGAGATATGTATTATTTAGGAATGACTGAATCAGAGGAAATACAAGATGAGCAAGACGAAGAAGAATTATCATAATACCTTTTATTAAAGAAGGAGAAAGGAATACAAAAGATATGGAAGATGAAAGTAGATTTCAAATAAATATGCCTGCAAATGTAAAAGTAAGAGTTGAAATTATAAATGGTATTGGAATCAAAGAAATGATAACAACAGCAATAGCAGGTATAGTAGCAGTTTTTATTGCACTTATATTTAATACAATATTTAACAATTATTTAATTGCATTAGGAATATGGATTGTGATAACAGGAGCAACATTTATTTCAGTTATGAAAGACAAATATAACACTTGTATAGCAGAATTAATAAGTAATATGTTTAAGTTTTATCAAAAACAAAGAGTATTCCATTATGTAGTCAAGGAGGAACAGCTTTGATATTTGATTTTTTAAAGAAAAAGAAGAAAAACAGTAATATAAAAACTTCAGCTAATTTATTTTTAAATGTTAAAGACGTGCAAGGGAATTTCTTATATACAATTGACAACAAAGTTTTATGCTATTTAAGAATTTATCCTAAGAATTGCAAGTTGATGTCAAAAGATGAGCAAGTTGCACACGGACGAAGCATTACAAGAAATTTTGCAAGTGAATTAAAACCATTAAAACTTTACTTTACAAATAGACCAATAGATTTAAGAAAGAATCAAGATTTTCAAGCAAGTTTAATGGAAAAAGAAAAAGAAGCTTTAAAATTCTCGTTATTAGATAAAAGAAGTAGAAGTTTTGGAGTTTTATCTACAACAGGAAAAGCATTAGAAAGTGAAATATATTTAATGATATGGGCTGAAAATGATGAGTATGTAGAGCAAGAACTTATTAAAAGAATTAGTGAAATAAGAATGAAATTAACCAATAGTGGATATAAAACAGAAGTATTAGATGAAAGATTAATAATTCAGCTAATAAATAGTTACAACAATCCAAATATTGCATATATTGAAGATCAAAACTATTTAGAAAGTCCATTACAAGTTAAGATTTAATAAGAATTTACGAATGATAAAAATATATTAGCTTAACGCTAATGGAAAGTGAGTTACAAATGAAAACAAAAGAAATAGAAACAATGCCTATAAATCAAGAGTTGTTAGCACTTATAACTCCACAAGGTATTGAATTAAAACATAATAAAGTGCAATTAGGAGAATATCAACATAAATTGCAATATGTAAGTGCTTATCCATCTGCAGTAAATGTAGGTTGGTTGCTAAATTTAAAAGATATTCCAAATACTACTGTTAGTTTAGTAGTAACACCAATAGAAAATGTGCAGGAATACGTTGATGGTGTTTCAAAAGGCTTAACAACGGATAAAAACATATTTAATACAACAAGCAATGAAGCACTAAGAACACAAGCAGAATTTAAGATTAAATCAGCAGAGAAAATTATAAAAGACATAACAGTTGATAATATTCCATACGTCAATGTTTCTTTCGTTTCAAATACAATTGGAGAAACAGACAATAACTTCAATGAAAATTGCAGAACAGTTAGAAACAAAATAGCAGGAATGGGATTAAAAGCAAGAGTGCCTGCATTTATTCAAGACAAAGCCTTAAGACAAAGCTCTCCTTATGATACATATTATGATGATATTACCAGAATATCAAATAAAACAATGAGTTTGGAAGCTTTATTCTTAGGATTACCATTTTCAGGTAGTGGATTAGTTGATGTAGAAGGATATTATTTAGGAACAGATGAAGATGGAAGAATGATAGCATTTTCTCCATTCTTCAAGGGTAATGACAGAACTAATTCAAACATTGTTATTGAGGGTTCTAGTGGTTCAGGTAAATCATTCCTTGCAAAAAAGATAATGCTAAATGAATGGCTTAATGGTACAAAAATTTTCGTAATAGATCCAGAATCAGAAATGCGACCAATGTGCAAATTATTAGGTGGAAAATGGATTGACTGTTCAGGAGGAACTGGAAAAAATGTAGGAAGAATTAATCCTTTACAAGTAAATCCACTTCCAGAAGCAACAGCATTTGATGATGATGAAGATGGAGAATATACATCTAGCAAGTCAGCTTTAGGTTTACATTTAGATTTTTTAAGTACATTTTTTAAATTATATTATCCAGAAATAACATCATTACAAATGAGTTTATTAATGGAGATTTTAGAAGAGTTATATAAAACTTATGGAATAACTTATGAAACAGATATAACAGATAAAGATTCAAAAGAATTTCCTATTATGGAAGATTTGTATAATTTACTTATTGAAAAAGTTAATACGAATAAAGACCACAAAAAAGAATTAGAAGAAATAAGAGCTGTTGTAAGAGAACTTTCAATCGGACATCACGGAGAAATTTTTAATGGATATACTTCATTAGATTTAGACAGTTCATTTGTATGCTTAGATGTTTATAGCCTTCAAGGAGCTTCTGAAAAGGTAAAAAGATGTCAGTATTTTAATATTTTAAGATATTGCCAGGATCAAGCATTTAGAAATCGTGAAGAAAGATGTTACGTTGTATGTGATGAAGCATATTTGTTAGTTGATAGAAAAGTACCACAAACAATTGAATTTTTAAGAAATTTCTGTAAAAGAGCAAGAAAGTATGAATGTGGATTGATGGTTATTACACAGAGTTTGGTGGATTTTTTAGCTCCAGAAGTTCGTATGTATGGTCAAGCCTTTTTGGATAACTCTACTTATAAATTTTTCTTTGGTGTAGATGGAAAAGACTTAGAGGAAGTTGTTAATTTATACAACTTAAATCAAGAAGAAAAAGCAATATTAAGTCAAAAAGATAAACGGACGTGGATTATTCTTTATAGGTTCAGGACATACCTTAATAAATGTAAAAGCACTAGATTGGGAAAAGGAATATTTAGTTGGTGGAGGAAGATAAATGTCAGATAATAAAGCAAAAGATTTTACAGGAATAGTATTTAGTTTTCTATCATTAAAAGTAAAAGCAATTATTATTGGTGTATGTGTAGGATTTATGATAATTGTAATAGGATTATTTGGATTAATTGGAATGTTTGGTACATCAAAAACAGATGATGATGAGGGTAGCTCTGCAAGTGCTGGAGGTGGCTCTGGTAGTGGAAGTGTAGAAGTTGTAGAAGGTACATATAAGTATGTAGGAGCAAAATTCAATATACCATTTGAAACGTGGGATAGTACAAGAGATGTTATTACATCAAAGTTTTCTCCTAATAGAACTATAACAGTAAATGGCGTTACACAAACAAAAGCACACACACGGAATGGATATAGTATGTGTATCAAAAGCAAGTCCAAAAGTATGTGCTTCTGTTGGGGGATTAGTAGTAGTTGCAAATGCAGGATTAACTGGATATGGAAATTATGTGGTTTTAGAACATACAGGAGATGATGGCTCTACTTTTTATACTCTGTACGGACATATGATCAATGGCTCAATACAAGTAACAGTTGGTGAAACAGTAGAGCAAGGAAGAGTATTAGGAACAATGGGAAGTACAGGAAATAGTACAGGTCCACATCTTCATTTTGAAGTTAGATTAGATAAAAATTCAAGTGCTAATGCTGTGAATCCATTTCCTTATTTATTTGGAAGTTCACAGGGCAACGGATAAGGAGTAGAAAATGAAAGAAAAACAAGAATTAAAAAAACAATTAATTATTTTAAGTATAGTTTTAGTATTAGTAATTGCATTAGCAGTTGTTTTAAATATGAGAGATAGAAATACAGAAAGCTATACAAAAATAGAAGATTCAACATCACAACAGGGAGATACGCAAAACACAAGTGTAGATGATTTTATGGATAGATTAAAAGGGTTAGTAGAAGAAAATACAACAAGCGATAATAACACAATTCATTATGAAAATACTGACATAATTCAATTAGATACAGGAGAAATTGTTTTATATAGTGAAGACGAACAAGATAATATAGATAGTCAAGAAGAATAGGAAAGGAAGCTGTAACAATGGAGGAAAATAGATTATATAAGAAGTATATTTATATTTCAAAAGAACCAAGAGTTATTATAGAAGATTATTGCAAGGAACATAGAATTAATCTTGTTATGAGATTTATAAATGAATATAATCTAAAAAAATTCTTAGAAACAGAATTAAGAAACTTAAATGGAGTAGATTATTTGATTTTAGATTTACAGGCAATAACTAATACAACATCAGAGGAAGAAATAACAAGTTCAATAGAACTTATTAGAAGAATGTATAATGTTAGAATAATCATTTTAGCAGAAGGTTATAAAGAAGGTAATGTTTTATTAGGACGATTATTTAATTTAGGTATTTACAATATAGTAACAGCCAAGAATGATGTTATATTTGCAGATGAAATCGAAAGAGCTTTTTCAGTTGAAGGAATGACTTTTGGTAATGCAATGAAATATAAAATTAATGATAGTATGCTTGTAATAAACAAAACAACAAAAGTAGTAAAAGAGAATATAAAAAGAGCTAAACAGACAATTACTATTGGAATTGCAGGGACAGAAAGACATATTGGAGCAACTACAGTTGCAATAAATATAGTTAAATATTTATCAGAATTAACCAATGTTACAGCTTGCTATATAGAAAATAATAAGCATAATTCTATTTATAGTTTAGTTGAAGATGAATCAATACCAACAATTTATAATGACGTTTTAAGAAAGATTACATATCAAGGAATAGACTTATATCAAAGACCAGAAAATTTGGCGGATATATTGAAATTTGAGTATGAATTTTATGTATTTGACTTTGGTAACTTTGAAGAAATGAGTAAAGAAGAAATATCATCATTTTTAACAAGAGATTTAAAAATAATCGTTTCAGGTAATAAAGCGTGGGAGATAAATAAACTTATAGAAACATTTATGATTATTGGCGAAGATAGTAATTCTTATCTAATGTTTAATTTTGTTAGAAACGAGGATAGAGAGAAATTTAAAGAAAGCTTAGGTAAGTTTTGGAAGGAGCGAGCTTCATTTAGTGAATCTGTTCCAGAACCATTTATTGTAGGAAATAAAAGCTTTTATGAAAAAGTTTTAAAAGATTATTTATTAAATACTACAATTGAAGAGGTAAAAGATAAAAAAGGATTATTAGATATATTTAAAAAGAAAAGGGATAAAGAAAATGTTAAAAAGAAGTAAAACTAAATCATTGTATGATCGAGCAATTGAAAAAAAGAATGAGAAGATAGAAAAAGAAAAATTATATAAGAATTTAAACTTAGATAAAGATAAAAATACAATTGTTTTTGATAAAGAAAAAAATACAGGAATTAAAATATTAAATTTTATAACTGATTTACTAATTAGAATAGTTAAATTTATATTTATTTTAGTGATTTTAGTCTTATTAACAATAGGTGCAACAGTTATAATCAATCCAAGTCTTAGAAGTAATCTATTGGAAATACTACATTCTTTTAATATCTTGACATAATTTTTTGCAAAAAAGTTGCAAAATCCTGCAGTATACTTTCAAGAATAAGGGTGCTAAAATATAGGTACAAGCTAAGAAGTAGATATACTTTTTAGATAAGTATGTAGAGTTGAGCAATATTTTTAAAATAAAAATATTATTCTTGCTCCTTTCAATAATATTTGGTAATCCCCTTTTATATTCTTGATCTACATACTTATCTAAGGAGTATATAAATATAAGGAGGGGAACAATGAAGAAAAGGATTATCTTAATATGTGCTATATTACTAGCAATAATCAGTATAACAATTAGTGTAATAGTTTGTATCAACCAGGATAAAACTGATTATGATAAACTTTATCTTAATTCATTAAATTTTGAAGGAAGGCTTGCTGAATATACATTTAGTCCAAAAGTAAATGATGATGGTGTATATAAAGTAAAATTCAAAGTTAAAGATGAGTTGAAAGATAATATTCGCATTAGTTTATATAAGCTTGAAGATGGCAAAGAATTAAATATTAAGCTTAATGATAAACTAGAATCAGAAGAAATCGAAAATTTGAAAGATTTAGATTTGAAGTTAGTAGTATATATAGAAAAATCTTATAATATGCTAGATAAAGACTATATTAATATAGGCTATTTATCTATAAATAATGCTAACTAAAGATAAAATATATAAAATACAAAAGAAAAAAATTTTAAAAGTACAAAAGATGAAAAAAGTCAGGAGAATAATTCTTCTGGCTTTATTTTTTTGAGAATTTATGATAAGATATGAGAAAATAAAATAGTAATTTGTTAAATAGATTGGAGATGGAAATATGGCTTTTGATTTTAAGAAAGAATATAAAGAATTTTATATGCCTAAAAATAAACCAAGTATTGTTGAAATACCTAGAATGAATTATATTGCAGTAAGAGGAACAGGAAATCCAAATGAAGAAAATGGAGATTATCAAAATACAATAGGACTATTGTATGGAATAGCATATACAATAAAAATGAGTTATAAAGGAACTCATAAAATAGATGGATTTTTTGAATATGTTGTTCCACCACTTGAAGGATTTTGGTGGCAAGATGGTATTAAAGGAACTATTGACTATAATAATAAAGGTGCAATGCACTTTATATCTATTATTAGGTTACCAGACTTTGTAACAAAAGCAGACTTTGATTGGGCTATTGAAGAAGCAACTAAAAAGAAAAAACAAGATTTTTCAAGAGTTGAGTTCTTAACTTATGATGAAGGTGTGTGTGTTCAGTGTATGCACATTGGAAGTTATGATGACGAGCCAACAACAGTTAATTTAATGCACGAGTTTGCAAAAGAAAACGGTTATGAATTAGATATAACAGATACAAGATTACACCACGAAATATATTTAAGCGACCCAAGAAAATGTGATATAAATAAATTAAAGACAGTTATAAGACACCCAATTAAGAAGTTAAAATAAAACACAAATTACAATTTAGTAATTAGTTAGAAAAATAGTAATTTGTTGAGAATACAGGAGTAAATAGAATGTTAGAAAATACAAAATTATTCTTTTTAAAAGAAGATATATTTAAAGAGTTTGGTATAGAAGAAGGAGAAAAATTATATCAAAATGTAGAAAAAATTTATAACGAACTTATTTCTTCAGCCAATTACCGTGAAAGTGAAGCTATAAAACATCATTTAATAACAAATTTATTTCCAACAATGGCATATTACAAAGCTTTATTA
The DNA here is from genome assembly GCA_934149075.1 of uncultured Clostridia bacterium. Lineage (GTDB taxonomy): Bacteria > Bacillota > Clostridia > TANB77 > CAG-508 > CAG-269. The sequence goes on along the minus strand of CAKPDR010000002.1, from coordinate 89,547 downwards.
GATAATGGATATAATATTGATACAGCACTTTCTTATGTAAGAAAAGAAACTAAAAAGTCAGCAGAAATGAAAAGAATAGAAAATCAAAAGATGTCAAAAATGCCTTTTACATATCTAATGTATCGTTTGGCAGTAAAAGGTGTTATGAAAAAGAACTTTCCAGATGAAGGATTTGAAACAGAGTGGATTTGTTGTGACAAAACAGAAATTCATTTTGATTTGCATAGATGTATTTATAATGATTTAACTAAAGAATATGAATGCCCAGAACTTTGTACTGTTTTTTGTGAAAATGATGATATAGCTTTCAATGGGCTGATGCCAAAAATTCGTTTTGAAAGAAATGGAACTTTGGGACAAGGTATGAATAAATGTGATTTTCATTTAATAAACAATAGAAAGAAAAATAGATAGTTACACAAATTACAATTTAGTGATTTGATTGAAAAATAGTAATTTTTTGAGGAGATTAAGTTATGGAAGATAAACAAATATTACTTGATAATATAAGTGAAGTGCATACTACTGAAATGGGGATTGATAGAATTAAGAAGAATCTAAAATTGAATACTAATGATGTAGTTGAATTTTGTAAAAATAAAATTTTAGATAAGAATTGTAATATTTATAAGCAGGGTAAAAATTGGTATTGTGAAATTGATAATATTAAAATAACTATTAACTCTTATAGTTATACAATTATTACAGCACATCTAATCAAATAAATTACAATTTAGTAATTAGTTAGGAAAATAGTAAGTTGTAGAGGAGAAAAAGATTATATGAAAAATAAAAAAGTAATAATTATAATAAGTATTGTTGTAATTGCAATTTTAATATGTCTGTTCGTATGTTCAAATACTGGGTTAAAAGGTCTTGAAAAACAAGTGGATAATATTATATTGCCTGAAAATGTTGATAAGATTGCATTAAAAAGTAAAATTGGAGATTCAGGAGGAAATGGAGATCAGTTATCACGTCGTGTAGTTTTAGTAGTTAAAACAGAGAAATCATTAAGTGAACTAAAACAAGAATTTGAAAATATGAATCTGAAATTTCCAAATTATTTTAAAAACAATAATAACACACCTATTTTCTACATTACTAATTGTGAAAGTAATGTGTTTAAATCAAGTAGAGATTTTTCAATATATTTTGATGAATTGAAAAATATTAAAGATTATGATAATTATTTTTTTGTTGAGTTTGTTGAATAGACAAATTACAATTTGTTGAAGGTAGCAGTTATCTATATAATGAACTTATTGCTTTTTCTGGATTAGATGAGCAAGATATAAAAAATTATTTCTTAGTAGCACAATATATAAAATGTAAAGAGAAATTTAAGAAAGACAGTTGAATAAACTGTCTTTAATAACTTTCTATATATAAAGCTTTTGCAATATATGGTGTTACTTCTTTAAATTTATACCAACCAGAACTTTTGCTATCATTTTCTCCTCCATTAGGATTTGATATATATACCATATCATTATCATCAGAAGCAAGCAAAACCATATAATGAGAAGCAGTAGTCCAACGATTATTATGAGGTTGATTCCATACACAAATTAAAATAGGTCTATTAGTTTTTAAATGCTCTTGTAATTTTTCTTTAGATAAATGCACACTATCATAATAAAAATCAGTATTTTTAATATTAAAAGTATTAGATAATTCTTTTGAAAGTGAATCATAATCCAGGACAGGATAATATTTTTGTCTAAGATCTTCAGGTGTATAATTTTTATCATAACCACTTAATATAGTTGCAACTGCAGTAATACCACAACCATTTTCTTCCATAGTTCCATTCCAATATTGTTTATTACTCCAAGATGAATTACCATTTTGCTTATATTCTATGTATGTTTTTTGATGATTTTCAATCGTTGTAAATGTCGTAAAATAGCCATCTTTATTCTTGACTTTTTTCTGACCAATTCCAGAGTAATTGTCATTTGTATCTTGTTTAATAGTTTTATATTCTGAATTATCAGTAATTTCTGAAATAGCTTTATTCAAATCATAAGAAATATTACTAAATATGCTATTTTTTATACATAAGTATATTGCAAAAATTATAATTAATAATATTAAAATTCTTTTTTTATTTAATTTCTTTCTTTTTTTCTTCATTTGAAATCCCTCCAGTAACTTGTCTATATTATACAAATAAAGAAAATAATAAGTTTTAAGAAATTATTAAATAAATCTTAACATTTTCTTACAATTTGTCGAATCGGTGGAATTTATTGGCTTATTGTGATAGAATACTAATTGATAGAAAAGAGGAAAATATGAATATTTTAGTATTAGATGATGAAAAAGAAATTGCAGATTTAGTAGAAGTTTATTTGAAAAATGAAAATTATAATGTTTATAAATTTTATAATTCTAATAAAGCAATAGACTGTATTAATAATCAAAAATTAGATTTTGCAATTTTAGATGTAATGATTAAAGATGTTGATGGATTTAAGATATGTAAAATGATAAGAGATAAAGGTTTTAATTTTCCTATAATAATGCTAACAGCTAAAATTGAAGACAAGGATAAAATACAGGGATTAACGATTCGGAGCAGATGACTATATAACCAAGCCTTTCAATCCATTAGAACTTATTGCAAGAGTAAAATCTGCATATAGAAGATACACAAAATATAATGAAAAAGTTGAAGAAAATATCATATATATAGATGGGTTAGAAATAGATCAGGATAAACACATCTGCAAGTTATATGATAATATAATTGAATTAACACCAATGGAATTTGATATATTATTGTATTTAGCACAAAAAAGAGGGAATGTAGTTAGTTCGGAAGAATTATTTAAAAAAGTTTGGAAAGAAAAATATTTGGAGAACAATAATACTGTAATGGTACATATTAGGAGAATAAGAGAAAAATTAAAGGAAGATAGCAAGAAGCCTAAATTTATAAAAACAGTATGGGGAGTTGGATATAAAATTGAAAAATAAGGGATTATTTAAAGAAAAAATGAAATTAGTAGGTCAAGTAATACTAAGAATAATAATTTATTATATTATTTCAATATTATTCTATATTGTAGTTTTAGATGGAGTTTTAGGAAATTTTTTAGGAAATAGCTTGTATAGAATAAATTATGATTTATATTATTGGTGTGTAACCAGTAAAGAAACAATTTTTATAGTTTATTTAATAACAGTTTTTATATTTGCTCTATATAGATTTTTTTCTTTAAAAGTTGAAAATAGAGAAAAATTATATAGTTCATTAGATAATATTTTAGATGAAAGTAGTCAAAATGTAGAATTACCTGATGAAATGATTAAGTTTTCTGAAAAATTGAATAAAATTAAGTATGAATATGCTCTAAGCAAGAAAATGGCAAAAGAAGCAGAACAGAAGAAAAATGATTTAATAATGTATATGGCTCACGATTTAAAAACTCCTCTTACATCTGTAATTGGTTATTTGACATTGCTTAATGAAGAAAAGAGAATATCAAAAGATTTACAAGAAAAATATATGAAAATAGCACTTGATAAGTCAATAAGATTAGAAGAACTAACCAATCAATTCTTTGAAATTACTAGATATAATTTGAATGATATGCCAATAAATAAAATACAACTTAATTTATCAATATTATTTGATCAGTTAATAGAAGAATTTTATCCAATGTTAGAAGACAGGAAATTAGAATTAAAAGTGAACAAACCTAATACTTTAATATATAATGCAGATGGAGATAAAATGGCTAGAGCATTTGGAAATTTATTAAAAAATGCTATTAATTATAGTTATGAAAATACTGTTATTGAGATAGAAATGATTGATAATGAAGAGAATATTGAAGTAACTTTTAGAAATAAAGGTGCTACTATTCCAGAATATAAATTAGAAAAAATTTTTGATAAATTTTATAGAGCTGATGAATCAAGAGGGACAAATAGTGGTGGAGCAGGATTAGGTCTTGCAATCACAAAAGAGATAATTGAATTACATAACGGAACAATTTCTGCAAATAGTGAAAACGAAACTATTGAATTTGTTATTAATCTAAGAAAATAAAAATATTGTTTATCGTAAACATAAAATTTTGCAAAAACATTGCAAAATCCTGCAGTATACATTCATTTTTTTAGGTGCTAAAATATTAATATCAAAAATTATATGTGAATGAGAGAGCTAATTAGAGAAAATCTAGTTAGCTTTCTTTTTTGCTATCTAAGGAGGAGTTTATGAATAAAAGTATTAAAGGTAGTCTTGTTACTGGACTATTAGTAATGTGTTTAATGTCGAATGTATATGCGACAGATAGTAACAAAATAATAAATAAATCAGTTTTAGGATCGGAGGAAAGTACATTTGTATCTTCAATCCAAAAAGAAGTTGAAGAGAATAATGTAAAATATAAACTTTCAGATTATTCAAAGCAAGATGATGAACAAAATTCAAAAGTAGTAACAGCATATAAAAAAGACACTATTAAAAGTAATACTAAAGAATCAATAATTAATCATTTTGGAGAAAGCCTTGATTATGATAATGAAGAATATTCTGGAACAATTACCTTAAAAGATTATGAGATAAAAACCATCAGTAATGGAAAATATGAAGCTATTGATGAAAAGAAAATAAATTTTAGTAAATATAGTAAGAATGATTTAGATAATATTGAGAAAGAAAAGAATATCAATGGAACTACATATTATCTTATAAATGTTAATTGGGAAAATGATGATGTAGAAAACATTGATGGTCAAGAAGTACCAACAACTTATAAAGGTGTAATGATTTATCAAGCAGTAGTTACAAGAAACAATCCTTTTAGCTATGAAATAACTGTTACATACGAAGGAGAAGTAAGAAAAAAAGATCCTATTTATTTATATACAATAGAGTATGAAAAAATCGAAGAAGAACCAGAAGTGATTATAGAGGAACAAAATGATTATACTGTACCTACAATTATAATAAGTGGTTTAGGAATTGCATTAGTAATTGTATATCTAATTGGAAGAAATACAGCAAGGGTATATGTAAAAACGGATAATGGATTCACACTTATAAGAGTGGTTAGATTAAGTAAAAAACATAATACTGTAAATTTAAGCAATTACAAACATAAAACTGTTACAAATATGTTTGCAATAAAAACTACAAATGGATTCTATAATAAGAATAAAAATATGCTTATAAAAGTAAAAAAAGATAAGATAACTAAAAATGTATATCTTAATAGTGCTTATATAGATTTTATATTAGGCTAAAACGGAGGATAAGATGGAATTAGAAAATGCAACTATAATTGATTTTGGAGATGTAGAATTACTTGCAACTAAAGAAGATTTATATATGGGGTATGATAATGAAGCAAAATTTAAAATAAATTGGTGTAGACTTAAAGATAAACCAGATGAATTAATAAGACTAAATGTAGAATATGACAAATTATCAAAAGAAATTCAAGAAAAGAATATTCCAATAATTGATATAGGAAAAATAATTGAAAAGCAATTTGCTGAAATATTAGAAAAAGAAATAAACAGTTTTATAGGCAAGAATATTAATAATATATCTTATCTCTTTAAAAAAGCAGAACATACAGACGCAAATAGAAATAAATATTATACAAATCCTGATTATTTAAGAATAGAGGATATTGGGGTAGACTATTTAAAAGAAAGAGAAGATATAAATAATAGAACAAGAGTATATACGTCAGCTGTATATTATGATCAAATTAATCATTCTAAACTAAAATATTTACCATCACATTATAGTGCTGAAAAAAATGCAGTAGAAGTGGATATAAAAGAACAAAAAATATTGTCAAAACCAGGATTTATTTTAAATCAAGTATATACTGAAACAAGTTTATGTAAGATTCTTGCATATAAACAATATGAATTAGGGATAACACCACCATTTTATAACGAAGTTGCTAAAATTAATCAATTCTTGAAAGATAAAAAAACAGTAACAGTAATATTGGCAGATGATAGAGAAGTGAAAACCAAAGCAGATATAACAGATATTATAGATTTCTATAATGGAATATTTATACTAAAAAAAGATTTATTTGATTTAGATTTTTATGAAGATGATTTAGAACTAAGAAATATTAATAATATAAAAGCAATAAGACACGGAAAAACAGAAATTGAAATAAATACTAGAAATTTAAAACCATTAGAGTTGCAACTAGATGATATTATCCAAATTGATAATAAGGGAATTATATGCGAAATTCCAGAACAAGAAAATGAAGATCAAGGAGATACAAATGAAATATAAAAATGCAAATGAACTTATTTTAGATAAATTAGTTTTGTTAGGAGATAAAAACCAATTTAAGATGTTAGGATATAATAATCAAGTTACTCAATACTTTTATTGGTGTTATTTTAAAGATGAACCTAAGAATATTTATTGTTTAAATGAAAGAATAATTAGTGAACCAGAACGTAGATCTGAATTAGATAAAGAAATATTTAAGGGAAAAAACATAATTATAGATTTAAAAGGAACTTTATATAATACATTAAGAAGGATTTTAAATGAAAATATAGATAAATTTGTAAATGAAAATATAAATAATATTTCTTATTTATTTGAAAATGATAAATCGGACTATGAGAATATTAGTTTATATGAAATGGGTAGAGATATAAGAAAAAATCAAAATTATGGTTTACACAATAATATTAGTCTATTATTAAATAATTTTGAATATCAAGATATTTCTAATGGTTTAGTAAAAATATCAACAAGAACAGGGAAAAAAGACTTTATTTATGATATGAAAAAAATGGAGTTTATAAACAATGAAATAGATATTTTTAAAGCTGTATATGGACTAACTTCATTAAAGAAAATACTGGCTTATGAACAATATAAAAAAGGTTTAACACCACCATTTTATAATGAAGTTGCTAAAATAAATGAATTTTTAGAAGGCAAGAAAACAGTTACATTAGTATTGAATGATGGAGGGAGAATACAAGTACCTGCTCAAATTTCAAATATATTAGCAACAAACCATAAAGAGTTTTGGATTAATACGCAATTAAATAATATGGATATTACTAATTTAAGAGCTATTGAATATGGAAAGAAAGAACTTGTTATAAATACAGAAAATTTTATAAATTTAGATAAACAATTAGATGATTTTATTGAAAAAAATGAGAATAAAGAATTAGATATAGAGGAATTGGAAGATGAATGTTAGTAGAGAACAAGAAATTAAAAATGTTATAAGTCATATAGAAGAAGCTGTTTGGAATGGAAGACATAATGATTCAAAAGGATATGTAGTAGATTTAAGTAATACAATAAATAAAATTGAAATATGGGCTGATATTATTGAACCAGTACACGAATCTTTTTCTACAGAAGCATATTTTAAAATTGGAGATAAACCAAGTAATGTAGAAGATGTAATCAAAAATTATACAGATATGGATAAACCTTATATATTTAATCTTATTGAATTTAAAAATTTATCTAAACTACCAGAAGAAACACAAAAAATGTTTATTAATAATCTGCTAGAATTAGAAACAAAACTTGATAGCATTAAAAATAATGGTATTGGTGCTAACAGCGTGAGGGTACAATTATTTAAAAAACAAACAGAAAAAGATAAGTTATATGAAGAAAAAAAGAAAATTGAAAAAGAATATATAGAAATAGCTGAAAAGAAAGAAGAAAATATCAAAACTATCAACAAATATGTAGATAAACTAAAAAGAAATAATGGATTTTTTAGACCAATTAATATCTTAAACAGAATACTTTCAAGAACAGAAATAGAAGAACAAAATCAATTTTATAAAAGTGAAGCTGTAAGACTAGAAAAAGAAAATATAAAAAATACAGAATTAATATTTGAAAAAATGTTTTATAAAAATGATCTTAATAAACAGATTCAAGAGGTTGAAAAAGAAGTTAATGAATTAAGAAAACAATATGAATTAGAAGATAAAGAACAACTAAAGGAATCAGATATATTAAAAGAAAAGAATATGTTATTTAAGATGTTTGGAATTGATAGAATTGATGAATCTACACAAGAAAAAGAATTAGAGGAGCTTTCAGAACCAAATGAAGAGTAGGAGGAATTATTTTGAATAAACTATTTGATATAATTATAAAAAATATTGATAGGATAAAATCTAAAATAAATGATATAGAATTAGAAAAACAAGAGTTATCTGGAAATATTATTGAAAACAAAAACAAAAGATTGAATCTATCAGAAACATTTGACATAAGCAGAATTAGATATGATTATGGCATAAAATTAAAAAATGATAACTTAGTGAGAATGAATAGTAAATTATTAGAAATAGATACAGATGGCAATTTATACTTTCTTAATGTTAATAATCCAAAAGAAAAAGAAATCATTGGAAAGGTAGAAAATTGCTTATATGAATTTGATATATTTAATGAAGAATGGAAGAAAGCAGATATAGTTCGTATATTAAGTTCTACTAATTTTGCGATAAAAGGTAGTAAACTAAAGGAATTAAGTAAAGCAATATTAGAAAACAAAGGATTAGAACTATATTCAAATATTAATAAGAGTAGAAAATTGGGAGGATTGAATTTGTATGAGTGATGAATTAACAATTGAAAATATAAAAAAAGAAGTTGAAGGTAGAGATATAATAGATGTTAAACTTAAAGATATGGTAGAACTTTTAAATAAATATAGAGAAGATTTGAATAATCCATATTTATCAGATGAAAAAACATTAGAAGAATGTAATAGTGTTGTATTTAATCCACTTATGGAAGAATATATGGGATATAGGAAAGCTTTTATTCAAAAAGCTATAAGCAAAGAAGAATTTGAAAATTTAGTTGAAACATTTGTTAAACAGGACAAATTTTATAACTTATATGAAAAAGCTGTTGCAGTTAGCAAATCCGAAACTGAAAGTGAGGAAATTGTTCAATGAGTATAATGCAAGATTTTGAAGAAGCAAGAAAAATAATTGGACCAGAAAAATATGACGCCATTGAAAAATATTTAGATGAAGTATGTCCTAAAAGTAATTATGATAAATATAACAAAGAATTAAATAGTATGCTTGATTATTCTACAGATGAATGGTTAAAACAGAAAAAAGAATTAGAAGAAAAATATGGAATTATATTTTTAAGTGATGTTATTTATAAGCCAGAAGAATGGGAAAAATATGAGGCTTGGTATAATGAAAAAAGCAAAACATATATAATTGAATTATGGGAAAACAATGCTGATAGAAATGATGGTTTTGGTCAAATAAAAGAAGATGATATAAAAGATCTAGGACAAGCAATAAAAAAAGCTAAAGAAATATTTGAAACAACTGAATGTGTATCTGTTGAAGTACAAAGATATATTGACAGAGAACCATTATATTTTAGAGATAAGGTAAATGAAAAATACTTCCATATTGAAGAAAATCTAATACAAGAGGAGGAACTAGATGAACCAGAAAGCTGACAAAGGAAAGAATAATGAACAGGCTCTTAAGGATATAGAAAGTCTTGATGTGATTTATAAAACCTTATTAAGTAGCAAAATAGAAGATGAAAAAACAAAAAAGATAATTACTGAAATGACTAATATAATAAAAAAAGAAATTGAAACAAAGATTATAGAAAATAGAATTGACGCAAATGAGTATATAAACGTTGTAAATAAAACACATATTGTTGAAATGGATAAAGATGAAGCAATTAGATATTATGCAGATAAAATAGTGTATGATTGTATTACTGATTGTTCTGAAAACAATAGAATATTTAATGTTGATGAATATACAAATAATGATTTTCTAGTTAAAAATTTTCCTGAAATCGTAAAAAGAATAGATTTTGATGAAAGAGTTAGTGATTTACAAGTTGATTTTGATAAAAAAGAAATTGATATGGTTTTTTATTTAGAGTATTGTCCTCATTACTTTCAAGACGATTTGGATATAAGTGATGAAAGCAGATTAAGAATATTAAAAGAGTTTAAAAATTATATTTGCGATTATAGGACATATACTCCTGAAAGATGGCTGAAAACTAATACAAAAGATTTAATTAATGACTATTATAACAATAAATATGATTCTGTTGAAGATAAGGATTTAGTGTATAATTTACTAAGCGAAGAATTATATACTACTGGGTTTGTAGATAAATACCTTGATGGATATACAGTAAATGTGAATAGGGAAAATATAGACGATTTGATAAATACTTTAGATAAAAGAATCAATGAAATACAATTAGAAAATGGAGAGATAGAAAATGGATAAAGCTTTAATAGTTAATAGTTTATCAGACGAAATAATGATGTTATTAAGAGAAAAATTACAAAGAAGCGATTGTATAAAATCTTATGAAGAAACTATGGGGAATTTCACAGTTATAACAAAAGAAGGAATTAAATATGATTGCTATACGAAACAAGAAAAAAATAGAAAAGAATATGTTTTATATAACGAACATTTTGAAAAAGGTAGCAGATTTAGCTTAAGAACATTGAATAGTAAATATTTCGATTCTAACATTATTCCAGATGTTTTTGAAGACTTTATATTAAAAACAGAAATTTCATATAAAGCAGTCAAAGAAGGAATAAAAGCGTTTCAAAAAAGAACAAATAACTATGACATTATAAATGTATTAAATAATGAAAAATATCTAAAATATGTCAAAGATAACAATTTAAAAGAATTAATATATTTCTTATGGAATAAAGGATATGAATTTGCAACTAAATTTCCTGATCCAGATGTTGTCTATAATCAATATGAATATTTAAGAAAACAAGCGTTAGAAAGAGTTGATGTTGGCAAAATTAAAGAACTTATGCTTAGACATAGAGATATACATATATATTTAGATGAAGATAATATACCAGAAAAAGCTGAAGAACTAAAAAATGTAAAAGAAATAGAATATTCTTATGGTCATATAGTTGCAAAGGCAAAAACTTATGATATAAAAATGAATCTTTTGCCATTAAATGGAGAGATACTTGTATTTGATACTGAAGGAGTAAATGAAATAGCAAGATGTGATGTTGGATATTATTCAAAAGAATACGAAAATAAAGCTTTAAGCGAAATGGCTAAAAATATAAGAAATTTTGAATTAGAAAATTTTGTTGAATTTGAAAAATTTGATAAAAAGGAGAAAGAAGAAAATGAACAAGAAGAATAAAATAATTATTATTTTAAGTATATTAGCAGTTTTAATGTTAGGAATAGTTTTAATTTCAAATCATAATAAAGAAAATGGAATAAAAACAAGTAGTGATTCTGAAACAAGTCAAAATGCTGATAATAATGAAGAAACTAAGAAATATGAAATTAAAGATTTAGGAACAATAGAATGTCAAAAAATCGAATTAAATGCACCTATTAAAGAAACAATTGAATTAGATGCATTATCTACTGCAGTAGGTCATTTTGAAGATACACCGATATATAATGGAAATGTATGTTTAGCAGGTCATAACTCTGGAACAAATAAAAACGGAGAAGATATTGGCTTTTTTAAAAGACTAAATGAATTAGAAGAAGGAGATCAGGTTATATATCATCACGCATTTGGCGAATACATATATAAAGTAAGTGAAATAAAAGAAATTGAAGAAACTGATTTTTCTGTATTAGAGCCGTCTACAACTGATAAACTAACATTAATTACTTGTGTAAAAGGTCAAAAAAAATTAAGATTATGTGTAATCTGTGATAGAATTTAGCCTAATTTATGTAAATCTATTTATTTTTCTTCCAAAATATGGTATAATATTCGCAGAAGTGAGGTGTTTTAATGAATAGAACTATTAATATTTATCAAACGCTGAACGAAAGAGAAAAATATATTTTGGATAAGCTTGAAATTAATGAAGAGGATTTAAAACCAGAATATGCCAGTTCTGTTATTACTATTATGAAAAGAATGACAGAAAGAATTTCTGAATTACCATTAACTGATGAACAAGTATTGTCAGCAATAAAAGATTTTGATCAATTTCACGATATTTATTTTAAAGGGATAGATATAATTAGGAGTGATGAAGACTATCCTGACATTAAAATAAATGTATATGAATCACTATCTGATGAAACAAAAAAAACATTAGAAATACTAGATATAAAAGTAGAAGATAAAGAAATGACATCAAAAGAATATGCTAAAATTTCACATATCTTAATAAATAAAATGCTTATAAAATTTGGAACTGGAATTAATAAACAAGAATGTGTTAATCTAACATTAAAAATTATAACCTTTTTTATTGTAAATATGGTTAATGATGAGAAATAATAAAAATAGAGGTGTATTAGCAATAGTATATCTCTATTTTTGTGTATGAATAACTTTATAGGTAGGTTGTCTAAATTAGTCAAATATGTTATAATTCTGTAAGAAAACATCAAAAGGAGAGAATAATGGAACAATATTATTGGTTTATACTGGGAACTATATTTGGACTTGCAATTGCTGTTTATTTTTTCGTAAGTAGAGAAGAAAAAATAGAGAAGTCTATAAAATTAAATCAAAAAGTATTTTCAACTAAAAAGCTTGATAATGCAATGGAAGCAGTAGTAGATAGAATTAAATTTAAAATTGATGAACAAAAAAGAGAGCTAACTGAAGAAGAAAAAGATGAAATTATTAGGCAATGTTGTAAAGAAAAATATAATCTGCAATAAAAAGAAAATAGTTTTTATAATATTAAAGAAAGAGAGGAAAAACTATGAATTTAGCGAGAATTAGAAAAATTGTAAATGAAAATAAAGATGAATTAAGATATTCATATATATATGATATTTTAGTAAATGAAGAAAATTTACCACAGGAAATAGTTGATGATGATTTAAAGATGAGATACCTAATTAATCTAGTTGAAAATACTTATTTAAACACTGAAAAGCCATTTGATTTAGCCTTTATTTGTGGTGTAGCAAAAGATTATTCAGAAGAGCTGATTTCAAATAAATTAGATTTGGATTTTGAAACATTATGCGAAGAATCACTTATAGAAACATATAGATAAGTATATATTTTATGAGAATAATTACAAATGCAAATAGTAAGTTATCGCTGAGTATAAGTATGATACAAATAAATAATTTAGGAGAAATAAATGAAAAAAATATTAGTGGTAGAAGATGACAATACAATTCATAAAATTATTGAGGACATTCTAAAAAAAGAACACTACATTGTAATAAGTGCTTATTCTGGTACAGAAGCTATTTCCATAATAGAAAATGATAATATAGATCTAATACTTTTAGACTTAATGCTACCTGGAATAAATGGAGAAGATATAGTAAAGAAAGTAAATAAGACTCTTCCTATAATAGTCATTAGTGCTAAAACATCTTCTGTTGATAAAGCTAAAGTATTATTAGAAGGTGCGAATGATTATATTACAAAGCCTTTTGAAAAAATTGAACTTTTAGCTAGAATACAAGTGCAATTAAGAATAAGTAGTAACAAAAATAAAAATTTAAAATATAAAGAAATAGAACTATTAGAAGATAATAAAACTATGAAAATTCAAACCAATAAAATCATATTAACTAGAACAGAATATACAATAATGAAAGAGTTATTATTAAATCCAAGTAAAGTAGTTACGAAAACAAGATTATTAGATTTAATGAGTATAGATTCAGAAAATTGCGACGAAAGTTCTTTAAAGGTTCATATAAGCAATATAAGAAAGAAAATAAGAAAAATTACACAAGTAGAATATCTTGAAGCTGTATGGGGAATAGGATTTAAAATCAAAGAATAAAAAACTTTACTAAAACTTTACTTTTTCTTAACTGTTTTCTTTACTATTTCTTGTTACAATGAAATAGAAAGGAGAATAATTTTATGGAATATGTATTAGAAACCAATAATCTTGAAAAAAGATATGGAAGATTTAAAGCAATAAGTAACTTGAATATGCAAATTGAAAAAGGTTCAATATATGGACTTGTAGGAAAAAATGGAGCAGGAAAAACAACTTTAATTAGGGTAATTTGTGATTTGCAAAAGCCTACTATTCGGAACATACTCAATTTATGGAATTTCAAATAAAAATAAAGAGATCCACAGAAATAGAGGGAGAATGGGGGCAATTATAGAAAACCCTTCAATTTGTCTTAATATGACAGCAGAGGAAAATTTAAAAGAACAATATAAAATTGTAGGTATTCCAGATGAAGAAAGCCTATATGAAATATTAAAAATTGTTAAACTTGACAACACAAAAAATAAAAAAGCAAAATACTTTTCTTTAGGAATGAAACAGCGTTTAGGAATTGCAATTGCATTAGTAGGAAAACCAGACTTTATTCTTTTAGATGAACCTATAAATGGGCTAGATCCAGAAGGGATTATCGAAATAAGAGAATTGATTTTGAAATTAAATAAAGAAAATGGAATCACATTTCTAATATCTAGTCATTATTTGGATGAATTATCTAAAATTGCAACTTGCTATGGTTTTATGGATAGAGGTAGAATTGTAAAGGAAATTAGTAAAAAAGAATTAGAAATGAACTTGAAAAAAAGAACACAATTAAAATTAAACAATATAAAGGAATGTGTTAAATATTTAGAAGAAACAAAAATACCTTATAAAATTATTTCAGAAGAAACAATTGATATATATGAAAAGGTTAATGTTACAGAAATTGTATCTGCACTTTCAAAAAGAAATTGCATTGTTAGTGATCTTCAAGAAAAAGGGGAAACATTAGAAAGCTATTATCTAAATTTGATTGGAGGTGCAGATAATGATTAAATTATTAAGAGCAGGTTTTTTTAGATTAAAAAAAGAAATTATGTTTTGGTTGTTTATTATTGCAACAATTTTAGTAGCAGGAATTAGAATATTGACTACATCACACGATGAACCATTAGATAAATTTTTATATGATTATATTATATATATTGGGCTTTTCATTGCAATGTTTGTGAGTGTATTTGTCGGAAAAGAACATTCAGAGGGAATTATTAGAAATAAAATAATAGTTGGACATAATAGAATTTCAATATATATATCAAAATTAATAATTAGTATAGTAGTATCAGTATTTTGTGAGCTTATTTATATTGCAATAATGTTTTTAATTGGAAGTAAAATATATGAACCACTACAAATGCCAATATCACAATTATCAATTATTATATTAAATGCAGTATTAATTATCATTATATATTGTTCTATTTTTAACTTAATATCAATGATTTGTTCAGAGATAACAATATCTGTAGTTATGAGTGTAGTTATATTTATTATTATGTTTGTTGCAGAAATGCTTATAGGAGAAACTGCAAATCAACCTAAATACATAACAAGTTCAAGTTGGGATAATGGTGTCCGAACTATTGTAAGTAAAGAGCTAAATCCTAATTATCCAGGAGATGATATAGTAAATTTTGCTAAAACAATATATCTATTATTACCACAAGGACAAGCCAGTCTAATAAACAATTCAAAATTAACAGATTCTAATGAAATAAGAGAACAACTATACACAAAAGAAGAAATTGAAGAAGATATAAAAAAGTTATATCAAATGCCAATATATTCTCTTATAGTAATTAGTGTCATTAATATGGGTGGTTTATACTTGTTCTCAAAAAAAGAATTAAAGTAGGAGAAAAAAGTGAGTATTAGTTTATTAATGATTACAGTAGTATTATTTTGTATTTGTGTAGGAAGTGTGATAAAAATATATGTTATGAAAAAATCAATCAAAGAAATTGAAAGCATATATAAATATATATTAAATTCTGATACTAATAATGTTATTACAATAACTTCAAATGATAAAGATATAAAAAAATTAACAAATAGTCTAAATAAAGAATTTAAGGAATTACGAAATCAAAAATTACAATATGAAAATGGAAATCAAAAGTTAAAAAGATTAATGACTGACATTTCACATGATTTAAGAACACCACTTACAGCAATCAATTGTTATGTTGAAACGCTTGAAGAAGAAATCCTAAGTGAAAAACAAAAAGAATGTGTAGAAATTATAAAAAATAAAGCAAAAGAATTGACATCTCTTACAGAGCAGTTAAGAGATTTATCAATAGGGATAGACACAGAGAGAAAAATAAATAAAGAAAACTGTTGCATAAATAATATTTTAGAAGAAACAATAGCAAGTTATTATAATTCATTTAAAATAAAAAATATAGTTCCAAATATTAATATATGTGAAAAAAAGATATATAGAAATATAGATAAAGATATGGTAATTAGAATTTTTGAAAATTTAATATCAAATATTATTAAATATAGTGATAGTAATTGCAATATTGTATTAAGTGAAAATGGAAAAATATCTTTTTCAAACAAAGCCAGCAAATTAGATGTAACGACTGTAAAAAGAATTTTTGACAGATATTATACTTTAGAAAATATGAAAAAATATTCTGGATTAGGACTTGCAATAGCAAAACAATTGGTTGAATTAAATGGAGGAATGATTACAGCTAAATACCTAAAAAATGAATTATATATTGAATTGTTATTTTGACATAAATTATATTATTAAAGCAACAAATTACAATTTAGTAATTAGTTAGAAAAATAGTAATTTGAAAGTGAGGTAATATATTATAATGGATTATTTCATAATGGAAATGTGGAGTGGTATATGGACATTAAGAAATACTATTCCTTTGTCAGGATTTATATTTTTAGGTGTAATATGTATTGAATTATTAATAAAATTTATTCAAAAGAAAAAAATAAATTTTAAAATATCAAATTTAATATGTCAGTATTTATGGATTCTAATAATTCTATGTATATTAAAAATAACTGGTATTTTAACTGGTAATTTTGGTATAACATCTCTATTTGATAGTTATATCAGTTTTAAATTATTTGAAGAGGGTTTTAACGTTGCAACTATATTGAATATACTTTTATTTATACCGTTTGGATTTTTACCAATATTTATATTTAAAAATATTCATAAACATTGGTGGAATGGAATAATACTTGGTGGAATATTTTCTATAAGCATCGAATTTTTACAAACTTTTATTGGGAGATTTGCACAATTAGATGATGTTATTATGAATACTTTAGGAACACTTATTGGATTTTTACTAGGACTATTTGTTATGAGTTTCTTCAAAAATAAATTGGTAAAAAAATAATTACAAATTACAATTTAGTAATTAGTTAGAAAAATAGTAATTTGCTAAAATGATTGGAGGAATGGGTATGAAAAATAAAAATGTATTATTTGCAGTATTAGGTATAATTGTATTAGTGGTGTTAGTGATAGGAGTTTTTTATCATTTTAGAGATAGAAGAACTTATACACTAAATTTACCTCAACTTGAAAAATTAGAAAGTATTTCATTAAATCAAAATGAAAAAGATATTAGTATTAATGACAGAGAAGAAATGAAAGATATACTATATGTTTTAAATGGTACAAAAAGAGTTACTAAAAACGAAAGCATACAAGATGCACCTGTAAATATTGATGATGAAATAAAAGTTGATTTTCACTTTATAGAAGCTGGAGTATCTACAATATTCGTATATAAGAAAAACAATAGTTATTATATTGAACAACCATATAATGGTATATATCAAATAAGTGGAGATGAATACAATTCGATAGAGAAACTTGTTAGATAAATTACAATATATAGAATAGATTGGAGAAAATAGTAAAAATATTTTTATTACTGATTTTAATAATTATACTTGTAACAAAGAAAGGTTTGAAATATAATCTTTCTTTTTTAAAATATTACCCAAACAATTGTTTACAAATAAAATTAAATGTGTTATAATCATAAAAAACTATTGTTCGGAGGTGGGATTTTATGCAAAAAATATATTTAGTTATAGATTTGAAAACTTTTTATGCGTCTGTAGAATGTGTAGAAAGAGGGTTAAATCCTTTTAATACAAATCTTGTAGTTGCAGATCCATCTCGTGGAAAAGGGGCAATATGCTTAGCGATAACTCCTGCAATGAAAATGTTAGGGATAAAAAATAGATGTAGAATATATGAAATACCACCAAATATAAAATATATTATTGCACTTCCTTGTATGAATAAATATATTGAATATTCTGCAAATATTTATGCTATTTATTTGAAATATGTTGCTAAAGAGGATATACACGTTTACTCAATTGATGAAGCTTTTTTAGATGTTACACAATATTTAAAACTTTATAATATGAAATCTATTGATTTAGCAAAAACAATTATGAAGGATATTTATGATACTTATGGAATTACAGCAACTTGTGGAATAGGAACGAATATGTATTTAGCAAAAGTTGCATTAGATATAATGTCAAAACATTCTCCCACAAATATTGGTTGGCTTAATGAAGAAAAGTATAAAAAAGAATTATGGCATTATAGACCACTATCAGATTTTTGGCAAATTGGTAAAGGGATAGAAAGCAGATTAGATAAAAAAAGAATATTTGATATGTATGATATTGCTCATACTGATCCTAAAATATTATTTAAAGAATTTGGCATAAATGCTCAATTTTTAATTGATCATTCAAATGGTTACGAACCTTGTACTATTGCAGATATAAAGGAATATAAACCTAAAACTAATTCAATTTCTAATAGTCAAGTATTATTTAAGGACTATAATTTTGATAAGGCAGAATTAGTTTTAAAAGAAATGGTTGAATTATTATCACAACAATTAATAGAAAAAGATTTAGAAACTGATTGTATAAGTTTGTATATTGGATATTCTAAGGACTTTGAAAAACATTCTGGAGGTTCAAGAAGATTACATTCATTTACTAATTTATATACAAAATTAGTTTATGAATTTAAAAAATTATATGAAGAAACAACAGATAGAAATACTCCTATTAGAAGGATAGGAATATCATTTGAAAGACTTCAAAAAGTGGATTCAGAACAATTAAATTTATTTGAAGATATAGAAAATAAAACCAAAGAAAGAAGATTAGAAAAATCAATTATTGAAATAAAATCAAAGATGGGAAAAAATTCGATTATTAGAGGAATGAATTTAGAAGAAGGAGCAACAACAATAATAAGAAATAAATTGATTGGAGGACACAATGGCTATTAGTAGAGCAGATAGAGCTAGACAATTTCTTCCATTTGACGCATTAAAAGGACTTAATGAAGCATTAAGAAATAAAGAAATTGAATATGAAGATAGAAAGGAATTATCAGAAGATGAAGAAGAGAAAATATCTAGCATATTATTTAGTTTAGAATCAGGTAATATAATAAGAATTAAATATTATTATAATAGACAATATATTTCATTTGAAGGCACGATAAAAAAAATTAATCCTATAAAAAAGCATATATTATTTATTGATGATAATACAATTCAATTTAATGATATTATTGAAATTGAAAAATTATAAAAGCAAACTTGACATAAGAGGTAATATGATGTAAAATATACTTAAGAAAGGTTTTATTATTTATCACAGAAACAAGGAAGTCTTAGGAATGACATAAAAAAATAAGAAAGGAAAGTGATGAATGATGAAACGTTTTTTAATTTTAATTATAGGAATTATTTTAAGTACAGGAGTAGCAGGAGGAGTAGAATTTATAAACAACAAAGAAAGGGACAATATAGTAAAAGTAGAACCTGAAAATGTTATTAATGAAGTTCAAGAAAAAGAAAATGAACCAATAAATGTAATTGTTGAAAATGCAATTGAAGAAATAAAAGAGCAAGAAGAAGTAAATGAATTAAAAAATGATGAAGTTCTAAAAGAAGATGAGAAGCTAGAAGTAAAGAAGGAAAACAAACAAACATCAACATCTAATAAACAGACCTCAAATACATCTAATAAAACTACTATGTCAAATAATAATTCTCAACCTAAAACGGAAGTTAATAACACGCCACAACAAGAACCAGTAAAGACAGAACAACCAAAAGTTGAAGAACCTAAAAAAGAAGAAAGCAAACCAGTTGAAAATAAACCAGTAGAAACGCCAAAGCCATCAGCACCGGTTAGAGAATTTAAGGTAAATCAAAATTATATAAATAAATTAAGAAACACCATAACAACAGAAGTAACAAATAATTTAGAACAATTAAATAAATATGGAATAACTGATGTTAGTCAATATCAAATAATTGTGGATTCAAGCATTTGTACTTGTTATGGTGGAAATAGAAATGGTTGGACCTATGAAAATGTAAGTGCATATAATACTTTTAAATCAAGTGTATTAAAAGGGACAAATATGAAAATATATGCAGTAGATGAATACTATAATGGAGAATATATCCAAACGCTATGCTATTACGGACATTAATAGAAAAATTAACATAAATCTTTGCAAAAACATTGCAAAATCCTGCAGTATACATTCAAAAATTCAAGTGCTAGAATATTAGTATGAAAAATTGTAGCGAGTAAAGAAGCTATTCAGAAAGAGCAGTCTGAATAACTTCTTTTTTTGTTCGGTTTTTACATTAAAAGGAGGAATTTTTGATGAAAACAACTAAAGCAAAAATGGGTATTGTAATGATAATTTTACTGTTATTATCATCATATTTAACACCATTTATTAATGTAGTAAATGCGTATAGTGTAAGTAACGCATATATTTATTCAGTTAAAGATCCAGAATACCATTTACAGTATTGGAATGAAAGTAAAAATGCTTGGTATTATATTATAACAACGTATGTTGGATATACTGGAGAAGATGGAAAATTTTATCCTGCATATTGTCTAAATTCAGATAGACACGGTGTAGGAGAAGAAGCACCTTATACAGTAACAGTAACAGAAGCTATCCAAAATCCAGAAGTATGGAGAGTTTTATTTAATGGATTTCCTTATAAATCTCCTGGCGAAATGGGAGTAGAAAACGATTATGACGCTTTCTGTGCAACTAAACAAGCAGTTTATTCAGTTCTTTATGGATTTGATCCTGCTTCAAGATATAGAGGTGGAGATGAAAGAGGTACAAAAATTGCAAATGCAATAGTAAATCTAGTTAATTATGCTAGAAATAATCCAGGACATAACTATGCTTCGCCACAAGTATCAATCAATAAAGTTGGAAGTCTAACAAAAGAAGGAGAATACTATTCACAAACTTATAGTGTAAGCTCAAATGTTCCTTTAAGGGATTACTATGTATATCAAATTTCTGGACTACCTTCTGGAAGTTATTTTGCTAGCACAAATGGAAGTCAAAAGACAACATTTTCAGCAGGCGAGAATTTTAAAGTGTATATACCACAAAAAAGTATAGTATCAAATATTCAAGCTTATATTGGTGTAGATGGAAGTTGTAAATCATATCCTGCTCTATATGGTAAAGCTCCAAACAATTCAGTACAAAATTATGCCTTAACACTAGATCCATTTGAAAATGGAAGTGCTGATACAGAATTAGGTATTGCTCCAACAGGAGAAGTAACAATTGAAAAAACAAGTGCAACAGATAATATTTGGAATGGAACATTATCAGGTTCATTAATACCTAATGCTAAGTATAATTTATACAATGCTAATATGAATTTGATTAATACTTATACAACCAATAGCGAAGGAAAAATCCATATAACAGGACTTTCTCTTGGAACATACTATGTAAAAGAAACAACACCAGTACCACAATATACAACTTTAAATGATTCAACTTATTCTTTTAAATTAGATTTTATGGACGATAGTGAAACATTAAAGGTTAAAAATACACCAGTTCCAGGTGGTTATTTTTCAGCAGTAAAAGTTTCTGAAAGAAATAATGTATGGACTGGAGTAAAAAAAGGTCAAGGAGTTTCAGGAGCTAAATATGGAATTTATGACACAAATGGAAATATTGTAAAATCTTATGAAACAGGTAAAGAATTAATAGCTGTTTCAAAAGAAGATGGAACAATATTTGACAATGAAAAGCTTCAACTTGGAGATTACTATTTACAGGAAATTGAAGCACCTGAACATTCCAAAAAGAATGATAAAAAATATTATTTTAAAGTTACAGAAAACGGAGGACACGTTTCAGTAACAGCTTCAGATGATGTTGAAGAAGGTGGATATTTTAATATCTACAAAACATCAAATGATGATAACTTATGGACTGCAGAAGTATCAGGAACACCACTAGCAAATGCAACATTCAAAATAGAATATACAAACTTTGAAGAAACAAAAAATTGGACTGTAACAACTAATAAAGATGGAAAAATAGTAGATTCAAATTATTCAACAGACGATTTAGAGTTAAAACTTGGTACATATAGAGTTTATGAAATCAAAGCTCCTAATCATTATGAATTAGATAGTACAGAATACTATTTTAGAATTACAGAAAATGAACAAAAAATCTACTTAGAATTAGATAATACACCAGAGCTAGGTAATAATGTAAAAATTACAAAAGTTGCTTCTGATAAAAACTATATTACAGGTACAGAAAAAGATCAACCAGTAGAAGGAGCAAAATATGAAGTAAGAACAGACTTTGAAGAAGGAACAGACGTAACAAAAAATAATTTTGCTAACGGAAGAT
Organism: uncultured Clostridia bacterium; assembly: GCA_934149075.1. GTDB lineage: Bacteria > Bacillota > Clostridia > TANB77 > CAG-508 > CAG-269. Next base: position 66,978 of record CAKPDR010000002.1, on the reverse strand, counting down.
TAGTAGATACACTTGTAACAGATAAAAATGGAAATACTAAAACCATAACTGTTGGAAAGGGTATATATTATATAAAAGAAACATCAGTTCCAGATGGTTGGCAATTAGATGAAAAAATATACAAAATTGAAGTTATAGCAAACGGAATTACACACAAATTAGAATTAAAAGATGAACCAATTCCACAAGGATTTTTAAATATAGATAAAACAGCTCTTGAAAAGAATTATTGGACTGGGGACGAACCAGGTACACCATTAGAGGGAGTAAAATTCGAGTTAAGAGATAAAGATGATAATGTTTTATTAGAGTTAGTTACCGATAAATATGGAAAGTTCTCAAAAGATGTTCAATTAGACGTTGGTACATACTATCTTTGGGAGGTAGAAGCACCAGAATATTACATTAAAAACGACAAACCAGATGTATTTGAAATTACTGAAAATGGTCAAAAAGTAACAATTGATATTACAAATAAAGTAGAAATTGCAGGATTTATGAATATAGATAAAACAGCTCTTGAAAAGAATTATTGGACTGGGGACGAACCTGATACACCATTAGAGGGAGTAAAATTCGAGTTAAGAGATAAAGACGATAATGTTTTATTAGAGTTAGTTACCGATAAATATGGAAAATTTTCAGAAGATATTATGCTTGAAAAGGGTACATATTATCTTTGGGAAGTAGAAGCACCTGAACATTACATTTTAAGCGATAAACCAGATGTGTTTGAAATTACAGAGAATGGTCAAAAAGTAACAATTGATATTAAAAATGAAGTAGAAGTTGCAGGATTCGTAGATGTATCTAAAGTTGCTTCAAAAGATAATGAAATTACTGGAGAAGAAAAAGATACATATATTCCAAATGCAACATATAGAGTTGAAAATGTAGATACAGAAGAAGTAGTGGCAGAACTAACAACAACAGTAGAAGGATATTTAGAAGAAAAATTAATGCTTGGAGCAGGAAATTACAAAATTTATGAAATTGATTCTCCAAAATACTACTTAATTGATTCTTCAACATATTATTTTACAATTAGCGAAAATGGTCAAGAAGTATGTTTTGACTTTAAAGATAATCCTGTAGAAGTAAAAATAAATGTAGAAAAATCAGGAATAGTACAAGCACAACCTAATGACGAAATTAGATATGATTTTGACGCAGTTGAAAGCTTATCAAATGTTCCATTAGACAACTTTACATTCATTGATAATCTTCCTTATGAAAAAGTAAAACTAACAAAATTATTTACAGGTATTTATACAGATAAAGTTGAATTTGACGTTTACTATAAAACTAACCTTTCAGAAGATTGGATATTAATTAAAGAAAACTTAGATTCAACAGTAAATAACTTTATTGATTTTTCTGGTGTTGAGCTTAAAGATGATGAAGTAATAACAGATTTCAAAATGGAATTTGGAACAGTACCAGAATACTTTAAAGCTAAAACAACACCATTTATATTTACAAAAGTTAATGGAGATATAAAACCAGATGATGTATGGACTAACTATGTTAATCTTTCAGGAACTTATTTAGATGTAAATGTTAAAGATAAATCAGAATGGACTACTAAAACATATAAGAAAGAGCTAACAATTAGAAAACTTCCACGAACTGGAGAATAAGAGAATAGGCTAGTTTAGTTAAACAACTATTCTAGCCTTTATATTATTTAAACAAGAATTTAATAAATTAAATTTTTATTTAAGTAATATAAAGTAGGAGGTCAATTATGGCAACAATTAATACAAAAGATAAAATTAAGAAAAAAACAGCAAAAGAAAAAGTAGAAGAAAACAGAAAAAGGATAGTAGATAAGCTAATTTCTAATATGGAAAAAGGCTATATATTTTCTGAATGGGCGTGGAATAGAAAAGCATTTTTACCACGAAATGCAGTAACAGGAACACAATATCAAGGAATAAATAGACTTAATTTAAGTTTTGAAGCAATAGAAAGAGGTTATAACGATCCTAGATGGCTAACATTAAAAAAAGCAAATGAAATGGGATATAGTGTTAAACCAGGAGCAAAAGGTGTATTTTGCGAAAAATGGATATGGCAAAGACAAGAAAAGGTTATAAATGAAGAAACAGGAGAAGTTGAAAAAGACGAAGATGGAAATGAAAAAAGAGTTTTAGTAGATTTGAAAAGACCTATTATCAATTATTTTTATCTGTATAATGCTTGTGAAATTGAAGGCTTTCCACCATATATTGAACCAGAATTAAAGGGACAGAGTAACATTTTAGATATAGCAGACAGTTTTATTGTTTCATCAGAATGTCCGATTGAAGAAAAATTTCAAGAGAAAGCTTTTTATAGTCCAATTGATGACAAAATAACATTACCACTTAGAAAATACTTTAAGTCAGATGAAGCTTTTTTAGGTACATTATTACACGAAATGAGCCACAGTACAGGGAATGAAAAAAGATTAAATAGAGATATAAAAAATATATTTGGAACAGAAAAATACGCCTTAGAAGAATTAACTGCAGAACTTTCTTGTGTATTTTTAGAAGCAGAATTAGATATGGATATAGACTTTACAAGACAAGACCATATAAATTATTTTAATTCCTGGATAAACGCCTTAAAAAACGATCCCAATGAATTATATAAGGTATGTAGTAATGCAAGTAAAAGCTGTAGTAGATTAATGGATAATTATGAAAAGGTTATTGTATTTGAAAACAAAATAGAAAAAACAAATGATGAAAAAGAATTTGAAGAAGTAATATAAAAGGGATTTTAGAAGGAGTAATTTTTGCAAAGGAAGAATTACACTAATGATAAATAAAGGAATGATGTCAAGCAATTCAAATGAATGGGCAACACCTATAAAATTTTTTGAAGAACTAAATAAAGAGTTTAAATTTACGTTAGATCCTTGTGCTACAAAGGATAATGCAAAATGTGAGAAATATTTTACAAAAGAAGATGATGGATTAACTAAAGATTGGAGTGGAGAAAGAGTATTTTGTAATCCACCTTATGGAAGAGAAATACCTTATTGGGTAAAAAAATGCTATGAAGAGAATAAAATAAATAATACTTTAATAGTTATGCTTATTCCTGCAAGAACTGATACAAGTTATTTCCACGATTATATCTACAACAAGCAAGAAATTAGATTTATTAGAGGTAGACTAAAATTTAATGATGGAAAAAATCCTGCTCCATTTCCTAGTATGGTAGTAATTTTTAAATAATTATGGGAGGTATACGAATGACTGAAAATATTTTAAATGTAGAGCTTATCAATAAGTTACTTGAAAGAAAAGATAGCTTTGAAATTGGCGAAAAAGTTGAATTTACATATAAAAATGATAATGGAAATGTTTGGTCTTTATCTTTAAGAAGAGAAGAAGAACAATATTCTCCTTTTATATTTTCATTAGAAGGTAAAAAAGTTGGTACGAACGAAACGTGGAGTAGAAGATATACAAGTATGGAGCAAGCACTTTTGCATATAGTAAATGATTTTAATGAAAATGCAAATATAGAAAATAAATATAATGATTTACAAGACTATATTTTTAATGAAGATCGAGAAAATCCACGAAAATTGGATTATATGATGTTAGATAGATTAAGAACTGATTGTGATTATTTCTTAGGCAATGGAAATGGTTATTTAGGTCATCTGTATTATAAAGATGTAGATAAACACATAGAAGAAATGAAAAAAATATATGAATCATTTACAGATGAAGAAAAGCCTGAATGGATAAGTTTAGAAGACATAGACAACTACAAAGAAAAAATGAATGAAAAACTAAAAGAAATTAACTTTGAAAAACAAGATTATAAATATATTATAAAATGCGATTTAGATTTAAACAATACTATATATATGAACCAATATCTATTAGTAGAAGATGATAAAACACCATCAGATATGGACGTAGATTTAGTAGGAGATTGTTGCTTTAATTGTGATAGTGAAATACTAGATTCAAAAATAGTAGCAAAAGTTTATTCATTAGAAGATGTAAAGGAATTTTGCAAGATGAATAAAATTGAAATCGAAAATAACCTAGATAAAGAAGGGAATTTAATAATAGGAGCTTCAAAAGATATGATTATAGCAAGTGATATGAATAGATATGACAAAGAAATAGAATTAGATTTAAGTAATGAAGAAATTGGAGGAAATAATGACTAGAAGAAAAGTATATTATTTTGATACAAAAACTAAAAAATTATATTCTACACCAGAATTTAATGGAGATAAAAGCGAATTTAATCTTTTCTCAAAAAGAGGAGATAGTTGCGATAAGGATTTTAATGAGATTCTAAAAGAGTTTGAAAATATAAAAACATTAGAAGAATTTAAAAGTGCTTCTGATAAAGCACAAAGTTATTATCATTCTGGATTTGTTGGAACTGAAGTTTTACCAATAGAAGAAGTAAGTGAGATAACTTATAATGATGAAATTTATATGTTAGATGGTAATGGAAATCCTTATTTATATAATCCATCAGAATTAACAAGAAAATATGTTCTTGATATTTGTGATAGAGGAAAGTTTATATGTAAAGACTTAACAATGAATGTAACAAAATTCAAAAATGAAAAAAATAAATATGATGTTTATATGTTGAACATAGAACCAATTAAAAATGTTTATTCTGGACTTGAATTATGCTTAGGAGATTTTAACAATGATGAAAAAAATAGATATTGGGGATATGAGTTTAATAAAAATCTTGATTTACATATTGGAAAACTTGAAAGATGTAGAGAAAATCTAAATAAAGAGCCTTTGAAAGTAGAAATAGTTGATATTTTTAATGATGAATATAAATATTGCTTTAAAGATGAAAAAGGGAATGTATATGGATTTTCAAATGGTGGAGATTGCATATTTTTAACTACTTTAGATAAAAAAGGAGATGTAGAAAATCGCTTATATGATTTTATTGATCCTATCTTATGGGATAAAAATAATATATATTCTATTTATTTAAGTTCTCACGACGAAATAGGATATGAGAAAAAACATTTTGATATTCCAAGAATCGAAATGGCATATAAACTTAATTCATATATGACTATTAAAGAAGATATTTTATCTAGTGAAACAATAAATACTAACTTAAACAATATATATGACGATATTTATAATAAAGAAAGTGTAGAAAAAAATTTTTTCAAAAAATATGAAAATGAAAGTGATATTAAAGAATTAAGAAATGAATACTACGAATTGCTGAATAACGCCATAGGTTTAAATATTGAATTAGAAGAAAGCGTGGAAGAAGAAATATGACAAAAGAAAACATTATGGATTACTCTAAAAAGTTTTTTGAACTTTTATCTGAAAAATTTGAAAACAATATTAGTTATAGATATAAATTGTTATTTGTAAAAAACGAAAAATATAATCAATACTCTGTAAATTTAGCAATTGATACAGATAACAATGGCAACAAAAATAAAATAGCATATTTTACATATAAAGATTTTGAAAAATTAGATAGGAAAAAACAATTAGAATATATGGGAAATCTTTATAATGCTGAAATTTTAGGAAAAGAAGAAAATGAATTTACTATAGAAGACGCAGAAAAAGATTTTTTACAGATATGTGATTTTAATTATTTGAGAGATAAGGAAAATACAGAAGAAAAGGAGGAAAACAGCGTATGAAAAAAAGCAATTATAGAAATGGTAATGAAACAATAATAAATTACTACAACAAAATAACTGCAAAATTAGATGAGTATAAATTTGAAGATTTAGATATAGTAAAAACTGAAACATCACTATTTATAAATAATGATATAGAACATTTTGCAATAGAAGTAACTATAACACACAAAGCTCCTGCTGTTGATGTAGAAAAATTTTTTAATATTATGGAGCAAGATATATTACCAGGATATATGGAATCCTTTTATAATACAAAGGATTTTAAAGTAAAACTGTTTGATGAAAGTGGTAAAACACAAGAAATTGTAAAGATTTTTGATAATAAACAAATACAGAATGAAGAAGAAAAAAGTGAGGAAGAAGAAATATGAATGATAAAAATTATAAATATGATGGAACAGATATATTTCCAAATAAAATAAAAACATCAAAAGGTTATATTTTAGCAAAAGTAAATGATGGACTATATGATAATTCTTTTTTACCAGAATATATGAATGAAAGAGGAGATATAAGTGTTATTCCAGATGTAGAAAAATATAAAATCGTAGAAGAAAATGAATATATGTTTTACGTTTATGATTTTTTGATAGGACAACATATTCTAACAATTGATACAGCAAGAAACAGAACAAGACTGGATCGTTTAAATATTTATGGTCAATGTTATTCTTTTGGAGATAAATGGGAAAAGGTAACAAAAACGACTATTAATAGAGCATTGAGAAGAGATGGATATGTTTTTGATGATTATATTAAAGAACACTTTACTGATAGAGAAAAAAGATTAAAAGATAAAATTTTATTTAAGTCTAATGATTATAATGAGTGTATTAAATTTATAGCAGAATATGGAAAGAAAAATGAATATACAGAAAATATTGATTATACTAATTATTTTAGAAAATATTTAGATATTCCAGAAAATAAGATTGGAAATATTTTAGAAGATGGTACAGTAGAAAAAGAATATTTTCAAGAAGGACATATATATAAGAATATTTGCAATTTTTATAGACAAGATGGAATTTGCTATATAGCAGAAGGACAAGCAGATAAACTATATAAAAATAGTAAACCAGGAGATGACTATGAAACCTATCAAACTATATATGAAAAAGTAAAAGAAGCTTATGATAAAGCTAAAATAGATGAAAAAAAGTATGCACTTAAAGATTTTGTAGAAACAATATTTAATGATTTGAACTGGCAATCAGTTGAAGCATTAATAACTGATTCTATTGACGCATTAGATAATGAATATTTTTTAGATGAAGAAGAAACTGAAACTTTGTAATATGGAGGAACTTATGAAAAAGAAAAATTTAAAAGAAAGAATACAAGATTGCTTATTAGCATTAGATTTTGATACAGATAGAATGAGTTCAGGAGGAAATCAAGCATATAGAGAATTAAAAAATATAGTTATTGATTTATATGAAGATAATAGAAAAATGACACAGCGATTAAAAATATATGAATTAAATAAACAACAAGCAGAGGAGGAAAAGCAAATATGAGTTATGAAATTGTAAAGAGTATAGTAATAAAGCAAGATAAGGTATATTCAAGAATGGAAAGCAACAATGTATATCCAAAAGACTTTATTAGTGTAGAAAACACAGGATTAACTAAAATGTATAATGAAGGTGGAAAAGCAAAACTATTAGTCAGTTTAGTAGAAGGTGGATTAAGTGGGTATTTAAAATTTCAGAAAAATGGTAATAAATTAGTTAGACAATTGCAAGTAATGACAAACAATTTATTTGAAGATGAAAAGTATAGAAATTTAAAAGGAAAAGCTGATTCATTAGAATATCAGTTATGGGATTTTAAAGAAGAAACAGAAGAAAAGAAAAAATTAAAAGAAGAATACAATAAATTAAATAGTCAAGTACATAATTATGTTGAGATGAAGGTAAGAGAATTTTTTAATCCAAAATTAATAATACCATTATCAGTAAAGCGTGAATTAGATAATGTACTTGAAATGTATGAGGAAAATATGGAAAATGACGATCAAGATATTTTTTCTGGAACAGAAGATAGTTATGCAAATGAAATGTTAGCTCAGGATTTGTTTGATGTTTTAAGTAGAAAAAATGTAGAACAAATAATGGCACTAAACAATAATATGTATACATTATTAAATATAGATTTTAGAAATAAAAGTTATGATGAAATTGTAGAACAAATAACTGATAAATTATATGAAAAATTAATGGCTAGTATAAATAATCTTGATGAAATAATTGAGGTTAAAGATATAAAATTAGAAAAAGTCGAAGAACCTATTGTTATATAGTAATTGTAAACAATCAATAACAACTAGCGAGCATACTCGGCTAACAGATTATTAAAAAATTTGTCGAAAAATAATATACTGTTACTAAATATAAGGAAGGTTGGTATTATGGAAGTAACAGTAAATTATGAAAATGTAGGTAACAAAATACGAGAGAGAAGGAACTTTTTAAAAGTAACGCAGGAGAATTTAGCAAATGACATAAATGTATCAGCTTCTTTTATATCTGACATTGAAAATGGTAGAAGAAAAATGAGTTTAGAAACAATGATAAAAATATCAATTGCTTTAAAAACAAGTTTAGATTATTTTGTACTAGACAATGTCAAAGATGTTAAGCTTAAAAACAATATAAAATATGATGAATTAAAAAACATATTAGAAACTGTAGATGAAAAGAAAGAATCTGTATTTTTAGACTTTGCAATTAATTCAGCTAAGTTCTTATCAAATAAAGGAAGATAAATATACATAAAACTTTGCAAAAACATTGCAAAATCCTGCAGTATACATTAAGTTTTTTAGATGTTAAAATGTTATTATCAATAAATGGAGAAAGGGAAATAAAAATCCTTTTCTCTATTTTTTTATCAAAATTTTAGGAGGTAAAAATTATGAGTATTAAAGTAAAGTCATTAGGCTTAGTAAAAAATGAGGAGATAGAGATTAAAGCAGTTGCTTCATTAGAAGTAGATGGAATGAAAATTGATGGAATTAGAGTAAATGAAAGTGAAAATGGTAATTTGTATTTACAATTTCCAGATAGAAAATTCAAAAAGAAATCAACAGACGAACTAATTACAACTAGATTAATGTATGCAGATAATGAAGTATTTAAAAAGATTAGCGATACGCTATTTCAAGCATATAAAGACAAAAAAGAAAAAGGAGAATTTGAAGCACCAGATATTGAAGTAGAAAAATCAGGTGTAACTGTAACACAAGCTAATCCGTTAAAAGATCAATCTAAGAAAACAAAAGCAATGGTAAGTCTTGAAGCAAATGGAATCCATTTAAAAGATATAAGACTAAATGAAAGTAATGAAGGTAAATTATATTTACAATTTCCAAATAGAAAAACTAAAGATGAAGAATACAAGGATATGTTCTATCCTACAAAAGCAGAATTAAGAGAACAATTAACAGAACAGGCTGTGAGTTTATATCAAGAAAAATTACTTGCAAAAGAATTTGATGAATCAGCAAAAGAGGAAATTGACGAAGGAGAAAGAGAATAATGACTAATTCGATAAAATTAAATAAAGATGTAAAAAAATACTTAAAAAAACTTTATATAAAAGGCAATTTTAGTGATGTAAAAATAAAGGATAAAGAGAGTGATAGCTTAAGTTGGAATAACTTAAGCATTACCTTTAAATTTAAAAATGGTGTTTTATTAAATTTCTGGTTAAAAGGTAATAATTTGAAATATACAATTTTTAGCGTCTTAGAACCAATTTCAGCTTGCAAAGAATGTGAAATGTATAACTTAAAAGCAACAGAATTAAATAGCGTAGATATAGCCCCTATATATTCAAATATAATTGAAAAAATAAATAAACTTTATGAATATTCAAAAAATGCAATAGACTGTACTTCAATTAATTTTAGAAATCCAGAAAGTATTATTGAGGAAAGCTAAAAATGGAAGATGAAATAAATATTACAGTACAAATATTTCCTAAAGAAAAAGAAATATATATTGCAGAAGAATCATCATCAGGAGCAAGCTATAACTTTAATAATATACAAGAACTAGCTGAAAAAATACATTTTTATTTAGAAAACTATTATAAAGAAGCTATTGAAGGTACAAAAGAGGAGATAGATAGATGAACAATTTTGATATTAATAAAATACCTAAAAAAATATTAGATAATTATAATATTTCAACATTTAACAATCCAAGTGAAGCTTTTAATTTCTTATTTGATGAAGATTTTACAAAAGAGGATATTATTTCAATGCTATCAGATGAAATGAAAGATGAGCTAGTAAAACAAAATGAAAACATTAGAAAATATAATGACAAATATTATTATTGCTCTGAAATGGATTCATTGGAATATGATGTCGAGGAGTTTGAAAAAAGTAATAATATAAATCAGCCTACAAATGATAGAGTATTATTTTTCACTAAAATTATATGGGAAGAGCCTAGAATAGATAATTCTATTCATAATGGAGAAATGGTTGAAATACTTGATATAAAAAGAGGGAAAGACAAATTTAATGATAGATATACAATTAAATTTAATGATGGAACAATTGCAGATGGTGTTTTACTTTGCGAATTAGATTTTGATTATTATATTCCAGGAGATAGAATTTACGAAGATGAAGAGGAGCAAGAACTATGAGTGTTACAAAGGAAGAAATTGATAAATATTTAAAGAAAGCTAAAATTGGCGATAGAGGATTTTTTAATAAAGGAAATGGCGAAGAATACTGTGTTGCTAAAAAGTGGCAAAATACAGTTGGAGAATATAAAAATTTTGTATATCTGGTCAGTATAGATTATATTAGAAATCTAAAAAATGCTTTAAATGAAGAATTAGGTGTGATGGTAAATGCTGATTGGATATATAAAGATTATGAGTATGAAAATTTATTTCAAGATGAACTAAGAATAGATTCAATTAGGAATATGAAGCCAGATGAAATATGGTTTGAAGATGGAATAATGATTGAAGATAAGGGAATTAATGCCCTAACAACATTGGACGCAGGACAAGTTGAAGATATATTCGGCTTAAAAGAATTAAACTATGATTTAGATTATTATGATGTTTATTTAGACTATAATCCAAAAGAAGATAGCTGTAAGATCACGATTGTAGCTGTAGCAGATGATAAAAGGAAATATTATACTTATATTCCAAAACCTGAAGAAAAAGAATTTCTAAAAAATTCATTAGAAGAGTATACTAAATCTTATGAAGGAAAAAGTATTCAAGAATTATTAGATGAAGTGGAGGAACTAGAACAAGAATGAAAGCGAATGGATTTGATGAATGGTTAGATAGATATATAGAAGAAAAGGGAATAAATTTAGATGAACCATTTTCTTTAGAAGTTGATGGAATAGGACATTTATTTGATTATGCAAGTATAATTGAACAAATGAAACATACAAGTAAGAGCGAACAAGAAAAGATAAGAAATAAAATTAAAGAAATAGAGTTCTATAATGCTGATGTAAAAGATTTTCTTAGACATTTAGCAATACCACTTGCAAAAATAGAAAATAGAAATGTATTTGGAATTGAAGATTATAGTTTAAAGCAAAAAGTAAATAGGATAAATGCAAAGAACGATATAAAAAAGCTTGATTTACTATACAGAAAGATATTAGATACAGATTTAAGTATTTCAAGTGCAATTAATTCTAAAGACATTATAACAAGTCAGTTAAATAGCGTAATTAATGATTTATTGATTGAATATAAAATTGACAATAAAGAATATTTAGAATTAATTTCAGAAAATAAAGACTATAAAAAAATTGAAGATAGAACACAAAAAATGGCTGATGATAGATATAGTATGATTTGGGATAGCTGTTCGCCAAATGAAATAGCTGATATATTGAGAGGTCATTATAACTATTCTGATCAAGAAATTATAGACGAATTTGATGATGAAGAAACGAAGGAAGATATTAAAGATTATTTATTAGAATTAAAAGAAATTGAGGAAGCTTCTAAAAATGTAGTTTTGGATAACGGATATACATTTGTATTTGAAAATGAGTATTGCTTCTCAAAATTGAAATCTTTATATGAAGATAGTCAAAAACTTTTAAGAACTCCAGATGGAAAAGAATTTGCTACAATAACAAATGTAGACGTAACAAAAGAAGCATTTTTAGTTAAGTATGAAGAAAATATTGAAATTGTATTCAACTACTATAATAAAACTTCAAAAGAAATGGAAACTTATGAGAATGAATTATTTGATATGAGTAAAATTAATTCTAAGGAAGAACTTATTGAGAAAATGAAAGATATGCTAGAACACTTTGAAGAAAAATATAACAAATTAGAACAAGATGAAGAGAATATGGAGGTTTATAATGGCTTCTGATTACATTAAAAATATTATATTAGATGAGAAAAACAATAAAATAATTGCTGATATTGCTGATGGTAATGTCTATCCATTAACATTTATGAAACAGAAAGAATTGTATTCTCATTATAAATCTTATGAAGAAAAATATGGTGCTTTTATTTGTGGATTAGTTTCTGGAACTTTACGTTGTGCGAACGAATCAAATAAATTAGCAAAGTTAGAAACATCAAAAGCATTAAAAAATTATTATGATGATTATAGAGTATTAGGTTCTAAAGAAGTATATAGAAAATATAAAGATGTAATATATCAAATTTTATATAAGGGATTAGAAAATGATAAGCAAGAAGTAATTCCTTCAGAATTAGAATTACATTATACAATGGAAACACTTTCTAATAAAAGTTTTAAGGAAGTAAGTAATATTTTTAAATCATTAGAAAAAATTACAGAAAATAGTGAATTTTCAGTTGATGAAAAGAAGGCTACATATACAGAACTGCTAAATAAATTGTTAGACCAATCAGAAAGAAATAAAGCTATATTTACACTATATAGAAATGAAAATCCTAATATAATTGTTTCGGTATATCCATCATTAGAAGATAACACATATAAAGATGATGTTTTTCTATCATATTACTTTGATATAAAAAATATTGAAACAAACTATGAAAAAATATATGCACATAATGGAATGATGATAAGTTACTTATTAGATGATGAAACAAAAACTAAACAAGCATTGCAAGGAATGGAACAGCAATTTATAGAAGATGAAAAAACAGAAATAGATAAATTACAAGAAGAAACAGAAGATTTAGGAGAGCAAGGATAAATGAATATACAATTAAAATTAGGGGATTGCATAAAATTAATGAATGATATTGAGGATAATTCAATTGATTTAATTTTATGCGATTTGCCTTTTCAGAAGACAAAAAATAAGTGGGATAAGATAATACCTTTTGAAGAATTGTGGAAGCAATATAATCGAATTATAAAGGAAAATGGAGCTATTATTTTATTCGGTCAAGGTAATTTCTATATTGACTTAGTAAATAGTAACAGAAGTCAATTTCGTTATGATTTAGTATGGGATAAACAGCTCACTACTGGATTTTTAAATAGTAATAGACAACCATTGCGAAGACACGAGCAAATTGCTGTATTTTATAAAAAACAACCTACATATAATCCAATATTTACACAAGGAAAGCCATTACACGGAAAAGGTAATAAATATAAAACATCTAGTATAAAGAACCATAATTACGGAGATTTTAAAATTTTAGAAGATTATAGAAAAGGAAATACAAATAAATATCCTACATCAATAATATCTATTCAAAAAGTACACCCTTCTAAAACAATACACCCTACAGAAAAACCATTAGAATTAATGCAGTATTTAATTAAAACATATACTAATCCAGGAGAAAAAGTCTTAGATAATTGTATGGGATCAGGAACAGTTGGTATAGCTTGTGTAAATTGTAAAAGAAGTTTTATAGGAATAGAAATAAGCAAGAATTATTATGACATTGCAACAGCTAGAATTTATAAAAAATTGTTTATAAAGGAGAATTTTACAAATGATAAAAATAATTGAAAAAGAACCATATAAGAACTTTGATAATTGGAACAATAGAGAATGTTTAATGTATCCTACTATGATGATTAAAGATGGAAAAGAACATTTTATTTTTAATAGAAGAGAACCAGACGCAGAATATCAAGAAAAAGAAAATCAAAAAAGAATAGAAATATTAGAAAAAACTGACGGAAAATATACAATGTTTTATGGAAAATTTGAAAATCCATTTGAAATGCTTAGAGAAATCATCAAGGAAAAAGATTTAATAATAACAAATAGTCAGGAAATATTTGATAGAAGAATGACAAATGAAGAATCAGTTGACTTTCACGGAAATAGGGAAAATTATTCATCAGCCTTTATGTATAGAATATATGATAAAAATTTAGAAAATGCTTTAAAAGAAATTGTTGAACATATTAATAAAAAAGAGTGGGATATAGCAGAAGGTGTTTTAGCAAAAAATGAAAAGCCATATAAAGAATTTAACTTAAAAAAAGATATAACACAGGGACTAGATTTTAATGAGTTTATGAAGCTTTTAGATAGTAAAGTTGAAAGTGTTAAAGATTGCTTAAATTATGAAATATTTAAAGCAGATATTGAAGTATTAAAAAATGCAAATACTGGTTGTGGACTTTCAGCAATAACTTCAAATAATTGGTTAAAAGATATATGTAATTTAAGTGAAATTGAACTAAGAACCTATGTAGATAATTATAAACCAGGATTATTAAATCCATATAATGATAAAGAAGAGGAGGAATTAGAAACATAAGAAAGAGGTGGTATTATGGACGAAGAAGACAAAAGAAACAAAGAATTTCTAATTGTAGGACAAGCCTTTTTACATACTGGAATATCAAAAATTGAAGATTTAATACAAAATTATATTAATGCGTCTGAACAATACCACGATTCTTATTCCGTAGCTTTATTAAATAAAATCAAGGAAGATATTGAACTTTATAGAAAGAATGAAAATCAAGAGATAAATGAAGCATTAAAAGAAAAAGAACCATCAATTTATGTATATTCAGGTAAAATCATTAAAGTATATGATAAATCTTCTCAATGTGGTTTTTGTGTAAAAAAAGATTATATAAATGACAAATTATCAGAAATACAGGGATTTTGTTTAGATTTTAATAATAGCCAGATTATAGATATTGATGAAGAACAATGCAAGCAAGTTGAAGAAATATATTGTGAAAATGATAATGAATTATATCAAATAGCAATTAAAGAATTTAGTAATAGAGATTATGGAAAATTGCTGTATGAAAATATAAAAAATAATTTTTTAATTATAAAAAAAGATGAGGTATTAGAACGATAAACAATAACCTTGTCTTTTTTATAATTGGACTAAAATCAATTTTTATGATAAGATGTGATAAAATTATTGGAAGGAGATAAAAGTGTCTAATTTTGTGATTAATGAAGAAATAAAATGTAATATATTAAACTTATATTTTAAAGATAATAAAACAATGAAAGAAATAGAGCAAACAACTGGGATTAGCAGAAATTCTATTAGTAAAATATTGCACCAGGATATAAGATTTTTTGAAGAAAAAGAAAAACATAAAGAATCTAAATTAAGGCAACCACAAACTAATAAAGTAAATTTTAATAAGAATGGAAATTCATATTCTACAAAGATAAATATTCCTTATTTATACTTTAAGAAGATGGGAATTGATAAGGAAAATAGATTAGTAGATGTTATATATGATGAAAATAAAAAAGAAATAATTTTAAAAAAACATACAAAAAAATAAAAAATATGTTATAATCTTTTTGGCAATATATAAAAGCAAAGGAAGGTGTGAAAAAATGAACTTCAACGAGGAAGAACAAAAACTATTAAGTGAAGCTAATGTATTAGTTGAAACAAATAAAACTTATACAGATGATGAAGTAAAAGGCTTTTCAAATAAAATTGTTGAACATATAATGACATTTAGTAAAACTGATATTCCAAAAGTAAAAAGTAAGTTTGATCCAATACTTTTCAAAATATCATAATAATAGATTATAGAGGGCTAGTTTATTCTAGCTCTTTAATTGATTAATAGCTCTAAAACCTAATAAAACATATTTATCTAAAAGTTGACTTTGTTTTACTATCTTTTCGTAAGGTTCTTTATTTTCTATCATTTCTGTTAGTTTATCCCTATTTGTTTCTATTAAAATTTGTAATTTTGAATCCATTTACTACTCCTTTCAAGAGTGATTATACTCCTTTTAAAATGCGAAATTTGTCAAAATCTGTCAAAAATGTAAAAATTTTTGAATAATTTTGACAAGTATGATATAATTTCTGCAGTAAGGTAAAAAGGAAGAAGAATATGAAGTATAAACAATTTGACATAGTTGTACTAAATAATGAAAACAGAGCAACTATTTTAGGAATAAATAATAATTCTTATAATGCAGAAATAGTTGATATAGAAGTAAATAGAATAGAAATAAAATTAATTACAGATGATGAAATAAATAAAATTTTGTTTAGAAAGTAGAGGATAAAATGAATAAAGATTTTATAATGAAAAATAAGGAAATAATAATAGCCATTACATTTGTAATTATTATAGTAATATTCTTTTTTGTAAATTATTATATAGAGCTTAATAAAGAGAGAACTATTTTTGACAAAGAAAAAATTACACAATTGGAAAAAGTAGCAGAGGAAAAAAGTTATATATTAAAAAATGGGAAATTATATATAACATATAATGGAAAAGAAATTGAAGTACCTGGAAATTTTGAAAATTTAAAAAATATAGAAGAAGAAAAATATCAAATTACAGATTTTAAAATATTGTTTTCTAATTATGATTATACAAGTAATAATTCGTTTATTATATATTCAGATGATAATGGAGAAAGCTGGACTACAATTCAACTAAATCAAAATGAAAATATACAGTATATAGAGTTTTTTAGTAAAGATATAGGAATTATGTATGAAATTCAAGATGTTGCAATGAGTGTTGCATTTGGAAGTATAAAAATTACAAATGATGGAGGTAAGAATTGGAATGTAGTAAGCAATGGTATTAATGATACATTTAAGAAAGATAGTAAAGTTAAATTCTATTCAAAAGATTTAGGATTCTTAACTATGCCATATAATGGTGGAGATTCTTGTGAATTATACTATACATTAGATCAAGGTAAAACTTTTAAAAAAGTTGAAACACCACATAATGAATTGCAAAATACAGATTTACTATGGGAAGATGTTTATGATTTTTATAATATGCCAATAGTAAAAGATAATGTATATTATTTAGAAGTAGGTCAAGGTGCTGATGGAGATTATAACGGTGGAGATTCAGTAAAATATTATTCTTATAATGGATTTGGTTGGAATAATAAAGACATTGAGAAGGAAAACTTGGAACAATTAAAAAATAAGTTTAATGAAAGAGTTGCTAGTAGATCAGATAAAATATTTCTAAAAAATTTTGATAATTACAAACCAGAAAATAATGAAGTAAAAATTTCTCAAAATGAAGCTGAAAAAATTGCTGAAATTGGATTTGCAGAAGCAGATACAATTGGAACAAGTGGAGAAAAATCTAGTCAAGTAGTTAGAATTGAAGAAAAGATAGCAAATAATTTCTTTACTATGGATTATGGGTGTAAACAAGAAATCTATAAAAATATTGTTAGAAAATGCTATGTATTTATAAGAGAGGATAGTCTGGGAAATGGTTCTATGGTATTTGTAGATGTTACTACAGGATTGATAATAGGTGGAGAATGTTTTGGAGATTAAAAGAATATTGAAAAACGATAAAAAGATATTGACAAACAATAAATATTATTATATAATTCCTTCATAATATTAAATTATGGAGGAATTATTTTTATGAAAATAACTGGAGAACAAGGAATTGGAAAAATATTAAAGGTATTTTTACAAGTGTGCTTTTATAGTGGAATAATTATTTTGGTCGGATTACCTTTTATATTAAACAAACTAGGATTTAATTTAGGTGCAAGTATGTATGTAATTTATCCAAATGGAATTGTACTTTTAATGATTACTCATAAATTTATTAATCTATTTAATAGTTTAAGATTAAACACTCCATTTTGTGAAAGAAATGTGAGATTATTAAAAATAACAGGTATTATAAGTTTAATAGGTTCTGTGTTTTGGTTAATGGACTTTTTATACGAAATATTTTTAGCAAAATCAACAGATATTGTTTTTAATAGTACATTGTTATTCTTATGTATTTTATTTTTTGGAGTTTCAATTGCTTTATATATCTTATCAGAATTGTTTAAACAGGCAACTGAATATAAGAAAGAAAATGATTTGACAATATAGGAGGAAGTTAAATGATAATAGTTAATTTAGATGTAATGATGGCTAAAAGAAAAATATCATCAATTGAATTAGCAGAAAAAATTGGAATTACACCTGCAAATCTTTCAGTTTTGAAAACTAATAAAGGAAAAGCTATAAGATTCTCTACACTTAATAAATTATGCAAGGTACTTGAATGTATGCCAGGAGATATATTAGACTATCAAGACAAAGGAGATGAAGAAGATTATGATTAGTATAGGAATGGGAGCTTTGCTTTTTGCAATTTGGCTTGTAATACTATTTTTGGGAAAGTCTATTGGATTGTCAATGTTATTGTTTTCGATACCATTTTCGTATTTTTTTGTTTATATATTAGAAAAAAATAATAAAATAAAAAATTCAAAAGCTAAATTTCTGTTAATACCTATATTATTGCTTTCTAGTACATATTTCATATATGATAATAGTTTTTTTAATAGTATAAATTTGATAATAATACCTATTTTATTTTGCTTTATGATTTTGGGATTAATAGGGGAGAATTTTGAAATTGAAGTAGATACAATAGGGAAAATTCTTGGTTCATTTTTTAATCCTTTAAGTTTTATTGGAGAAAGTACAATAAAATTTGTTGATAGTATCAAAGAAAAACTAAAAATAAATATAAAATCTAATAATGAAGAAAAGATGAAAAGAATATTCAAAGCTGTACTAATTACAATTCCTATTGTTTTAGTTATTATAATACTGTTATCAACTGCAGATGAAGTTTTTGCAAATATTTTTAAAGGTATATTTAATCAAATGATAAATTTACTAAATAGCATAAATATATCTACCTCATTTGTAAAAACAATTTGTATAATAATTTCATTTTTCTATTTTATAGGCTTATTTTATTATATATGTTTTAAGTATGAAGTTATAAATGAAAAAGATAATCAGTCAAAAAAAATAAATGATAATTTTACTATAAAAATGATTTTGATTTCTTTAAATATTATATATTTAGTATTTTGTTATATACAAATAAAATCATTATTTATGAGAAATACTACATTGAATTATGCCGATTCAGCAAGACAGGGATTTTTCCAATTAATGATTGTTTCTATTATTAATTTGGTTACAATCTTAATTGCAAAAAAAAGAGAAAATAAAGATGAAAACAAAACAAATAGATTTATTAATTATATGAGTTTGATAATGATTGCTTTTACTTTTATAATAGTAATATCAGCGAGTATAAGAATGTATTTCTATGAAAGTGCTTATGGTTATACTTTACTTAGACTTTTGGTATATTGTGCATTGTTTACAGAAAGCATATTGTTTATTCCAACTGTTATTTATATATTAGATAAAAAAATCAATTTACCAAAGACGTATTTTGCGATTGTTTTAGTAATATATGTATGTATGAATCTTGCAAATTTCGATAATATTATAGCAAAAAGAAATGTTAATAGATATATAGAAACAGGAAAAATAGATTTATACTATTTAAAAAATGAAACAGGAACAGACGCTATTAATCAAATTTTTAAAATTTTGGAAACATCAACAGATGTTGATAATGTTAAAGCAGAAACAAGTAAATACTTAAAAGAAACCTTTAATGATATAAATGAAGAGAATATGGATTTTAGAGATTTTAATATTTCAAGAATATTTGCAAAGAAACTAATAGGAAAGGAATTGCAATTAAATGATAATTAAAAAATATAAAGAAATTTTTATATCAGTTATTATAATTTTCATTATAGTTTGTGGTTATGCTATTAAATATACTTTTATAGATAAACACTATACAAATATTGAAAACAAAGAAACTTCAGGAGAAAAAATAATTGATAATAATATATCAGTTGATGAAGAAATTATAAGTGAAGAAGAAATAAAATTAAGTATGCAAAAAGGCGAAAGATTTGTAAAATTAGGGAATATTGCAGTATATGCAAATGATTTTGATGAATGTATATATGTTTTTAATTTTAAAGATAAAAGTATAAAAAAGTTATACAAAACAGAAAATGGAATAGATAAAATTTATTTTGATGGAGAATACATATACATTTTACCATATTATTACAGAGGAAAAGGGATAACTAAAATTGATTTAAAAGGTAATAGTAGTAAGATTTATGAAGGAAGCTCTATTCAAATGTGGTTACAAGATGAAAAAATTTATTTTGTTGAACAAATAGGGTATGATCAAATAAATGGAACACCACAAGGGAATCTTAGTGTTATGAATAAAGATGGTTCTGATAAAAAGGTATTAATTGAAAATGTAAAGAATTATTTTTACATTGTAAATGACAATATCTACTATATAGATCAATCAAGTAGAAGTATATATTGTTCAAAAATAGATGGAACTGAACGCAAAGAAATTGCAAAAGGGAGAAATTATATAACTTCAGCAAATGAAAACTATTTAACATATTTAGATTATAGTGATGGAGAAAAACATCACGTTATTTTCTTAAATAATGAAACAAATAAAGAAGTGGGCAGATTTGGAAATGTGTATTGTTTATTAAATGAAGGTTACATTTATACAAGAAAAACTTTAGGAAATAACAGCAATATTGAAGATGAATATACGTTATATAAAATCAATTATTCTGATAATACATTAGATAGTATATGGAAAAATGAAGTACCTTTAGAATTTTTATCATATATTTATAAAAACTATGCTTATTTTAGAGGTGGAAGTGAATTTTATAGAGTAAATTTGCAAGATGGTAAAAGTAAAGAAAAAATAGACATAGGTTATTCATATTTTATAAATGGAAAGGCTTATTCAATAAAATCAAATGAGGGAATTATAACAGAACTGGAAATTCTAAATTTAGATGATATGAAAAAAGAAACAATAAAATAAATTATAGAGGTAAAAATGGAAAATAAAAAGAAAAGCAAAAAAGTGATAATTATGATAATTATAATAGTTATAGAAACAATTATACTCGGAATATCTTTGTTATATAGTTCGGCTATATATTTTGTTAAAGATAATAAAATAGAATGGTTTGATGAAATTTCTCCTGATGGAAAATATCACGTTAAATGCTATAAAGAAGGAGCTTCATTATTTTTCAGTTCACAGAAATTATTAGTATATTTTGATACTACAGGACGTCCTTATGTTCAAGGAACAAATCCTGTATCATTTAGAACAGAACTAGCAAATGATGGTGCAAATTTAAGAGATGATAATTATTCAATAGAATGGTTAGATGATTCAGTAAAAATAATATTTAGAGGAGAAGAAACTGGGGGAGATAATATTTATCAAATACCTTACTACAATCAATAAAAGAAAAATAAATCTTATAATTTGAATGTGCTAATTGTAGAATGATAAATCAATTAGCACAAATCCCCTTTTATTTTATGAAGAATTGCTATTATGTGATTCTTCTTTTTTGTGTTTAAAAGAAAAAAATGATAAAATTAAAAATAAAGTGTAACCTTTTGCTTATTAAATTACACTATATAAATATAAGATGTCTTATAAAGGAGTTTTTTAGTTGAAAGAGTCAAAGCAGTTAGAAGATTATTATATAGATAATGAAATTGATATAGATCAAATAATAGAAGATTTTACACCTTATATAACAACAATTATAAATAACGGAACGGTAAATAGTAATATATCTTTTGAAGATAAAGAAGAAATCTTTTCGGACACATTTTTTATATTATGGAAAAATAGAAATAGATTAAATATCAATGTATCACTAAATTCATATTTGGCAGGGATAACAAGAAACTTAATAAAAGAAAAATATAGAAAGCTTAAAATAGTTTATGATATTAGTGATTTTGAAAATTACATATTAAATAGTGTAAATATGTATGAAAGTGATAGAGAATTGATTTTTGATGTAGAACAAAAGATGAAAGAATTAAAAGATATAGATATTGAAATTGTAAATTTATTTTATTATTCATCTATGTCAGTTAAAGATATAGCAAAAAAATTAAATATTTCTGAATTAAATGTAAAGACAAGACTACATAGAATACGAAAGAAAATAAAGAAAGAATTAAATAGTGGAGGAATTTAGAAATGGAATTTGATAAAAATAAAATCAAAACTAAAATTGCTATATCAAAAATTAAAGAGGAGAATGATATAGTTATGGAAAATAAAGCAAAGGGTATATTTAAGACAATAGCAACGGCGACGGTTGGAGTAGTGCTAAGCACAGGAGTAGTATTTGCAGGAACAAAGGTATATGAAAACATTGAAAAAATATGGAAAACACCAGAAACATACGAATTTACTAATGTATTAAGTGAAGAAGATAAGAAAAATGCAATAAGTGAGGAAGAAGCAAGAAAAAAAGCGTCTGATTATCTTGAAAAAATTGGATTAGAAAATGAAGTAGGTGGTCTAACGTTAAGGAAAGACGCTTGGGATAATAAAGTTATATGGGATATAGGCTTTAAAAATGGAACAATGACAATGAATAGTAAAGGAGAATTTGAATATTTGAATATACCTTCTTATACATATACAATCCCTAAAAATTATGGTATAACAAGAGAACAAGCAAGAATAGTTGCAAAAGAATTGTTATCAAAATATAATCCTAATAACAATGATAATGAGTATGAATTAGTTTCATTAAAAAGAAATGGTAATACTGATGAAGAGGCATATATTTGGTATGCTGATTTTTACAAAAAATATGAAAATTCATTAAATATGTATGAAAAAATAAGTATAGGTTGGATTCCTACAATAAATGGTTTATATAGTTTAAGTATAGAAAACTCTAAATATGAAAATAATGAACAAATTATTTCAAAAGAAGAAGCTATAAAGATTGCTAAAGAGAAAGATGAGAAGATAGAAACAAGACATAAAATATCTTCAGCAGAAGCAGAAATTGGAATTGACAAAATGAATACAGATGTTATTTATAGAGAAAAAGATATAGAAGAATATGATAAGGGAACAATTAATTTTAAGCCTGGCGAAAATGGAAAAATGATATTAAAAGATGACGCAGTATTTTATAAAGTTGAAAATAGAGTAAGAAAAGTTTGGGAAGTTACACTATATTATGACTATACAAAATACGAAGACAATGGTCTAGAAAGATATGTATATTTTATTGATAGCACAACAGGAGAAGTAATAGGTGGAAATAGATGGAGTGGAGCAAAAAAACAAATACAAGATTTGATAAGTGATCCATATAATGTTATTGAAAAATAAATGTTTAAAGGTATTAACAAATAGTTAGTACCTTTTTTTGATTTTTAAAATATGATAAAATTGTAAAAAAAGTGAAACCAAAGTTTAAATATTCTCAATATATAAGTGTAAGGTATCTTAAAATAAAATAAGGAGTTTAGATCTAAATTGAATGAGAAGAAGAAAATAAGCGAGTATTATAGAAATAATGAATTAAATTTAGAAATAGTAATAGATGAATATAGTGGATATGTGTATAAAATTATTGAAAATATGGCTATACAATATTTATCAAAAGAAGATATTGAAGAAATAATATCAGATACATTTGTTGTATTATGGAAAAATAGAAATAAGCTTGATAAAAGCAAAGAATTAAGTCCTTATATTGCAGGAATTACTAGAAATTTAGTAAAGGAAAAAAGTAGAGTAATAAATATTCATAATGATATTTCAGATTATGAGAATATTATTCAAGATTTCTTTAAAATAGATATGATTTGTGAGCAAAGAGAAAAGATTTCTATTATAGATAAAACTGTAAAGGAAATGAAAGAAAGTGATATTGAAATATTTGAATTATACTATTATTCATCAATGACATATAGTGAAATATCTAATATTTTAAATATTTCTGAATTTAGCATTAAATCGAAACTGTTTAGAATCAGAAGAAAAATTAGAAAAGAATTAATAAAAGGAGGGTATAGTGATGAATAATAAAGATACAGAAAAGATATATAATGACGTAAAACGAAAGATTTCTATATCCAACTTTGTTGAGGAGGAGAATGAAGTTATGGTAAAAAATAAACATTCAATTTTTAAAAGTATAGCAGTTGCTTGCTGTATGGTCTTATCAATAACAGGTGTAGTTTTTGCAAAGGATATTGGGAATTTTATAAATAATTTATTTGGATATAATGCAAGTGATGGAGTTCAAACAGCAATTGATAAAGGATATATAAAAGAAGTTGAACCTACATATATAGAATCAGATGGAATAGAGTTTTCAGTAGATTCATTTTTAATAGACGATTATAATTTTGATATGAATTTAAAAATAAAATTATCTGATAAATATAATGTTAAAGAAATGCAAAGACTTAAGCCTTTGGATATGAAAGTTATAGATGAAAATAATGAAATAGTATTTTTAACACACGAGGAAGAAACAAGAATTGCTGAAGAAAATAAAACAGCAGGAACACCAAATTTCCACCCTTTATTTTGGGGAGGATATAGTATGAATGGAGATATTATAAGTGAAAATGAGATAATGCTTCATTTAACTGCCTATGGTTCAGAAGAACATAAAATACCTAAATCAAAAAAACTATATGTAACATTTACTAAAGTTATAAATATGATAAGTTTGGAAGAAAGTAAAAATAATATATATGTAGGAGATTGGAAATTTGAATTAGAAGTTCCTGAAGAAATGTATAATAGAGAAAACATAATTTATAAATTTAAAAGCTGTAATGACGAAAACACTAAAGTTGGATATGCTATCTTATCAAATACTGCTTTTAAAATAGAAATACCTGAAACAACAACTAATAAAGTAGACTATGAATTATTACATTCTAATTCTCCAAAAAGCATTTATGACAAAATTGCACTTGGTAAAGAATATGTTGAAACATCTGATGGAAAGAGATTTGAACCTGCAAGAAGAAGTGATGGAGATGGAGGATATAGTTTACCTGCAGAATCAAATAAAATTATTAATTATTCACAAACATTTAATTTAACAAAATTTGACGCTACAGATGAATTAAAAGTCCATATTTTTACAAATAAAGGCGAAGAAATAATAATAGAATATGAGAGAAGTAAATAATAAAATTAAAGGTTAGATGTAAAAGTCTAATCTTTATTTTTTTTACAAAATATGTTATATATATAATAAAGGAGCAAGAAATGAACAGAATTAATGAGAAAGAATTGAAACAACTATTTACAGAATTAAAAAGTAGCAACAACAAAGTAGCATTTGAAACACTATATAAGCAGTATAATAAACTTGTTTATAGAATTGCTTTCACAATATTAAAAAGCAAAGAGGATTCAGAAGATATTGTGCAAGCAGTCTTTTCTAAGATTTATTCATTGCCAAAGGATAAACTTCCTATTGATAATATTGCTACCTGGATTTATTCTGTAGCAAAAAATGAAGCTATATCTTTATTTAGAAAGAGAAAAAATACAATTGATTTAGACTGTATGTATGAAATAGCAGATTCTGATGATGAAATAAATAGAATAGTTGATCAAGATAGATATAACAGAATATTAAGCAAGTTAAATGATAAAGAAAAAGAAGTTGTTTCTTTAAAGATATTAACTAATTTAACATTTGATGAGATTGCAAAATTATTAGACGAACCTGCAGGAACTGTTAAATGGAGATATTATAAATCAATTCATACATTAAAATTATTAATAAGTAATTTAGGAATGTTTATTGTAACATTAGTAATAGGTTTAAAAACAATGTTTATTACAAAAGATGGAGTAAACATTGAGCAAAGTAATACTATAGAGAAAGCAGATAATACAAAAAACGAACAGGAAGAAAGTCGAGTTATAACAGAATCAACAAAGCAAGATATAAATAAAAGCATTAATCAAGAAGAACAAGATACAGTAAAAAATACAACAAATCAATCAAATGAAACAAAAGAAGAAACACAAGTACCAGTTAATGAACATGCAACAAATATAAATAATTACAGTATTGGTATATTAGCTGTTTCAAGCGTATTTTTAATATTAACTATAATTTTTTTAATAAATTTTATAAAATACCAACTAAAACGAAAAGTAAAAGCGTCTAAATAGTAGAATGATTTTTTAGGAGGTACAAATGAGCAAGAAAATTTTAAAAATAGTAGGAATAGTAATAATTGTAATTTTGATTATGTTAGGAATATTTTATTTGATTGATTTAGATAGAATGAAAAACAATAAGAAAGTTTTATTTAGCACTTGGGGATTAGATTATGCAAATCCAGAAAATAGTTTTGTGGAAAATTATACAGAAAATGAAGCACAAAAAAATACAATAGCAAACAATATAGATTATAGTAATGAAAAACTAAAAATTGAAGACTTGCCAGAAGATTATAACTATATTCAAGCAATACAAGATAAATGTATAATATCTTCTCAAGGTTTTAAAGTATTTAATAAAGATGAACTAGATATATTTTTAAATAAAGTAAATAATAACGAACCATATTCTATAAGAACTATAAATTATACAGTTGAAGGCGATATGATGATTACTGATGTGAATTTTGAGGGGAATAACGTATTTTCGACTTGTTGTGATTGGACCAGAGATGAATTTTCAAGTAAAGAAGATAGAACATATAGATATGGAAAATTTTCTAAACTTGTAACAGAGCAAGCGAATGAAATGACATATATTTTATTACAAAATAAAATAGAGGGCGATTTAGAAGAAGTTACTATTACATACTATAAAGACAATGCTAAAAGTATAAATAATTATGAATTTAAGTATTTATTAAATGTTAATAAAAGTAAGAAAACTGAACTATATAAAGTTACACAAGGAGAACTTGCAAAAAAATATAACTATGATATTTACTATTATGGATTAGAAAATGTAAAAATTAAAATTGATAATACAGAAATAGATTTAAAAGAAGCATTATTAAACAATAAAGTAACAATGGAGCAAATCATTGAACAAGCTGAAGCAGACAAAGAAAATGAAGTTATAAATGCAGATATGTATAAAGAAGGTGGAACAATGATTTATTGGTATGGAACATATACGATAATAAAAAGCCATTCTTTAGATGGTAATAGGGACGTATATATAGGATTACCTGAAATGACGTTAAATAGTGTTAGGTAGGAAAGAGAGGATATATATGAAAAAATTAATATTAATAATAGTAAGTATTATAATTTTAATAATATTAGGAGTATTTACATATTCACAAATAACTAAAAAGACGGAAATAGAAGAACCTAATAAGCCAACATCAAGTAGTAAAACATCATTATCTAGCACGGAGGGAATTACAACTGTATTAACATTAGATGATGAAATAACTGATAATACAATTTGGTGTGGTACATTTCAATTGATTTGGAATGATTTAAAAAATGATTTAGCAAAACAAGATATAGTATTCAATCCACAATTAAAGTTTGTAGAAAATCTTAACAAAGAAACATTTACAACTAAAGAATTGTCAGAAGAATCTTATTATAAAAAGATAGGAACACCATCACTTAAATTAAAAGAAGAAATAGAAAAAGCAATAAAAGATAAATTCAATGAAACGAGTGATATACTTGATGATTTTGATTGGGAAAATAGAGATCCATTAGACTTCTTTTTATATGTAATGCTAAAAAAAGATTTTCAATTTGAAAAAGCATTTGAAGAATTAGAAAATGGTAAATTTGGAAATTATGATGATGTAAAATATTTCGGAATTAAAAGTGATGAATCAGGAGAGTTAAGACAGCAAGTAGATGTTTTATATTATAAGTCGAAAGACGATTTTGCTATAAAATTAAGAACTAAACAAGAAGATGAAGTAATTCTTTGTAAAAATCCAGAAGGAAAGACGTTTGGAGAAATCTATAATAATATATTAGAAAAAACAGAAGTTAAAGTTTATAATATGCCTAATAATCAAGATAATTATGAATCTGTAAAATTGTATGGAGAACTAAAAGAAGGAGAAATATTAAAAGTTCCAAATATAAAACTTAAAGAAAAAAATGAAATAACAGAAATAGAGGACAAAAAGTTTTTATTCTCAAATGGAGAAGTCTACTCAATTGAAAAAGCACTACAAACTATAGAATTTGAATTAGATAGGACAGGTGGAAAAATTAAAAGTGAAGCAGGAATGATGGTTAAAAATGAATCAGTAGCGATTATGGACGAAATTAGAGAATTTTCTATTGATGATACATTTGCTATATTCTTAATAGAAAAGGGAAAAGATAAACCATACTTTGCAGGAAAAATTAATGATATAACAAAATTTCAATAATATATAAATTAGAAGGAAGGTTAGTGTATGCTAACCTTTTTTTGAGCTTAAAAATGTGTTATAATATGAAATGCAACCGAAAATTGACAAAAAACAACCGAAAATTGGTAGTATGCAACCAGTAGAATAGATATAATTTGAAGCAAGAAAGGAGGAATTTGAGATGAAGTTATCAGATAATATTAAATTTATTAGAAAAGAGAATAACTTATCACAAGAACAACTTGCAGAACAATTAGGAGTATCAAGACAAGCTGTTTCAAAATGGGAATCTGGTCAAAGTTATCCAGAAATGGATAAAGTCCTATTAATATGTAAGCTGTATAATTACAATATTGATGAGCTTATGAATGAAAATGTCAAGGAGGTTAGTGAAACAAATCAGTCCAAAATTAACATTAATAAATATATAGATGATTTCTTTGAATTTATTACAAAAACAGTTGATATGCTAAGTAGTATGAAATTTAAACAAAAAATGAAATGTTTTATGGAACAAGTAATAATTGCAATCTTTCTAGTTTGTATATTTGCTGTAATAGGAATAATAGGATCTGAAATTTTAGGAGGATTAATAGGTAGATTACCAAATAATGTGTATTATACTATTAGAAGTATTTTTGCTTCAATTTATATGGTTTTAGCTTTTATTATTGGTATTACTGTTTTATTACATATTTTCAAAGTAAGATATTTAGATTATTATGAGATAGTAAGAGAAGATGATATAAAAGAAAGTGATGAAAAGATAGAAGATTCTCATTCTGTAAAATTAGAGAGTGAAGATAGTAAAAAAATAGTATTAGAAAAAAGGAAAGAAAAGATTATTATAAGAGATCCAGAACATTCACAATCTAAATTTCTAACAGGAATTATAAAAGTTGTTTTATTGTGCATTAAGATTATGGCAATATTCTTTGGAATTGGATTTGCATTTTCTTTTGTAGGATTAGTAGCATTGTTAGTATTAAGCTTTTTATTTGTAAAAACAGGTCTAGTTTTCTTTGGTAGTCTATTAGGAATAATTTCTGCATTGATAATTAATTTTGTGATATTACAAATAATATATAACTTTATTGTAAGTAAGAAAAACCATAAAACACGAATTGCAATTTTGCTAATAAGTTCGTTAGTATTAGCAGGATTAAGTATCGGAATGATATTTATTGGAGCAACTTCATTTAATGTTGTAGAAGAAGATAATATCGAAGCTGAAGATGAATATAATATTCAAATGACAGATAACTTATCAATTGGTGGTTGGGATAGAAATATCGAATATGTTGAAAGTGATTTAAGTGATGTAAAAATAGTTGTAAAACATTCAAAACGCTATAAGACATCTTTAGAAAATGAAAATGATATTATATATGTTTTTTCTTATACAGATGATATAGACTTTATGAATATGATTCGTGATATTATTAAAGATATTAATAATAAAGAAATAAAAAGTTATAATTATGATAACCTTATAACAGTCTATACTTCAAAAGAAAATATTGAAAAAATGAAACAAAACAAGCAAATACAATATGAGAGATCAAGAGATAGTGAAATTGAAAACTTAAATAATGAAAACACAAAATTAGAAAACAAGATATTAGAATTAGAAAATAAACTAGAAGATCAAGAATCTACTCTTGAAGAGCAAAAATTGGAATTGGAAGAAAAGAAAAGTGAAATTAAAAGTTTGCAAGAAGAATTTAATAGTATTAATGAATAGTAATAAATGAAAAAGGTTAGAGAAATCTAATCTTTTTCAACTTTTTTAATCTTTCCTTGAAGAATCTGGAAATATATTGTATAATATTATGAGGAGTGGTTGTAATGCTAGCAATATTAGAAGATAATATAGATGTACTTAAATTAAATGCAGATATAGTTGAAGTATTAAAAAAGAAAAAAATAATTCAAGTAAAACAATTAGCAAATCAAAGTAAAACAAAATTAAAAGACATAGGTCTATTAGGTTATCAAATATCTGAAATTGAAGTTAAACTTCAGTTAGAGGGATTAGATTTAAAAGGAAATTATTGATATGAAAGTGTTAAAGAGGATATTTATTGCAATTGTAATAATCTTTATAATATTAGTCATTGCATTTAGTGGAATATTGATTTTTCAAAAATATAAAAAATTATATTCTGCAAAAGATTTTGGTATTGAGACAATAATAAGTAAAACAGATTATGATAATGACGGTATTGATGATTATACAGATATATTGCAAGGAGCAAGAATTGAAGCAGAAAATAAACCTACATATAAAAGTGCATATTATTCAGGAGGTTATCCACCAAAAAGTGAAGGAGTATGCACAGATGTAATATGGAGAGCTATGAAAAATGCAGGATATTCTTTAAAAGATATGGTAGATGAAGATATTAAGAGTAATACAGACAAATATCCAAGAGTTGAAGGAAAGCCAGATCCTAATATTGATTTTAGAAGAGTACCAAATTTAAAAGTATATTTTGAAAGAAATCAAATTAGCTTAACAACTGATTTAAGTAACATTGAAGAATGGCAACCAGGAGATATAGTTATTTTTGGAACTAGCCATATAGGTATAATTTCAGATAAGAGAAATAAAAAGGGAATACCATATTTAATACATAATGGGGGACAACCATTAAGAGAAGAAGATATTTTAGAATTATATAATCAATACGAAAATATTTCAGGACATTTTAGGATAAAAGATACAAATTGAAATATATTTGTATTTTTTTCAATACTAATATACTACAAATAGGAGTACAAGTATTATAATGAGTGCTAAAGAATTAAAAGTTAAGGTAAAAAATTATTTTGATAAAAAAATGAATGAAGAATTTCAAAGAATGTTTGGAGAACCACAATATAATCTCTCGGAAGAAGACGTTAGAAAACTATTATATTTCATAAAATTTTCAGATGAAATTATAAACGAATATGGTAGTTTAGAAAGATGGGAAAAGATTATGAATAAATGTGGATTAAAACCATATTGATATTAGGATTTTAAGGAGTTAATAAAAGAATGATATATCACGCCAAAAAAGAAACAATTGATACAATGACTAAATATGAGAAAAAAGAAATTCAAAGGCTAAGAAAAATATCAATATTAAAAGGAATACCTTTTAATAAATGGACGAGTTTTGAATTAGAAAATTTGATATATGAATATGAAATATATTTTCAATTTAGCAGAATAAAAGATAAACCAGTAAGCATTAATGAATTTCTTTATAATGGATTATATGAATATAATTCTATGTTTGAAGAACTAAAATCTTCTGAATTAAATCAACAAACAATTAAATCACAAAAACTTAAATCAATAAAATTAAAAAAATTTGATTCTTAAAGAGTAGTTTATACTATTTTTTATTTACATAATATTTTGCAAAAAGTTTGCAAAATTCTGCAGTATACTTTTTAAATATGATGTGTTAAAGTATGATTAAACCAAAAAACCAAAAAAACTAATTATATATAAATTATAGCTCTAGCTTGTTCTCCAATATGGAGGTTAATAAGCTAATGAATGAAAAAATAATTTATTCAGTTAGAGAAGTAGCTGAAATTTTACATTCAAGTCCTAATTATATCTATGCTTTAATTGAAAAAGGATATTTACCTGCAATAAAATTAGGCAGTTTTAAAGTTATAAAATCTACCCTTGAAAAATTTTTGATTGAAAACGAAGGTAATGACTTGTCAGATATTAATAACATTAAAAAGATAAGATCTATTTCAGACAATGGAGATTCAAAATAATGGGACAAGTTAATATAAAAAAAAGGGGAAATGTTTATCAATACCAATTTGAGATTGCAAAAGTCAATGGTAAGAGAAAATATATAAATAAATCAGGCTTTAAAACAAAAAATGAAGCAATTGAAGCTGGTAACAAAGCATATACAGAATATCTTAATGCAGGTGTTCCATTTAAAGAATGTTCTATTTCATATAGTGATTATTTAGATTATTGGCTTGAACATTATTGCAAAACTAATTTGAAATATAACACTATTGAAGCATATAAAACTCTTATAAACAAATATATTAGACCCGAATTAGGCAAGTATAGAATGTCTACATTAACGAGTGTTACTTTAAATAATTTTATTATAAAAATGTGCAATAAATATGATTTCTCTAAATCTTATTTTAGTAATATGCTAAAAGTTGTTAAAGGTTCGTTTAGAGAAGCTTGTGATGTATATGGATTTCTTAAATACAATCCTACATTGACATTAAGATTGCCGAAAATGGATAGAGTAGAAGAAGATGTAAAACACCTATATACACAAGAAGAAATAGACAAAATTTTAAATAGATTTTCTAACAACGATATATTTACTTGTGCATTTTTGACTTCTTGTTTTACAGGAATGAGAACTGGAGAAGTTTGTGCTTTATCCTGGAATGATATTGATTTAAAAGAAGGGATAATATATGTAAAACATAATGTTTATGACAAGCCAAAAGATGAAAAAGGTAGATGGTATATAGGAGGAACAAAAACACCTACAGGAACAAGAAAAATATATATTTGTCAAACGTTATTAAATGCTTTAAAAAACTATAAGAAAAAGCAAACACATTTAAAACATCTATATGGAAGTAATTATAAATATTATCATTTAGAAGATGTGAAAAATGAATATGGTAAAGTAGTTGAACAAAGAATTGTAGCAAATGAAAATAATGTTTTGACATTTGATACAGTAAATCTTGTTTTTACAAGAGAAGATGGGACGTATGTAGGAACAGATCTAACAAAATATCCATTTAAGATTATTCACGAAGAATTAGGAATAAAAAAATGTAGATTTTATGATTTGAGAGGTAGTTATGCTACACGAATCTTAACCAATGGAGTTGAAATTAGAGATGTAGCTGATATTTTAGGGCATAGAAATATAGAAACAACAGAAAATTACTATATTTCAAGTACGGAAGATTCAAGAAAAAGAGCAAATAGTGTATTTGAAGAAATTACACAATCAAGTATAATAAATGAAATAATTAAGTACAAAGTATAAAGGGATTTTTTTAAATTCCTTTATTTTTGTTGACCATTTTTTTGAAATATTATATAATATGAATGGTACTTTAAAAATTTTATATTTATCAAGTCCAAGAACCATTTATTAGTAAGATGAAATATTGCGAACAATGTTCACAAATTGTTCGCAGGAGATAAATACTGATAATAAAATAAATACTATATATACTATATATATAAATTGTTACTTGTCCGTGAAAGCCTTGAAATACAAATAATACAATAAATACTATATATACTATATATATTAGAAGGGACAGAACATGTGGAAGTGGTAAGAAATATAAGAACTGTTGTGGAAGAAATCAGTAATAGCAGGGATTGTATAAATCTACATAATGAAATATAAAATATTGATTGACTGACATTGTAAAAGATGCCAGTCTTTTTTCGTTCAATCGTTATTTGCAGATTGGAGGTAAAAATAAAATGGTAAATGTAAGAAAGAGAGGAAATGTTTATGAGTACAATTTTGATGTTGTTAAAATTGAAGGTAAAAGAAAAAGAATCAGCAAATCTGGTTTTAAAACAAAAGCAGAAGCACTAAAACAAGGAACAATAGCTTATAATGAATACTTAAATACTGGTAGGAAATTTGTATCTAACGAAATGAGCTATTTAGACTTCTTAGATTATTGGCTAGATAATCATTGTAAAATAAATTTAAAGTATCACACTATAGAAGCATATAGTAATATAGTTAAAACGCATTTAAAACCTAATTTAGGCTTTTATAAACTATCTCAAATAACAAAAACAACACTTCAAGATTTTTTAAATAAGATATATATTGAAAAAGAATATAGCAAGAATTTTTTGAATAATATCAGAAAAGTATTAAAATGTTCATTTAATTATGCAACAGATAATGAATATGTTAAGGTGAATTCAGCTGCAAACTTAAAATTACCCAAATATGATGAGCCACCAAAAGATGTGGCACATATATTTACAACAGAAGAAATAAATACAATAAAAGTAATGAAAGGAACTTTTAGAGAAGCAACAGATGTTTATGGATTTATAAGATATAATCCTAGTTTAACATTGAAACTTCCTAAAATAGAAGATAGTAGTGATTTTGAAAATAAAGTTATAAATGTTAGACATTCTGTTTTTGATAAGAAAAAGAATGAAAATGGTAGATGGTATATTGGAACAACAAAAACTAAAAGTGGAGAAAGACAGATTCATATTAGTCCAACACTTAAGAAGGCTTTAGTAAATTTTAAGAATAGACAAATTGAATTAAGGCTTTTATATGGTAAAGATTATAAGTATTATCATTTAGAAGAAGTGAAAAATCAGTATGGAAAAATTTTGGAATATCAAATAGTAGAAAATCAATCAAATATATTATCAATGAAACCTGCAAAGATATAGAAACTACAGAAAATTATTATATTTCAAGCACAGATGAAACAAGAAAAAATGCAACGGATTCTTATGAAAATGCTATAAATTTAGATGTTATTGAAGAAATTATAGAATATAAAATTTCTATCTAAATATTAATATAAAATTTTACTAGAATTAGAGATCTGGTTGGCATAATTAGCTCTCTAAAAGGTTTTTAAATGAATGATGTTTTGTTGTAAGAATGTAAATTTTTTGATATAATGCCTATCAAGAGATAGCTAATCATTGTATGTATTTAAGCAGAAATAATTAATAAACAATTTAATGTTGAAATTGTTGAAGATGACAGGTTAATGGAAAGATGCTACGGAGATTTTGAAGGAATTACTAAAGTAGAGTTAAAAGAAAAGAAAATCCAATATCATGAAATTGATGATGCGTGTAATTATTTGAAGAATATAGATATTTTTAATATGGAAACTATACAAGATTTATGTGCAAGAATATATGAGTGTTTGGATGAAATAACTACAAAATATAAAGATGAAAATGTTTTAATAGTAACTCATGGAAGTAGCTCCATTCCTATAAAGTGTTATTTTATGAAGTATCCTTTAGAAAATCTAGTTGATAGAGAAAAAATTAAAGGACTAGAAAATTGCGAAGTTGTTGAATTTGAAATATAAATAAGTTGGAGGAAATTATGTTAGGAAAATTTTTTGAATGTGAAGCCGATAAAAAAATAAATTTTAATGCTGAACAACAAATAGACATGGGAGGCTTTTGTGTTTCAACATTCGATTATATTTTTAGATGGTTAATCAGAGGAGATACATTATGCAAAGTTATAATTCCCGAAAATGAAAAAATATATAAAACAATGACTGCATGTGCTATATGTGGTTATATTAAGACTGCTTTGAAAATGTCAAATTATTAAGAAATCATTTATTAGAAATAAAAAATAGGAGGTAGGTACTATGAAATATAAAACTATTATAAATAGAAGTGGCAAAAAGATTGATTTACATATATGTCAAACCCAAGACGGATCTTATATTATAGGTATTCCAGAAGGAATGAAAGATAATGCTGAAATGTTTGTAGAAATGTATAATTCAGGTGGAAAACAAGCTAATTCATATGTTGAAAATGTACAACATGCTATGACTGATAAAGGAAATCCAATTGAAAAAAATTATGCAGATTTTGTAACAGATTTTCCGTTTGTTGTTCCAATTGTACCAGATTTAAAAGGATTACCAGATTTACAACAAATGTCAGTAGAATCAGTAAAGGATTTTCATATACATGAAAAAGTTAAAGAATGTATTGATGATGCAAGAACTCAAATTGAGAAAATAACTGGTAAAAAAGTACAAGATAAAATATTTTTAAGTGGATATTCTGCATCTGGTGTATTTGCTCAAAGATTTGCATTAGCATATCCAGAAATAATAAATAGAGCTTTAATAGGTGGTGCAGCAGGAACAATACCTGTTCCAACAAGAAAAATAAAATATCCAATAGGTATTCAAGATTATGAAAATCTATTTGGAAAAGAATTTGATTCAGAAGCTTACAAACAAATTCAATTTGCTTATTATGTAGGAGAATTTGAAGCAAGAAAAGCAGGAAACTTTGATATAAATGGGGATAGAATTACATCAGATATGCAAATCCCTGCACCAATGCATGATATGTCATTTAGAAGTGTATCAACTCCAAAAGAAGTAGGAATTGAGCAAAGAAAATTATTAGGACAAACACTTAATGAAAGATATAAAAATGCAATTGAAGCTAATAAAAGATATGGAATAGATATAGAAGGTGTTGTTGTTAGTGGTTCATCCCATAGATACATTCATAATGAAAAAATAACTCCAGCATTTACATGTTTAAAAAAACAGATTATTGATTTTTATCATAAAAATAAACAACTAGATCCAAATGCTCAAGGATGTTGTAAAAATATAAATGAATCATATCAAAAAGCTCGTGAAAATCATGATGAAGGAGTACAATTATAATTAAATATTGGATAATAATGATGAAATACAAAAGTTCATAAAAAATGAGGATAAAATTATGGATGAGTCTAATGGAGACATTATAATATATCAGACAGAAAATGGATTAACAAAAATAAATGTTAAAATTGAAAATGAGACAGTATGGCTATCACAACAACAGATGGCAGAACTGTTTAGTACATCAAGAACTAATATTATAGAACATATAAACAATATTTATGAAGAAGAAGAATTAAATAAGAATTCAACCTGTCAGAATTTCCGACAAGTTCGAAAAGAAGGCAATAGAAATGTTACAAGAGAAATACCTTTTTATAATTTAGATATGATACTTTCTTCTACAGGAGAAAAATTATTAACTGGAGCTGGGAAAATAAGTCATGATAAAGCACTTGAAAAAGCAAAAGCAGAATATAAAAAATATCAAGTAAAAACTATTAGCCCTGTAGAGCAGGAATATTTAAATACTATAAAAGAAATTAGTAAAGAAATAAAAAAAGAAGATAAAAAGTAAATATAAGTGATGGTTGTTATACTTTATAATTAATTTGATAGATGCTAAAACTATAAGGAAATATAATTGAAAAATATTGTTAGAAATTATTAAATTAGGAAGGATGTAAGATGTATATAAAAAAGATAATAATAAAAAATTTTAAATGTTTTAAAGATTTTTCATTTGAACTTAACAAACATTATGAATATTTTAGTAGGTGATAATAACGAAGGAAAATCAACAATATTAGAGGCAATACATCTATGCTTAACAGGCATATTTAGAGGAAAATATTTGAGAAATAATCTTACACAAGAATATCAGATATTAAAAGAAAAAGAAGAAATAGTAACTTTACCGATTGAATATTATAAAATTGATTGGAAGAATTCTGCAGATAAAGATATAACCGCTAGAACAATTCCAATTAAATCTATATTTATAAAAGATAGTACAATAAATACAAATAATATTGATATTTCAAAAACCACAACACTAGTATAAAATATTGATTGACTGACATTGTAAAAGATGCCAGTTTTAATGCTAATAAAGATGGAGAATATGCAGATTATATAGACGTTATGGTTTCAAATAGAAAAGGAGTAAATTAAGTATTTTAAAATAAAAAAAGGAATTAATTTATATGGAAGATATAATAAAAAGGATAATTGATAAAGCAATAGAAATGAAAAATTATTCAAACATAACTGATCTTGATATTGCAAAATTTATTCATGTTGAATTAGGAAAAATTATATACTATGACAATAATTATTCATCACAGAAAGAAGATAATGAGCAGGAAACACAATTATCTGTAAAAAGAAAAGAAAATATGTTAAAAAGTAATACGGATAAATCGACAAAGACACAAATATGTAAAGGTATGGCAGAGATATATGCTGAAATATTGAACAATATTGGAATAGAAGCAAAATCAGTTGGAACAAATATGAAAGGGCAAAAACAAGAAGTTAGTGAAAACGAAGCTAAGCACTTTTATACTTTGTTTAAAGTTGGAGATCAGGAATACGTACAAGATTTCTTAATTGAATCAGCTTTAATGAGAATAAAAGTAGGTGAGGCAGAGCTAGCTGAAAAAATGCCTGGAATTTGTTTGCTTGATGAATATGAGAAATATGGACAAATAAGTTTAAAGCAAATTGATTTAGCAAAAGAATATTTAAAAAATGTATTTGGAAATAATCTTATAAACCTAAGCGATAATGAAATATTTGATGTTTTGTTTGATAAATAACATATTTATATGATAAGTACAAAGAAATAACACCAGAAGAGGAACAGGTAAATTTTGATGTTTTGGATTCATATATTGAGTATGCTAAAGAGAAAATAAAAAGTAATGATTTAATATCAGAATATATAATTACGCCAAGTCAAATTGAAAAAAATCGATAGATGCTCATATAGGAATGAAAGATATAGCAAAAGGTGTAGTTGATAGAAAAATTGAAGAAAGAACCAATCTACAAGAATTAGATTTACATAATCACAATGGGGCAGGTAGGTACAAATGAAGGAAGATAATTATTCGAAAGCATATAAAGAAATAGTTGAAATCTTAAAATATGTCCCAAAAGAAAGTGTTAATAAAATACCTAAAGAAATGAGGGATATGTTTGAGGGAGAACAACTTAAAACATATAATTTTGAAATTGATACTGAAAAACTTTTTGAAGAACAGGAACTATTAGAAGAAACAAAGGCAATTCTTGCCAACATTTTTAGAGATTATTTGGCAACTGATTATCAAAAAGCTAGAATAATAGAAAAAGAAAATCAAGATAGAGAAGAATGGGAAAGACAAAAAAGAGAAAAATATAATCCCAATGACATTTTTAAAATAAGAAATAAAAAGAAGTATCTATATTAATGTAGATACTTCTTTTGGTGGTGGACAGGGATGGATTCGAACCATCGTACTCGTATGAGAACAGATTTACAGTCTGCCGCCTTTAGCCACTCGGCCACCTGTCCGAAAGTTTTATTACAAATAAATTATGTAATAAAAAATGGTGCTCCCACTAGGACTTGAACCTAGGACCCACCGGTTATGAGCCGGTTGCTCTGACCAACTGAGCTATGGGAGCATGTTCCATTGCTTAACGCAGTTCTTAGTATAACCTATTTGAAATGAAATGTCAACACTTTTTTAAAAAATTTTAAAGTTTTTTAAAAAAATTCTTAATAACACATATTTTAGGATTTTGTCATATTATGTAATATATAATTTAAGAAGGAGGATTAATATGTTTAGGCGTAGATATCAAAAATGTTGTTGCATGAACAATAATTCAAATTGCAATAATAATGTAATTGAAGATAAATGCGAGAATGTATGTCCATGCAATTACGAAGAATATAATGAAGATCAATGTGAATGTGGATTTGACGAAGAATACGAAGTAGGAGTATTTCCGGAAAATCCAATGCTTGCACAAAGTTATGTCCCATGGCAATTTATGGATAAGACATTTAAGCCATGTATTGGTTTAAAAATGGGTACTATATTTCCTGAATTAGTAAGTCCATATATGCCTTGCCAATCTATGAGGGTAAATGAATTCTTAGAGGCAACAAATACCATTGGAAAGGGGTGCAATAAATGTTAGAAGAAGAAAATAGAAATTGCAATTGCATGCAAAATAAGAATATATCAGAATGTGAATGTAATGAGTTTAATCAAACAAGAGCAGGGATGTTAGAAAGAATTAAATGTTTAAATTTTGCTATAATTGAATTGGGGTTATATTTAGATACACATCCTGATGACGAAAAAGCTCTTTGCTTACACAGAAAATATTGCAAAGAATACAGAGAATTAACTGATAAATATCAAAAAGTTTATGGTCCTTTAACAATACAATTCCCTTGCAATAAGTGGAGATGGCTTGAGGAACCATGGCCTTGGGAAGGAGGAATTGTTTAATGTGGACGTATAATAAAGTTTTAGAATACCCAATTAATATTAAATGCACAGATCCAAGACTTGCTAAAGTTATAATCAGCCAGTATGGTGGTCCAGATGGAGAACTTGCAGCTTCTCTTAGATATTTGTCTCAAAGATTTGGAATGCCGGATGAAAAAGCAAAAGCTATTTTAAATGATATAGGTACAGAAGAATTAGCTCACTTAGAAATGGTTGGAACCATTGTGCATCAATTAACTAAAAACGCTTCAATTGAAGAGATTGAGACTGCAGGATTAGGAGCATATTATACAGATCATGGAGTAGATATATATCCTCAATCAGCAGCAGGAGTGCCATTTAATGCAAATTGTTTAGCATGTAAAGGTGATGCAATAGCAAATCTTCAAGAAGATTTAGCTGCAGAACAAAAAGCAAGAGCAACTTATGAAAAATTAATAGATTTATGTAGAGATAATCCCGACGTTGTTGATCCACTTCGTTTTCTTAGAGAAAGAGAAGTAGTTCATTTTCAAAGATTTGGAGAAGCGTTAAGAGGAGTTCAGGATAAACTTACTGAAAAAAAATTTTACATGAATGATTGTTCTTGTATGAATATAAATAATAATTATGAAAATTAATAATGTAAAAAGCATAAATACAAGTAAACATTTTTTATGTTTGCTTGTATTTTCATAGTATTTATTATAAAAATTATTGACAAAGTATTAAATAAGATATTGCTTTTAAAAAGCAGATATAGTAAAATATGTATGTTTGAAAATTAATTTATATACGAAGTAATAATAATTTGAGAATGAATTTATAGCATGAATTACACAGAAGGGAAGAGATTAAAAATGGAAGAAAAAATAAAAATATCAGAATTAATGAAAGAAGAAATAGAAAAAAGTGAATACCCAGTAGTTGGAGCCAAGTACAACAATGAATATAAAAACTTAGATGATTTAGTTGATACAAATGGAAAGATAGAATTAATCCAAATAAATTCAAAAGAAGGAATGAAAATATACAGAAGAACATTGACATATATTATGGGAAAAGCATTTTGGAATATATATCCAGAAGCACATGTAATTGTAAACTATCAATTGTCAAATGCAATGTATTGCGACATAGAGAATATGGACGTAACAGAGGAAATGATGGAAAAAGTAAAAGCAAAAATGCAAGAAATAATTGATAGAAATTTAAAAATAGAAAAAAGAACAATGACAAGAGAAGAAGCAGAAAAATTTTATAAGGAAACAAATACTCCAAAAGGAAGACTACAATTTGATTTGGAAGAAAAAGAAGATATAAATATGTATTACTGTGACAATTATTTTAATTATTTTTATGAAATAATTGCAACACATACAGGAGTTGCAAAATTATTTGATTTACAAAAATATAGTAATGGATTTTTGCTTAGATATCCAACTTCAAATGATGTGAATAATTTGCCAGAATTTAAAGAAACAAAGAAATTGTTATGGGCATTACAAGAATATGAAACTATATACAAAGTGCTAAATGTAGGAACAGTTTATAGATTAAATAAAGCAGTAAAAGAAGATAAAATAAAATATTTAATATTATTATCAGAAGCATTACATGAGAAAAAAATATCTCAAATTGCTGATAAAATTGTAGCAAGACAAGGTGTAAAAATGATTTTGATTGCAGGTCCATCATCTTCAGGAAAAACAACTTTTGCACAGAGATTAGGAATTCAACTTAGAATAAATGGATTAAGACCTGTAACAATATCAGTAGATAATTACTTTGTAGAAAGAGAACA
Source organism: uncultured Clostridia bacterium (assembly GCA_934149075.1). Classification (GTDB taxonomy): domain Bacteria; phylum Bacillota; class Clostridia; order TANB77; family CAG-508; genus CAG-269. The sequence continues at coordinate 25,031 of CAKPDR010000002.1, read as the reverse complement.
AACACCGTTAAATGAAAAGGGAGAATATGATTTTGAAAGTATAGATGCAATAGATATAGAGTTGTTTAATAAACATTTATTAGCATTATTAAATGGAGAAGAAATAGAAATGCCAGAATTTGATTTCCATGAAGGAAAGAAAAAATATAATGGAAATAAAGTTAAAATGCAAAAAGATGATGTACTTGTAATTGAAGGAATTCACTGTTTAAATGATAAATTAACAGAGAAAATATCACAAGATCAAAAATATAAAATCTACATAAGTGCTTTAACAGTTCTTAATATGGATGCTTTTAATAGAATATCTACAACAGATACAAGATTAGTTAGAAGAATGGTAAGAGATAATCAATTCAGAGGATATTCAGCTAAAGATACAATTGCAACTTGGGATAATGTAAATAAAGGTGAGGAAAAAAATATATTCCCATTTCAAGAACAAGCTGATAGTATTTTTAATACATCTTTAATATATGAGCTTGGAGTACTAAAAAATGAAGCAGTTCCTTTACTTGAACAAATAACTAATGATGAACCAGAGTATGCAGAAGCTCAAAGGTTGTTAGAGATATTGAGATATTTTGAACCTATATCAAAAGATTTAGTTCCATCTAATTCTTTGATAAAAGAATTTCTTGGAGGGGGAGATTTTAAGGGATAGTTTACCAGTGGGGACACCCATGTTTGGTAAAAAACGTTACCAGTAGGGACACCCATGAACAGAAAGGATGTAAGATGTTAGAAAAAAGTAAATTTACAAAAATAGATGAAGAATTTATATGCGAATACTGTGGGAAAAAGGTTCCTAAATTAGGATATACATGTAGAAATCATTGTCCATATTGTTTGCATTCTAAGCATTTAGACATAAATCCAGGAGATAGAGCAGAAGAATGTCATGGTATTCTAGAACCAATAGGTTTAGAAACAAATTCTAAGAAAGGATATATTATTGTTTTTAAATGTAAAAAATGTGGGGCAATACGTAAGAATAAAATGGCAGAAGATGATGATATGGATGAGATTATAAAATTGAGTGCAAAGCATAATTAATTTATATAAAAAAAACGCTTTTTAATAAGCGTTTTTTTTATGCTCTTTTAACTTTTCCGTTTTTCAAACATTTAGCACATACATGAATTTTTTTGATTTCTCCATCAACATCAGCTTTTACTGTTCTTAAGTTTGGTTTCCAAGTACGTGGAGATCTTTTACTTATATGAGAACGAGTTATACTTAATTTATTTCCATGAATTGCTGCTTTTTCACAAATTTCACATTTTGCCATGATTAAATACACCTCCTATTTTTTAAATAAACATGACTATAAATTAGTTTACCATATAATTCTAAAAAAAACAAGAGCTTTTGGAGAAAAAATATAAATAATATTTTTAATGGCTGTGAATTATAACTATGCCATTCATATAGTAAGATTTTTGTTTTAAATACGCAGTAAAGTAAACCAGTTATTAACAATATGTTTTGTCATATTAAGCAATTGAATTTTATCAACAGAGGTTTCAGCAACTAGATTAACACTTCCAAGTTCAGAACCATTTAAATAATATTTTATAGTTCCAAGAATTTGACCTTGAGAGATAGGTGCTTGAACAGATTCATTTAAATTAATTTCGTAAGTAATTCCTGATTCTTCACCTTTTTTTAATAGAAAAGATGGAGAAGTTTCATAAACAGCATTTACAGTTTTAGATAACCCTTTTGTTACAGCAATTTGTTTTACAGTTTCTCCTTGATTTCCAAAACATTTATACGAATAATTACTGAAACCATAATCTAAAAGACTTGTAGCATTACTAAAGCGAAGAGCAGAGGTAGGAGCTTTCATTACAACAGCAATTAGTGATAAGCCATCTCTTGTGGCAGATGCTGAAAGATTAAATAATGCAAGAGAGGTAGAGCCTGTTTTTAAACCTGTACAACCAGCATAATTTCGTACTAATTTATTGGTATTTGAAAGTGCAGATTTACCATCTCGTAATGTATCTGTCCAGATTGTTGAATAATTAGTAATAGAAGGATGATTCATTAAAAGTTCCCTTGACATTAATGCTATATCATGTGCAGAAGTTAAATGTTCATCTTCATCAAGCCCATGGCAATTTTTAAATGTTGTATCATTCATTCCAAGTTCCTTAGCTCTATTGTTCATCATTTGGACAAAACCTTCTTCTGTCCCACCAAGATACTCACTAAGGGCCATTACGCAATCATTTGCACTTACAACAGCAATAGCTTTTAACATATCATTTACACTCAATGTTTCGGTTGTGTCAAGCCAAATTTGAGAGCCACCCATACTTGCAGCGTTACTACTACATGGAATTTGGGTATCAAGCGTTATTTTTCCACTGTCTAGAGCCTCCATAATAAGCAAAAGACTCATAACTTTTGTCACACTTGCAGGATGTAGTTTTTCATGAATATTATGTTCATATAGAATTTTTCCACTGTTTTGCTCAATTAAAATAGCAGATTCAGCTTCTAAATTTAAAAAGTTATTATCTGATATGTTATTACTTTCTACTAGAGCTGTTGATGTAGGTATTAATTGATCTAGGACAGACCATGTATAATATTCCGAAAAACCAGAACAATGTAAAGGTAAAAATATCAAAGTAATTATTAAGATGTAACAAATAAATTTCAATTTTTGCATATCAAGACCTCCAAAATGTCTTTTTTAATTAATATGCAATTTTTTTAAAATTATACCTCAAATATTAATACAATAAAGTAATTTTGCTACCATTTTTCTGTATAAAACCATCATCTATTAAAAGCTTGAATTCTCTCATCATAGCGCTTCTATCAACACTTAAAAAATCTGCTAAATCTGTATAAGAATATGGTAAAGTAAAAGTTTTCCTTAGAGAACCTTTTGAGAGAATATCAAAATAAGAAAGAATTTTACTTCTGGTACTTCTTTTTGTAAGTAATTCGATACGCAAATTTAATTCAATAATGTTATTCAAAAAAAGTTCACTTAGACTATTTGTAAGAGTTTTATGAAAATCACAATTACGCCTACATTTAGTAAGCAAAGAATCATATGTATAAAATAATACTTCAGAATTTTTACGAGCAACAGCAAAAAGCTCATTATTTGTATTTGCTGGATAAAAAACTTCTCCAAATACATCATCAGTAACAAAATGACTAATTATTGTTTTATTACCATTAACATCATATCTTATCAAATCTACTTCGCCTGATAAAACTATACAAAGTTGATTACGTTTTTCTATATATGTTGTTACAATTTCATCCTTGACAAATTTTTTTATTTGAATTTTATTACAATTATTAACGAAATTATTTATAAAAATTTTTTTATCAAAATTAGTATCCATAAAAATCACCTCTAAATTATCAAAATCGTGTGCCACAAAAGGTACAAAATTCGACATAATTATTATACTAAAAATTATGGAATTTTGAAATAATTATATTTCATTTTTGTTGCTTTTGCAACAGTTTTTTTAGAAAATAAATGTATAATAAGTACATACAAAACAAACACAAGAGATTAAAAAAATACGCAAAATAGCTCTACTCAAAGGTTTGCATTGTAGAAAGGAATGGGGTAAGATGAAAGTTATAAAAAGAGACGGAAGAACAATTGAATTTGATAGAGATAAAATTCAACTTGCAATCGAAAAAGCTAATAAAGAAGTAAGAGGAAGAGAAAAAGCAACAAAAAGTGAAATAAATGAAATTATAGCATATATAGAAGAATTAGGTAAAAAAAGAATGCTAGTTGAAGATATCCAAGATGTAATTGAAGAAAAATTAATGGAATTAGATAAATATGAATTAGCTAAAAAATATATAGTTTATAGATATACAAGAGCATTAGTAAGGAAATCAAATACAACAGATGAATCAATATTGGGACTAATAAGAAATGAAAATAAAGAATTGGCAGAAGAAAATTCAAATAAAAATACAGTACTTGCATCAACACAAAGAGATTATATAGCAGGAGAAGTTTCAAGAGATTTAACAAGAAGAATTTTACTACCAGAAAAAATAACAAAGGCACATGAAGAAGGAATTTTACATTTTCACGACATGGATTATTTTGTACAACCAATATTTAATTGTTGTTTAATAAATATTGGAGATATGTTAGACAATGGAACAGCAATGAATGGAAAAATGATAGAAAGTCCAAAAAGCTTCCAAGTAGCATGTACTGTAACAACACAAATAATAGCATCAGTCGCAAGTAATCAATATGGTGGACAATCTGTAGATATGAAACATTTAGGAAAATATTTAAGAAGAAGTCATGATAAATTCCAAAAGAGAATAACAGAAAAATATGGCGGAAAATTGCCAAAACAAACGATAGAAGAATTAGTAAAAGATAGAGTAAAAGAAGAATTAGCAGCAGGTGTACAAACAATTCAATATCAAATAAATACATTAATGACAACTAATGGACAATCACCATTTGTAACATTATTTTTACACTTAGAGCCAGATGATGAATACATTGAAGAAAATGCGATGATAATAGAAGAAATTTTAAAACAAAGAATTCAAGGAATAAAAAATGAAGTAGGTGTATATGTAACACCAGCATTCCCAAAACTAATATATGTATTAGATGAACATAACTGTCTAAAAGGTGGAAAATATGATTATTTAACAAAATTAGCAGTAAAATGTTCAGCAAAGAGAATGTATCCTGACTATATATCAGCTAAAAAGATGAAAGAAAATTATGAAGGAAATGTATTTAGCCCAATGGGATGTAGAAGCTTTTTAGCACCTTGGAAAGACGAAAATGGAAATTATAAATTTGAAGGAAGATTTAATCAAGGTGTTGTAAGTATCAACTTACCACAAATAGGACTTGCTGTTGGTGGTGATGAAGAAAAATTCTGGAAAGAATTTGATGTAAGACTAGAGCTATGTAAAGAGGCTCTAATGTGCAGACATTATGCATTACTAGGAACAAAATCTGATATATCACCTGTTCACTGGCAAAATGGTGCAATAGCACGTTTGAAAAAAGGTGAAAAAATTGATAAATATTTATATGGAGGATATTCAAGTATATCATTAGGGTATATAGGAATATATGAACTTACAAAAATAATGAAAGGTGTTTCTCATACAACAAAAGAAGGTCATGATTTTGCAATAAAAGTTATGAAGCATTTAAATGAAACAGTGCAAAAATGGAAAAAAGAAACAAATATTGGATTTGCACTATATGGAACTCCTGCAGAAAGTTTATGCTATAGATTTGCACGTATAGATAAAGAAAAATATGGGGATATTCCTGATGTTACAGATAAAGGATATTATACAAATTCATATCATATTGATGTTAGAGAAAAAATTGATGCATTTAGTAAACTTAAATTTGAAAGTGAATTCCAACCTATGTCACAGGGTGGAGCAATATCTTATGTGGAAGTTCCTAATATGAAAAATAATCTACAAGCACTTGAAGAAGTTGTTAAGTTTATATATGATAATATTCAATATGCAGAATTTAATACTAAATCAGATTATTGTCAAGTTTGTGGATATGATGGAGAAATGATTATAAATGATCAAAATGAGTGGGAATGTCCACAATGTGGTAATAAAGATCATTCTAAAATGAATGTTGTTCGTCGTACTTGTGGATATCTTGGAGAGAATTTCTGGAATGTTGGTAAAACTAAAGAAATTAAGTCAAGAGTTTTACATTTATAAAATTTGACATTGAAAGAAAAGTATTATATAATAAATGTTATAAATGTTATATTTTTTTTCAGACTGAAAACACAAAGATACACATTGAAGTTAGTTGTACTGCCACTAGAATGAACATTGAACTGTATAGCAGGAGGTAAAAAAGATGAATAAAAGAACAGAAAAAGCACTTCGACAGATGAATGAATATTTCAATGGTACACGGTATAACCCAAGATTATGTCTTACTGAGGAAGAAGCAGAAATTGTTTCAAATGGCCTTCCAGCTACATATATATTGAAAAAAGGAAATTTAGTAAGCAAAGAGCACTTGTATATGTGGAAAATAAAAAAAATTTAATTAAATATCAATTAATTTTTGTGGATTTTTGTGTGTCTAGTAAAAAATTTATTTTGAAACTGCTGAAAAGTAGTCGAAAGTTAGATCAAAAAAATCGTGAATTGGAAAATAATTTTTCTAATTCGCGATTTTTTATATAAATAAAGGCGACTATAGGGTAAATAAAAAATTCACAATTCGTTCACAAAAATTTAGTATAATAAAATCGAGTTTTAATAACTTGAAAAAAAGTAGTAATTATGATATATTTCATATATAGAATTGAAAAAATGTTTAAGGATAAGGAATGAGATAAATATGAATAAAGTTGTACATATAGGAATGGACGTTGGTTCAACAACTGTAAAAATAGTTGTAATGAACGAAAAATTAGAAGAAATATATACATCATATGAAAGACACTATTCAGATACAAAAAATACAGTATGTAAAGTATTAGAAGAATTAGTAGAAAAATACAAAGGAAATGAATTTACAATAGCATTAACAGGTTCAGGAGCAATGAGTACAGCAAAATTTTTAGATGTACCATTTATTCAAGAAGTTGTATCATGTAAAAGAGCGGTAGAAAAATATATTCCACAAACTGATGTAGTAATAGAACTTGGAGGAGAAGATGCAAAAATAATCTATTTTGGAAAATCAATGGAACAACGTATGAATGGAACATGTGCAGGTGGAACAGGTGCGTTTTTAGATCAAATGGCATCACTATTAAATACAGATACAGCAGGCTTAAATGAACTTGCAAAAGGATATAAAACAATATACCCAATAGCTTCACGTTGTGGAGTATTTGCAAAAACAGATGTACAACCATTATTAAATGAAGGTGCAGCAAAAGAAGATATTGCTGTATCTATTTTGCAAGCAGTTGTAAATCAAACTATAAGTGGGTTAGCATGTGGAAGACCTATTCGTGGAAATGTTGCATTTTTAGGTGGACCACTTACATATATACCAGAATTGAGAAAAAGATTTGTAGAAACTTTAAATTTAACACCTGAACAGACAATAGTTCCAGAGGAGGCACATTTATTAGTTGCAAAAGGAGCATGTCTAGATGCAAAAGATATGATGCCTATTAGTGTAGAAAAATTAAAAAGTAAAATACAAGTATTAAGACAATCACATGATACAACAACACAACCATTGCAACCATTATTTAAAACAAACGTAGAATATGATGAATTTAGAGCAAGACATGAAAAAGACAAAGTTGAGAAAAAGCCTTTATCAGAACATAAAGGAGATTGTTTTATAGGAATAGATGCAGGTTCAACAACATCAAAATTAGTTGTAACAGATAGAGATGGAGTGTTACTATATTCTTCATATAAAAGTAATGAAGGAAAGCCATTAGACAGCATTATTGAGATGTTGAAAGAATTATATGAAATATTACCAAAAGATGCAGTGATTAGATATAGTGGAGTAACAGGATATGGTGAAAAACTAATACAAACAGCATTAAATGTAGATTTAAATGAGATTGAAACAATAGCACATTATACAGCTGCTAAAAAATTTGAACCCAAAGTTACAAGTATAGTAGATATTGGTGGACAAGACATGAAATATATTAAATTAAAAAGTAATACAATTGATAATATCATGCTAAATGAAGCTTGCTCATCAGGATGTGGTTCATTTATAGAAACATTTGCTAAAAGTTTGAATCTAAGTATAGAAGAATTTGTAAAAGAAGCATTAGAAGCTCAAAATCCGGTTGATTTGGGCTCAAGATGTACAGTGTTTATGAATTCAAAAATAAAACAAGCACAAAAAGAAGGATATACAGTTGGAGATATTTCAGCAGGATTGTCTTATTCAGTAATAAAAAATGCAATCCAAAAGGTAATGAAAATTAGAGATACAAAGAAATTAGGAAGCCATATTGTTGTGCAAGGTGGAACATTTTATAATGAAGCAGTTTTAAGAGCATTTGAATTAATAGTTGGAAGAAATGTAATAAGACCAGACATTGCAGGACTTATGGGAGCTTATGGTATGGCACTTTTAGCTTGTGAACAATATGAAGCAAATATGGATATGGAATATCATTCAACAATTGCAACATTAGAAGATATAGAAAAGCTAGATATAAAAGTAAGTCATACAAGATGCAATGGATGTGAAAATCATTGTCAATTAACAATAAATAAATTTAGTAATGGAAAAAGACATATATCTGGTAATAGATGTGAAAAAGGAGAAGGAATAGTAAATGCACATAAAGATTTGCCAAACCTTGTAAAATATAAATATGAAAGAATTTTTGGATATACACCACTTGACGAAAAAGATGCTAAAAGAGGAACAATAGGAATTCCAAGAGTTTTGAATATGTATGAAGATTACCCATTCTGGTTCACATTATTTACAAACTTAGGATTTAGAGTAATAATATCAGAAAAAAGTACGAGAAAAATCTATGAAAAAGGTATGGAATCTATGCCATCTGAATCTGTATGTTATCCAGCAAAATTGTCACATGGACATGTTATTAGTTTAATTCAAAAAGGAATAAAAACAATATTTTATCCATGTATGCCATATTCACGAAAAGAATATCAAGATGCAAATAACAGATATAATTGTCCAATTGTAATTTCATATGCAGAGGTTATAAAAAATAATATTGAAGAATTAAAAACAAATAATATAAAATTCATGAATCCATTTTTACCATTTGAGTCAAAACAATTAATGCAAAGAATGTTGGAATTAGAAGAATTTAAAGAATATAATTTTACTAAAAAAGAATTGAAAGAAGCAATTGCAAAAGCAGAAGCGGAATATCAAAAATGTAGAGAAGATATACATAATAAAGGTAAAGAAACACTTGAATATATAGAAAAGAACAATTTGAAAGGAATTGTTTTAGCTGGAAGGCCATATCATGTTGACCCAGAAATAAATCATGGAATTGATACATTGATAACAAGTTTAGGAATGTGTGTATTAACAGAAGATAGTGTTGCAGATAAAACATTACCAGAAAGACCACTTCGTGTAGTTGATCAATGGATGTTCCATTCAAGATTATATGCAGCAGCAGATTTTGTTGGAAAACATGATAATTTGGAATTAGTTCAAATAAATTCATTTGGATGTGGAGTTGATGCTGTAACAACAGATGAAGTTGAAGAAATTCTAACAAGTTTTGGAAAAATGTATACATTAATAAAAATAGATGAGGTAAATAATTTAGGAGCAGTAAGAATTCGTTTACGTTCATTAGTAGCAAGTATAAATAAGAGATTAAATGCTAAAAACAATGAAAAACCAAGTGGTGAGTATCAATTAAATAGAAAGCCATTCACAGAAGAAATGAAAAAAGAATATACAATAATATTACCTCAAATGGCACCAATACATTTTGAATTTATAGAACCTATATTAAGAAGTGAAGGATATAAAGCAGTATTATTAAGAGAATGTACTCAACACACAATAGAAACAGGTTTAAAATATGTAAATAATGATGCTTGTTATCCATCAATAATAACAACAGGGCAATTTATAGAGGCACTTCAAAGTGGAGAATATGATGTAAATAAAACAGCAATAATCATGTCACAAACAGGAGGAGGATGTAGGGCAACAAATTATATTGGATTTATACGAAAGGCCTTAAAAGACGCAGGTTTTGAACAAGTACCAGTTATATCATTTAATGTTGTTGGAATGGAGAAGAATCCAGGATTTAAAATAACAATTTCATTAGCTGAAAAGTTAATAAAAGCAATAATATATGCAGATTTACTTCAAAAAATGTTATATAAAAATAGAGCATATGAAAAAAATAAAGGTGAAACAGAAGAATTATTTAATGAGTGGATGAAAAAAGCAATAGCTTTATCAGTAAAAAGTAGTAATAAAGCATTTTCAAAAGGAATTTATCAAATAGTGGAGGATTTTGAAAAAATTGAATGGGATACTAGCATTGAAAAACCTAAAGTTGGAATAGTAGGTGAAATTTTAATTAAGTATCATCCATTTGGAAATAACTATGTAGCAAATTTATTAGAAAAAGAGGGAGCAGAAGTTATTTTACCTGACTTTATGGGATTTATAAAATTTATGGCAAGTAATAAAGTAATTTCTAATAAAATGCTAAAAAATGATAATAAAAAGGCTTTGTTAAATGGAATTGCTATTAAATTAATAGATTTATTTGAAAAAGATACAAGAAAAGCTTTAGCTAATTCTAAAAAGGGATATTTACCAACATGTGATATTTGGCATTTAGCTGATAATGTAAAATCAGTTTTGTCAACAGGAAATCAAACAGGAGAAGGATGGTTTTTAACAGCAGAGATGCTTGAATATATGGAAAATGGTATTCAAAATATAGTTTGTGTTCAACCATTTGCTTGTTTACCAAATCATGTTGTTGGTAAAGGTGTAATAAAAACAATTAGAGATATGTATCCAGAGGCTAACATTGTTCCTGTTGATTATGACCCTGGTGCGAGTGAAGCTAATCAGACTAATAGAATTAAACTTCTTATGACTGTTGCTAAAGATAATTTAAAAGTGAAACAAAAAGAGAAAAAGGCTTTACAAAATGAAAATGTAGATACAACTAAAATTAAAGAGAAAGCAGAAAGGAAATCCTAAGATTGGATTTCCTTTTCGATACCTTGAATTTCAGCTATGGTTAAGCCCGAGATTTCACTTATTTCTTCTAATGACATTTTTTTCTTTAAGAGTTTTTGAACTATTTCTTTTGCTTTGGCATCACGACCGATTTTCTCGCCTTGCTCTCTGCCGATTTTCTCGCCTTTTTCTCTGCCAAGTTTTTCACCTTCTTTTCTACCGAGTTTTTCACCTCGTTCTTTTCCAATCGCTCTAGCAGTAGCTAAAGCAGACTGTTCTTCAAGTTCAGACATTAACCTTATTTCAGCCAATCTTTTAATTTCTTCATCACCAACTAAAGTTTCATAATTTTCATAAGCTTTTTTTATTTTTTCGTTTTTCTTTTTGGCCATATCTAGAAGATCCCCCCTTTCCATATCCAGAAGAGCTAACCATTGATTTAAAGGATCATTCATATCTGGATTTTGACTTCTAAATTTTTTTAGTTCTATGTAATAATATTTAACATTATTATTAATCTTATAATCTTTATGAATAGTGGAAACTCTAACAGTTTCTGTAAGATATTCAGGTAAGTTTATAAAATTATAATCTAAGATAGCTATTATGATAACAGGTTGTAAAGCTTCATAATTTATACCGTTGCCCAGTTGTTCAGTTATTTTTTTGCTTGCGTAAAATGTTGTTCTTTCCTCAATATTATTAATGCTATGTTTATAGCTTTTATCATATGTTTAATAAATATGACTTCACATCACTTCCAATCTTTTTATAAATTCTTAATACTGATTTTTTTATAGGATTTTCAAAAAAGTTTGAAAAAAATTAAAAATTACCCTAAAACTAAGTTGCATCTGTACGTAAAATCTTGTACAAATATAATATAACATAGTATGGTGTATTTGACAAGAGCAAATTGGAAAATTTTTAATTATGTAATTATAGGATGTTACAGTTCACAATCCTAAAAATATTATATATGTTGGGACCTTCCAAGATGATTACATATATTTGAGATTTTGTCCTGTTCATTGCGTTCAAAAAGAAAATCTAACATAAAAACCTGAGCCTCTCTCACTCAGACATAAAATGCATATATGTATATGAGTTTAAACTTTTCGAATGTGATTGGAGCAATATTAGAATTTCTTAAATAAATTTATGGAAAGAGTTCACGAGAGTGGAAGGGTGCCATAAATTTATTTTAGAAATTCTTATTTTGTGTATTGAACCGAGAAAATGTTTCAAATCATATACATATATACATTTTTCCGTGAGCATTCCTCCACTTTTTATTTAAGATTTTCTATTTTTCACTCCAATCAAACGGACAAAATCTCAAATATATGTAATCATCTTGGAAGGTCCCAACATGTATAATATTTTTAGGACTGTGAATTGTAGCTACAGGATAATAGTTGTGAGAAATTTTAATTTATTCATATTGTATTTTTAAAATTTATATGGTAAAATAGCAACAGATTTTGAGAAAAAAGGAGACTAACTATGATAACCGAGATAGAACAATATATAGCATTATTTTTTATATACTCATTTGCAGGATGGGTAATGGAATCAGTAAATATCTCAATAAGAAATAAAAAATTTACAAATAGAGGCTTTTTAGTTGGGCCATATTGTCCAATATATGGATGGGGAGTTGTTTTAATAACAATTTTATTACAAAAATACCATGACGATATACCTGCAACATTTTTCTTATCAATTTTAATATGTGGAACCCTAGAATATTGGACGAGCTATTTTATGGAAAAAATATTTAAAGCAAGATGGTGGGATTACAGTACAAGAAAATTTAATATAAATGGACGTATATGTCTTGAAACATTGATTCCATTTGGAATTGCAGGAACAGCTATTACAATATGGATAAATCCATTTTTCTTAAAATATATTAACATGGTGCCAGAAAATATAATGAATATAATTATTGTAGTAATATGTTTATTATTTGCAATAGATAATATAGTTTCATTTAAAATAATATTTAACTTGAAAGAAATGACTAAAGAATTTAAAGATAATACTGATGAGATTTCTAATAAAGTTAAAAAGATTATTAGAAAGAAAATGTTTTTATACAAGAGACTTGTTCATTCATTCCCTAGACTTAAAGAAAATGTTTTTTATAGCAAGTGGGATGAAATAAAAAAGAAAATAGAAGAATCAAAAGAAGAAATTGCAATAAAAATTGACAATTCAAAAGAAGAAATAAGAAACAAAATTGATTCTTCAAAAGAGGAAATTAAAGGATTCATAAATACTTCTAAAAGGGATTACAAGAAAGTAGATAATAAAAAAGAGGAATAAAAATATAAGATAAACCCTAATATTAGACTAAATGTTTAATATTGGGGTTTTCATAAAATTTATTTTAAAAGTTGTTTAAGGTTAGCTTTTAACTTAGAAGAACATTCAATTAATGGAGATCTTGGCTTGCCAAAATTGAATCCGATTAAATTAATTGCTTCCTTAACAGGAATTGGATTAGTTTCGGCAAATAAAGAATTAATTAATGGTAATGCTTGTAGTTGATAATAACAAGCTTCATTTGGAGCATTTTTAAAAAATGAATTTGTAATACTGCAAGTAAGTCTTGGGGATATGTTTGACAGTACTGAAATTACACCTTTTCCACCAAGAGAGAGAATAGGAGCGATTTGGTCATCATTACCTGAATAAATATTAAAATCATCATCACAAATAGAAGCAATTTTAGCTACTTGTGAAATATTACCACTAGCTTCTTTAATTCCAATTATATTATCAATTTTAGAGAGTTCAAAACATGTTTCAGGTGTAATATTCATTCCAGTTCTGCTTGGAACATTATACATAATAATTGGAAGATTAACAGATTGAGAGATTGATTTAAAATATTCAATTAAACCGATTTTGTGTTGTTTTATTATAATAAGGAGTAACAACTAAAAGACCATCAGCACCAAGTCTTTCTGCTAATATAGACATTTCAATAGCTGTAGCAGTATTATTTGAACCTGTTCCTACGATTACAGGAATTTTTTTGTGAGAGCTACTTTCTTTAACTGTTTCAATAGCACATTTTATAGCAGTGACTTTTTCGTCTTTACTCATAGTACTAGCTTCACCGGTTGTACCACAAACAACTAAAGCATCAATACCAGAAGAAATTTGAAATCGAATAAATTTTTTAAATTCATCAACATTAACACCGTTTTCATTAAATGGGGTAGCAAGAGCTGTTGCTACTCCTGTAAATAAACATTTTTTCATAATAAACAATAATCCTTTCTTTAACTTATGAGTTATAATTAATGTATTCAATTATTAAGAAAAAATTAATAGAATTGATTATTTTTTTATAATATGATAATCTTATAATATAATAATTTGAAGGAGAAACGAAATGTCCAAAAATAAAAAAACAATAAAGAATTTGATAATTTTTATACTACTAATTATTTTTACATTTTATATAATATTAAAAGATCAAGATATAGTCGAAATAACGCAGGTATTACGAAATGTAAGGTTAGAATATGTAGTAATTGCAATAGTTGCGATGCTAATATATCTAGTTTTGGAGTCTGTGAATATGGGTAGAACATTAAAAACATTAAACGAAAAAAGTAGTTTTATACAAAATTTTAGATATGTATTAATTGGATTCTTTTTTAGTTCAATAACACCAGCTGCAAGTGGAGGTCAACCTATGCAAATATACTATATGCATAAAAATGGAATATCTATTGCAAATTCAACATTATCGTTACTGATAAATTTGTGTAGTTTTCAAATTATTACAATTTCTTTTGCAATGATAAGTTTAATTTTTAATTATAAGTATTTAACAACTGGATTAGTGTGGTTATTTGTAATAGGTGTAACACTTAATTCAGTTGCATTATCATTATTATTAATAGGGATATTTTCTAAAAAATTATCTGCATGCTTAGTAAAAATATCTGTAAAAATATTATCATTTTTTAAAATAAAAAATATAGAAGAAAAGCAAGAAAAACTAGAAAAAGAATTGTTTAAATATCAAGGAAGTGCAGCATACATAAAGCAAAATATAGAAGTGATGTTAAAAACAATATTAACTACATTTGTTCAAATATTATTTTATTATAGTATACCATTTTGGATATATAGTTCGTTTGGATTTAGTGAATATAATATAATCCAAATAATTTCACTTCAAGCAATATTGTATGCTACAGTTTCAGGAATACCACTTCCAGGAGCAGTAGGAGTTAGTGAAGGTGGATTTTTAGGAATTTTTAAAAATGTATTTACAACATCAACACTAAATAGTGCTATGATATTAAATAGAGGAGTAAGCTTTTACTTATTTGTATTAATTAGTGCAATTCTTGTTATAAGTCAGGCATTAGTTGCAAACAAAAAGTCAGACTTAACCGAGTAGTTTTTCCATAATTTGAATAGCATTGCTAGCAGCACCTTTTCTAAGATTATCGGCGACAACCCATAAGTTTAGAGCATTAGCAGTGCTATAATCTTTTCTAATTCTTCCAACAAAAACGTCATCATGTCCATTTGCCTCTGTGGCAATAGGGTAAATATCATTTTTAATATCATCTTTAACAATAATACCAGGAGAATTTTTTAAAATAGATTTTACTTCATTTATAGAAAATGTTTTTTCGAATTCTATATTTATACTTTCACCATGACAATTTTTGACTGGAACTCGCACTGCTGTTGCTGTAATAGGTAGATTTGGATGTCCTAAAATTTTTCGAGTTTCATTAATCATTTTCATTTCTTCTTTGGTATATCCATTAATTAAAAAAGAATCAATATGTGGTAAACAATTATCGTATATAGGGTGTGAAAATTTTAAAAGCTGTGTTTTGGCGGTTGACGATTGTTGAAGTTGTGCATTTGAACCATTTTCTAAATCTTGTAAGCCGAGTTTGCCAGCTCCAGAAACAGCTTGATAAGTTGAATATACAATTCTTTTGATTTTGAAATTATCATCTAATGGTTTTAATACAACAACAGCCTGAATTGTTGAACAATTTGGATTTGCTATTATATTGCTATGATTAATAATATCTTTAAAGTTTACTTCTGGGACGATTAATGGTACATTTTCATCCATTCTAAAAGCACTACTATTATCTATTACAATACATCCTTTTGACGCGGCGATTGGAGCAAAATATTTGGATGTTTGTGCTCCTGCTGAAAATATTGCAAAGTTAAAACCAGAGTCAAATGAGTCATCTTTCAATTCCTGAACAACATATTCTTTTCCTAAAAATTTTATTTTTGTTCCTGCTGACTTTGAAGATGAAAAAAGTGTATATTCAAGATTTGGAATATTTTTTTCCTCTAATACTCTTAAAGCAGTTCTACCAACTAGACCTGTTGCACCAACTATTGCTAATTTATAATTTTTCATTTTTCCTCTCCTTTCATAGATAAATATATATTCAATAATTGGGAAAAAATGTACCCGGTACAAAATTTCCCGTTTTGTCGAATAATGTCGAACGATTTTTCTTGACAAACTATTACTAGCGAGAGTATAATGATGAAGTCTAATAAATATTGTATTCCTATTTTATTGAATCTATATAGTGTATAATTTAATGATTTATTTTTTTAAAAATAATTATATGAATTTTTCTAAAATTTCCTAATTATCCCCAATTAGTATAACCTAAAAACTTGACTAACATATTGTAAAATGTTAAAATAAAAATGCCAAAAGTATAATAGAAAGAAGGAAAGAAATGAAGATATTAGCAGTTGGAGATATTGTAGGTGAATCAGGAGTTAAAAAATTAAAAGAAGAATTACCTAAGATTAAGAAAGAAAAAAACATAGATTTTGTGATAACAAATGGTGAAAATTCCGCAGGGGGAATGGGATTAAATGAAAAAAACTTTAAAGATATAATGGAAGCTGGAACAAATGTTGTTACAATGGGAAATCACACATGGGGAAAAAAAGATATATTCAAATTTATTGATAATCCAAATTTATTAAGACCAGCAAACTATCCAAAAGGAGTTGTTGGTAAAGGATTAGGAATATACGAATGTAAAGGAAAAAAAATAGCTGTTATGAACTTTTTAGGAAGGGTAGATTTGAATATACTTACTGAAAATCCATTTGTATTAGTAAAAGAAATGGTAGAAGAAATAAAAGACGAAGTAGACATGATATTCATAGATTTTCATGCAGAGGCAACAGCTGAAAAAATTGCTATGGGAAGATTTTTAGATGGAAAAGTTACTGCAGTATTTGGAACACATACACATGTACAAACAGCAGATGAACAAATTTTGCCTAATGGTACTGCATATATAACAGATTTAGGTATGACAGGACCAAAAGAATCTGTTATAGGTATGAACATACAGGCATCACTTAAGAGATTTGAAACAACACTTCCCGAAAAATATAAATTAGCAGAAGGATTATGTATTTTTAATGCGGTTGTATTTGAAATTGATGATGAAACAAATAAAGCTAAAAGTATCGAAAGAATTTTTATAAGATAAATATAAAAACGTAGAAAAAATGTCGAATGTCGCGACGAAAACTTGAAAAAATTTCCAAAAATGCTAGACAATAATTTCCAGAAGTTGTAAAATACATAATGTAATAGTTGCAACAAAAATTAAATTATAGGAGGCAAAAGAATGGAAATTTTAAAAATTTCATCAAAATCTAATCCAAATTCAGTAGCAGGAGCTATTGCAGGATTAGTTAAAGAATCACAAAAGGCAGAAATGCAGGCAATTGGAGCAGGAGCTCTAAATCAAGCAGTAAAAGCAGTAGCAATAGCAAGAGGATTTGTAGCACCAGCAGGAGTAGACTTAGTATGTATACCGGCCTTTGCAGAAGTAGAGGTCGAAGGAGAAGATCGTACAGGTATAAAATTGATTGTGGAATCAAGAAAATAGATCACAGTTTTAAATTAATAAGTAAATAAAATTATGGGGGCTTTTTTAAGCTCCCTTTTTGTGTTATGATTCACAGTTATTAAAATATGATATGTTGGGAGCCATCCTAGGTGACTATATATATTTGAGATTTTGTCCGTTTGATTGAAGTGAAAAATAGAAAATCTTAAATAAAAAAATGAGGAATGCTCACGGTAAAAATGTATATATGTATATAATTTGAAACATTTTCTCGGCTCAATACGCAACATAAGAATTTCTAAAATAAATTTATGGCACCCTTCCACTCTCGTGAACTCTTTCCATAAATTTATTTAAGAAATTCTAATATTGCTCCAATCACATTCGAAAAGTTTAAACTCATATACATATATGCATTTTATGCCTGAGTGAGAGAGGCTCATGTTTTTATGTTAGATTTTCTTTTTAAACGCAATGAACAGGACAAAATCTCAAATATATATAGTCACCTAGGATGGCTCTCAACATATCATATTTTAATAACTGTGAATCACAGCTTCTTTGCGAAAAAATCAAAATAACATTTCCGAAAAGACTTGAAAAAAACATCATAATAATATATTATAACAAAGCAGGGGGTGGCGATTTGAAAGGAAATTTTATAAAATATATATTTATTATTTTTGTAATATCTATAATAATTGCGGTAATATATAAAACGCATAAAAGTAATGATTCGAAGCAGATTGAAGAACAACAACCAACAAGTAGTAACGAAGAAGAGGTCATAAAAGAAATTTCATTAGGAATAGCATCTTTTGATACAATAAATCCAATATTAAGCCAAAATAAGCAGGTACAGGAAATATCAAGAATAATTTATGAACCATTATTTGAATTAGATTCGGAATATAAATTGCAAAAATGCTTAGCAAAGGATTGGGCAAAAACAAGTGCTACTACATATTTAATAAAAATAAGAAATGATATAAAATGGTCAGATGGAACTTCATTTACAGTTGATGATGTGTTATTTACAATAGATGTTTTAAAACAAATACCATCGATATATGGAAATAATGTTCAATATATAGTGGGTGTGAGTAAAGTAGATGAAGACACTTTGCAAATAACAATTGATCATGAAATTGCATTCTTTGAGTATAATTTGATTTTTCCAATAATGAGTAAAGTATATTTTGAAGGTCAAGACTTTTCAACAACAGAAAAAAATAATGCACCTATAGGAACAGGAAAATATAAAATAGTTAAAAATGATGAGAAAATAGTATTAAATAAAAATGAAAATTATTCTCGTGATGAATTAACACTTGAAACGATAACAATTGAAAAATATGAAAGTTTGGGAGAATTATATAATGCATTTAAATTAGGAAAAGTTGATGTTATTACAACTACAAACACCGAAATAGAAAATTATATAGGAACAATAGGATATAATAAGCAAGAAGTTGATGGTAGAGAATTTGATTATTTAGCATTAAATACACAAAGTTCAATATTATCAAATCAAGAGGTAAGGGATGCACTATCACATGCAATAAATAGAGAAAATATAGTAGCATCTATATATAATAATAAATATAAAGTAACAGATTATTCATTAGATTATGGTAGCTGGTTAAGCGGTAAGAATGGAGATTATTCATATAATCCGGAATTATCAGAACAGATTTTAGAACAAAATGGATGGGTATATAAATACAACAGATGGCAAAAAACAGAAAATTATTACACCAAAACATTAAGTTTTAAAATTGTTGTACAAGCTTCAAACCAATCCAGAGTTACAGTTGCAGAAATGATTAAAGCAGATTTAGCCAATATTGGAATAAGTGCTACTATAATTAAGGCGAGTGATACACAATACCAATATTATTTACAAAATAAAAATTATGATGCAATAATAACAGGAACTACTGTTTCAGCAAATCCAAGTATAGAAACTTATATGAATTTATGTAATTTTAATAATGAAGAATTGAATAACTTGATGGCTGAAGTAAAGAATATAACTAAAGAGGACTTGCTTAAAGAAAAATATAATAGAATTAGAGAAATCTTTAATGAACAAAAACCTTATATTGGTCTATATAGTAGTTATTATGCTGTTTCTAGTAATTGGTCTCTTAAAGGAAATGTCACTGCAAATTGGTACAATATATTTATTGATATAGATAATTGGTATAAAAATTAAAAAATGCTTGACAAAAGAAAAAAATAGATATATAGTATAGATATCGAACAAAAGTTTATATAATTTTAGGAGGAAGAATACATGGAAGAGAACTTAGAAAAGAAAAAAGCGTTAGAAGTAGCAATGAGCCAAATTGAAAAACAATTTGGAAAAGGATCAGTTATGAAATTAGGAGAATTTAAAGCTATGGAGGTAGAAGCAATACCTACAGGAGCATTGAGTTTAGATATAGCATTAGGGATTGGTGGAGTACCTAGAGGAAGAATAATAGAGGTATTTGGACCAGAATCATCTGGTAAAACAACATTAGCATTACATGTAATAGCAGAAGCACAAAAAATGGGTGGAGAAGCAGCGTTTATAGATGCAGAACATGCTTTAGACCCAGTATATGCAAGAAAATTAGGTGTTGATATAGATAATTTAATAGTATCACAACCAGACACAGGAGAACAAGCACTTGAAATAACAGAAGCATTAGTAAGAAGTGGTGCATTAGATGTAATAGTTGTTGACTCTGTTGCAGCATTAGTTCCAAAAGCAGAAATAGATGGAGATATGGGAGATTCTCATATGGGACTTCAAGCAAGATTAATGTCACAAGCATTAAGAAAACTTGCAGGAGCAATAAACAAATCAAAAACAGTATTAATATTTATAAACCAATTAAGAGAAAAAATAGGTGTAATGTTTGGAAACCCTGAAACAACAACAGGTGGTAGAGCATTAAAATTCTATGCATCAGTTAGAATGGATATAAGAAAAATAGAAAATATAAAACAAGATGGACAAGTAATGGGAAATAGAGTTAGAGTAAAAGTAATAAAAAATAAAGTAGCTCCACCATTTAGAGAAGCAGAATTTGATGTATTATATGGAAAAGGAATTTCAAAAGAAGGAAATATCTTTGATATGGCTGTAAACTTAGAAATAATCGATAAGAGTGGCTCTTGGTTCAGTTATGAAGGACAAAGAATAGGTCAAGGTAGAGAAAATGCCAAGAGATATTTAATAGAACGTCCAGAACTTCTTCAAGAAGTAGAAAAGAAAGTTAGAGATAACTTTGCAAAAGCATTTGAACAAAGTTTAGGAGAAGAAACTCCAGAAGAAGATGATGATGAAGAACCAAAAGAATAAAAAATAGATGAAATGGAAGAAGAAATAGCAAGAAAAAACTTGCTATTTTTTCTTTATAATAGTAAAATAAATGCAGAATACTAATTTATGGAAGGGAATAGAAATGAATAAAAAATGGCAGGTATATCAAGTAGAAAACGATGAAGTTGAAAAATTACAAGAGAAGTATAAAATAAATAAATTGTTAGCAACAATATTGGTAAATAGAGGAATAATAGAAGAAGAACAAATAGAAAAATTTTTAAAACCAAAAAGAAGTGACTTTTATAATCCCTATGGAATGCCAGATATGAATATTGCAGTAGAAAGAATAATGAAAGCAATAGAAAATAAAGAAAAAACAATCATATATGGAGATTATGATGTAGATGGAATAACAAGTGTAACAGTACTAAAAAGTTTTCTTGAAGAAAGAGGCTTACATGTTGGAGTATATATACCAAACAGACTTGAAGAAGGATATGGGTTAAATAAAAAAGCAGTAGAATACATAGCAGAGCAAAAATATAGTTTAATGATAACAGTAGATTGTGGAATATCGGCAGTAGAAGAAGTTGAATATGCAAACCAATTAGGAATAGAAACAATTGTAACAGATCATCATGAACCTGGAAACGAACTTCCAAATGCAATTGCAGTTGTAGATGCAAAAAGAAAAGACAATCAATATCAATGCAGGAATTTAGCAGGTGTAGGAGTTGTATTTAAATTAATACAGGCAATTGGAATAAAAATGGGGCTAGAGGAAAAGGAATATTTAAAATATTTAGATATAGTTTGTATAGGAACAATTTCAGACATAGTTCCATTAACTGATGAAAATAGAGTAATTGTAAAATTAGGATTAAAGCTAGTTGAACAAACAAGAAATTTAGGATTAAAATCAATATTACAGGCTTCAGGATATAATAAAATAGATTCAGTTACAATATCTTTTGGAATAGCACCAAGAATAAATGCATGTGGAAGAATGGGACATCAAGAAGAAGCATTAAATTTATTTTTATCTAAAGATATAAATGAAGTAAATGAACTTACACAAAAATTAAATGAATATAATAAAACAAGACAAGAAATTGAAAAAAGGATTTACAAAGATGCAACCACACAAATAGAGGAACAGGGATTAGCTAATAAAAATACAATAGTATTAATGGGTAAAAACTGGCATCACGGTGTAATTGGAATAGTAGCATCAAAAATAACAGAAATGTATTTTAAACCAAGCATATTATTATGTGAGGAAGATGATTTAGGCAAAGGGTCAGGAAGAAGTATACCTGGATTTGATTTATATGAAGCATTAACAGAGTGTAAAGAATCAATTAATAGATTTGGTGGACATGCAATGGCTGTTGGAATAAATGTAAAAAAAGATAAGCTAGAAGAATTTAAAGAAAAATTAGAACAAATTTCAAAAGAAAAAAATATAGAAGAAATAGTACCTATTTTAAAAATAGATGCACAAATAAGTTTAGATGAAATTAATAAAGAAATTGTAAATAGTTTGAGAAAATTAGAACCATTTGGAGAAGAAAACAAAAATCCATTATTTGTATTTAAAAATTTAAAAATAGATTCAATAAGAGCACTTTCAGAAGGAAAACATTTAAAACTTACACTAAAAGATAATAAGAATATAGTCAATGCAATTGGATTTAATTTAGGAGACTTTGCAAATGAATATAGAATTGGTGACAAAATAGATGTTGTAGGAAATCTAGAAATTAATTCTTTTAATGGAGTTGATAATATACAAATAAATATTAAAGATTTAATGAAGTCAATATAAGCTCAAGGGGGGAAGTTTATGACAAAGAATTATACAATAAAAGATATAACAGATAGAGTGAAAAAAAATAAGAGATGGCCAGATATAAAATTAATACAGAGAGCATACAATTACGCTGTAGAAAAACATGGTGACCAGAAAAGAAAATCAGGTGAACCATATATAATACATCCAACAAATGTTGCATATACAATTGCAGAATTAGGTTTAGATGAGCCTACAATATGTGCAGCTTTATTACATGATGTTGTAGAAGATACAGATGCAAGTAAAGAAGACATAAAAAAAGAATTTGGTGATGAAATTACC
Organism: uncultured Clostridia bacterium; assembly: GCA_934149075.1. Taxonomy (GTDB): domain Bacteria; phylum Bacillota; class Clostridia; order TANB77; family CAG-508; genus CAG-269. The sequence goes on along the minus strand of CAKPDR010000002.1, from coordinate 1,980 downwards.
GAAATGGTAGATGGAGTTACCAAATTAAAAATGATACAACATGCCTCAATAGAAGAAAATCAAGTAGAAAATTATAGAAAAATGTTCTTAGCAATGGGAAAAGACATAAGAGTAATAATAATAAAATTAGCAGACAGATTGCATAATATGAGAACACTGGAATTTTTAAGAAGAGAAAGACAAATTGCAATAGCACAAGAAACTATGCAATTATATGCTCCTCTTGCAAACAGATTAGGTCTATATTCAATGAAATGGGAATTAGAAGATTTGGGATTTAAATATTTACAACCAGAAGAATATGGAGAATTAATAAAAGGAATAGAGCAAAAAAGAGAACAACGTTTAAAATTCATCGAAAAAATAATGAGTGATATACGAGTTCAATTAAAGAAACAACATATTGATGCAGAAGTAACAGGAAGAGCAAAACATTTATACAGCATATATAGAAAAATGAGAAGAGATAATAAAACATTAGATCAAATATATGATTTATTTGCATTAAGGATAATTGTAAACTCTGTAAAAGACTGTTATGCTGCATTAGGAGTTGTTCATGAAATGTATAGTCCTATGCCTGGAAGATTTAAAGACTATATAGCAGTACCGAAAACAAATATGTATCAATCAATACACACAACATTACTTGGGGAAAAGGGAACACCATTTGAAGTACAGATACGTACATGGGATATGCACAGAATAGCAGAGTATGGTATTGCAGCACATTGGGCTTATAAAGAGGCAAATTATGGAGCAAAAAAAGGACAACAAACAGTAAAAGTGCAGGATGATAAACTCGCTTGGTTAAGAGAAACACTTGAATGGCAACAAGAAATGCAAGACCCACAACAATTCTTAGAAACTTTAAAAACAGAATTATTTGAAGATGAAGTATATGTATTTACTCCAACAGGAGCAATAAAAGTATTGCCAAGAGGAGCAACACCAATTGATTTTGCATATAGTATACATGCTGAAATAGGAAACCATATGACAGGGGCAAAAATAAATAGCAAAATGGTACCAATAATAACACCAATAAAAAATGGAGACATAGTAGAGATAATAACATCAGAAAATTCAAAAGGTCCAAGTATGGACTGGCTAAAATTTGTAAAGAGTTCATCTGCAAAAAATAAAATAATGTCATGGTTCAAAAAAGAAAATAAAGCAGAAAATATCGAAAAAGGAAAGGCTTCAATAGAAAGAGAACTAAAAAGAATTGGAATACCATATCCAGAACTATTCAAAGTAGAATATATAAATCCAATGCTTGACAGGTATAAATACAAAAATTTGGAAGAAATGTATGCTGCTGTAGGATTTGGAGCAATAACTGCAACAAAAATAATAGCAAGAATGTTAATTGAATATAGAAAAGAACATAAAGAAGAACCAATCGAAGAAAAAATTGAAGAATTAGCTACTGCAAGAAGAAATAATACAAAACCATCAAGCTCAGGTATAATTGTAAAAGGAATAGATAATTGTTTAGTAAAACTTTCTAAATGTTGTAATCCACTTCCTGGAGATGAAATAATAGGATATATTACAAAAGGAAGAGGAGTATCTGTTCATAGAAAAGACTGTATAAATGTAAATGAATTATTTAAAGAAGAAAATAGAATAATTGATGTTCAATGGGCTAACCAAGAAAAAGTAACATATACTGTAGAGATAGAGATATTTGCAAATGATAGAAATGGACTTTTAGGTGATATAGTTCAAAAATTAAATGACTCAAAAGCAAAAGTTTTGGGTGTAAATGCTAAAGCTACTAGAGAAAGAGTTGCTATAACTGAGGTTACTATTGAGATTGATAGTTTAGATAGTTTGAATAAGATTATTCGTGAACTTAGAAAAATTGATAGTGTATATGAAGTTAATAGAAAAAAATAAACTTTTACCAGTAGGGACACCCATAAGTGGTCAAAATCTTTACCAGTGGGGACACCCTTTGCTTACACCGCTAAC
>CAKPDR010000001.1 GCA_934149075.1 uncultured Clostridia bacterium | reverse complement strand
ATTTTAACCACTTATGGGTGTCCCCACTGGTAAAGATTTTGACCACTTATGGGTGTCCCTACTGGTAACAAGGTTCTCTCTTCTAGTAACTTTACTCTCCCACAGTTTTTCTGATCTTATTTAGTTCATTCTTCAAATTCGTATAAGTTGTTTGCCCAATTGTTTTATCTATACCACTTTCAAAATTAGACAATGTCTTTTCAATATCTAATATTTTATATTTATGCACTCTTACAGTTGGAGATTTATACATATATATTGGAATATATTCCACTTTATTTAATTTAGTTTTTCCTGTTTCTCCACTTTTAGTTATATCAATATTTAGGATTACTGAACTTCTTGTATTTTCTTTAGTTTGACCTGACATAAAATTTCCTAACGAATATATAACAAAACAATCTTTAGTACTTCCATCATCTAATGTAATCGTCTCATTTTTCATAGGTTGTAATACATGTGGATGACTTCCTAAGATAATATCTACACCATTATTAAATAATAAATCTTTTAATTTTTCCTGCTCCTGATTTTGTTTTAGTTGATATTCTATTCCCCAGTGCATACTTACACATATTAAGTCAGGATTTTGTTCTTTTGCCAATTTTATTTGCTTTAGAATCAAATCTTCATCTATTAAATTTACAGCAAAACTTTTATCTACTGGTATTGTTATTCCATTGGTTCCGTAGGTAAATGATAAAAACGCAATTTTGACACCATTAACATCTTTTACCAATATCTGATTTTGTTGTTCTTCAGTTTCATTTGTTCCAGTATGAGAAATTCCTGCTTCATCTAAATATTTTAATGTGCTTACAAGTCCTGTGTAATTTGTATCCATACAATGATTATTTGCTGTTGATACTACATCTATTCCAAAATCTTTCAGATTTGTTGCTAATTGTTCAGGTGTATTAAATCTTGGGTAATTACTATATCCCCTTTCTTTTCCTGCAAATGTCGTTTCCAAATTTCCTATAGCAATATCAGCTGAGCTTATATATTCTTTTATATCTGAAAAGACATAAGAAAAATCATACGTGTTGTTTTTTGAATCATATGCATCTTTATATTGTGAATTGTGACACATTATATCTCCTATAACTGCCATTTTTATATTTGTATCTTCTTTTATTTCATTATTTTCTTCCTTTGGTTCGTCTTTATTAATTTCATTTTCAGTATTATCTACTATTTCTAAATTTTGCTCTTCTTGTATTTTTTCTGTCTCATAATTATTTCTTTGTTTACTTCGCCCATATATAAATAATGATATAACTGTTAGCATTGCTATCATTAAAAATATTATAAATATCTTTTTATTTTTCATTAACATATCTCCTTTACAACGAATCTATCATATTTTGACATTATTTGCAATAAGAAAATATCAATAAAAAACACAAAAAAGACAGGTACAAAATTTATATTTCATAAATTTTGCTACCTGTCCTCTTTTATCAGTTTTTTTAGTTTAAATCTTTACAATCTTTTCTTTATTATGACTATTGCTCCTGCTATAACTACTGCTCCAATAACTGCTGCTATTATATAAATTATTGTATATGTTGCAATACCTGTTGGAGGTGTTACAACAATTCTCACTCTGTCATCATCTTGTTGATGTAGCCCATCTTCTTCTAATAATGGATTATCACTTACATGTAGTGCTCCTATTCTAGGTATGTAGTTACCTGGTTTATATGTTTTAGCAACCTGTTCTCTATTGTCCTTTCCTACTTCTTTAATTGTTCTTCCTGTTTTTCCATTTATTCCAACAATTTCTACGTGATTATCAAATAATGAACTGTCTTCTTGATTTGATAATATTGTACTTGTGTACATTACACTTGTCTTTGTATCTCCTGCTGGTTTTAAATTACTAAATTGTTTAGTTGCAATTACTTGTAGTTTTTTATCTCCTATAGCCTCATATGTCTTATCTGATATGTATCCATTGTTTTTCAAATAATCTCTATCTATAGGTGTTGTTCCATCACTATCAAATTTAAACCAATCTTTGTTTCCTTCTTTGTCTAAGTCATAAACCAACTTTTCTGACATATAGTCTACAACTAAATCTGCTGAACCATTTATAATGTTTAGACCATTTTTATCTCCATAATAGTAATAATTAGCTTGTGAATCTTTTGTTACAAAGTTCAATTTATCACTTCCATTATCTCTGATAATATCGGTATAATCTTTATCATACTCATAGTCTATTTCGCTATTATTAGTTGCTGTTACTGAATACCATACTTCTAATTTTGCACCTTGCAATAATTCTGAGTCTATTTCTATTGTTAGCAATTTGTCATCAACTTTAGAGAATTTTGCTATTTCTCTACCATTTCTATCTATATTTGTATTGAATCCAATAGCTTTGACATAGTTCATTTTGTCTTTTCTTGGATCTCCTTCTAGTAATATTTGACCATTTGATAATGTTAATTTTATTTTAGAAATTGTTTTATTTATTACTAAATCTTCTCTAGCTCTTTCCATTATACCAAAATCAAATACTGATAAATCACTTTGGAAATCTCCACCATTATTGTCAACTTTTTTTGTTGTTTGTTGTGTATATTCAATTTGTAGTTCAACTTTCTTACTGTATGCTGATATATTTACACCTTTTTCGTAGTTAGAATATTTTAATTGTTCTATTGCTAATCTGTCTTTTAAATCATCTACAGCTACAGATGTATCTTTGCCCTCATCCATAAATACATGCCATGTCTCTGTATTATCTTTTTGCATTGCATTTTTTACATTGTCTTCTGTAATTATTGTAGATTTATAATTTCTTGCATTAATTACATTTCCATTTATTTTTGTTTCACCTATTGCTGTTCCATTTCCATCTTGTCCTTTATCAGCATTTCCATAAGTATATTTTACAATATATTTATCTACTACCACACCATTTGTTTCTCCATCACCAAATGAATAATTACCATTTGCATCTGTATATGTAATAGCTGGTTTTCTGTTTGCGCCTGTTGATGTTGACGCATCTTTATAATACAAGTATGCCGTCTCTCCTGTTTCTGCATTTAACAATTCCACTTTTACATTTTCTACACCTTTTTCATTCGTTTCTTTTAGTCCATTTCCTAATCTTTCAGTAGCATTTTTGCTTTCTGCTGTTTGTGTATCTTCATATACTATTCCTGACATTGTTTTATAATTAGGATCTTTTAATAGTAAGAATGATGGTGCTTTATCTGTATCATCTTCATAAGTATCTGCATTTCCTGGTATTGCATTTCCTGGTGTAGAATCCACATCAATTCCTGCATATTGTTGATCAACTTTTCCTTTTACTGTAGCAGGTTCTCGTTCTGCACATATTGTGTTATCTCCATAATATGTTGTATATGAGAATATTTCAGAAACATTAGATAATGTAGCATCATTGTCTAATAAGCCTTTTATTCTATCCTGATTTACTTCAAATTCTATTTTTATTATTTCTGATTTTGAACCTGGTTGTAATTTTGTATCCTTTAATGATGTATTATAAGCAATCTTATATCCATTGTTATTTCCTGATGCTTCTTGCCATCCAGCTGATGTAGATGTTCCTGGTCCAGTATATATTGTATAATTACTATCGAAATAATTTACAATACTATTTATACCCATTTTCAATGTATCTGATTGATTCTTAACTATTATGTTGTAAGTTACGAATACTCTTAAATCATCACTATTATTATAATTTACATATGCTATGTCTGCTGGATTTATAGGTCTACTATATGTTTCTGTGTATTTGTTACCAAATTTTACTTTATAGTCAAATAATTCTTCATTATTTTGTATTCCTCTATTTCCATATATATATGTATATTCTTGATTTTTCATTATTACTCTTACTTTTTCAATATCTGATGTGATTGCTGCATCTGGTTGCTCTCTTTTTACAAGACCTAGATTTACATTTTGAATGTTCCATTCATAAATTCCTTCTACACTCTTTAAGCAATCTCTATGTGTTGGTCCATTTACTTCGCCTGCTGAATAATAATGAGCTCCTCCATTGCCACTATTGATTGCATCTCCCATTATTTCTCCTATACCATTTAGGATTGCAGGGTCTATAACTTCATTGTCTACATCATGTATTTCTACATTACCATTACAATATATACTTATGGTTGATCCTCCACTTGTTGTTATTGTATTTATCAAGTGTGGTCCTTCTCCAACTTGGCAGTGATCTGCACAGAATGTTTTTGTTTGTATCCATTTATTACCTTCAGCTGTTTTCATCAAATCTCTTGTAATATTTTGAGTTGATGCTGATACTGCAAGTTCTTGTGTATAATTTGCATCTGAAATTTTTGTGTTTGGTAACCCTGATATTATTGGAGAATTTCCATCATATACTGTCGCCTTTTCTACTTTATCAAATTTGTTATCTAAATTTGTTCTTGAAGTTTCATTTTCTTTTCCTTTTGAGGTATCACTGTTTGCAAGATTTCCATTATAAGCTACAGTTGTATACTTTAATCCATTATATTCAAATTCTACATAGGAATTATTTATTTTATCATATTTTTCCTTATCTTTTATTCCGTATGGATGATTATATAATGTTAATGTTGTTGAAAATTTATATTCACCATTTTTATCTGTTGTTGTTGAGGCAATTTCAGATCCATCAGAGGCTCTCCAATGAACTTGTATTCCTTCTACTCTTAAATCTGTTTGTTCGTATTTACTGTTTACTTCATTATTCTTAGAATTTGCAATATCTTCCCAAACATATCCACTTAAGTTTACTTTTCCTATTACTTCTGTTTGTCCTGGCTCTGGTTCATCTGTAGGTACATTGTCAAATGGTTCAACCATTACTATTTGTTGTTTATCTTCTAATCCTGTATTTAGTAAATACATTCTTATATGATAATCAGTTAATTTTGAAGCAGCTTTAGCTTGTTGTAAATATTTTACTGAATCTGGTGAAACATTTGCTATATCTTCATTATCTTCATGTCTGATAAATCCATATTTATTTCCAACACTATCAACCCATTCATTCCAATATAACCATAATGCTTTTTGAGCTGCATTACAACCACTTCCCATTACATAATTATCTCTACTATTTCCATGTCCTTGTGTTAACGCACCACCTAAGATAGCTGCGATTACTGCATTCGCCTCATTCTCTCCTGTTGTTACTTTTTTTGCTGAACTTTCTTTTACTCCATATGCGCCTTCAATTACTTTCTTTCCTTCTATTTCTACATATGCCTCGATTCTATAACTTAATTCATCTTCGAAATATAAATGTTTACCACGCGCTACACAATATAAATCATTTCTATCTACCAAATCACCTAAGCCCAATGTATATCTAGTCCCAAGATTTTTTCTAGCACTAGCTGCATATGACATTGAATTGTTCGCTAACATTATAGTTGCTAATATTATGCAAAATAATGTCACAAAAATTTTCTTTGTCTTGCTCATAGAATTACCTCCTTTCCTTTTTTAATGTTATTATCTTATTTTTTATCATTAGTTTTATTGCTATTGCAATTAATATAGTATTTATTATTACTAATATTACATACGCTAAAATAGTTCCACCTGTTGATACACCTATAATTACATCTGCTGAGCCTAAATCATTTTCTCCTGCCATATTATTATTTGGTGTTGAATTACTATCTGCAATTCCATATTCATTGTATGCTTCTACTATTTCTGCTCTATTATTAACAACACCTGTATTTTCATTTGTCATTGTCTTTGTTAATATTAATTTAACTTCTTTTTCTTCACCTGGATTAATTGTTTCATTTGAAAATTTGCTTGTGTATAATTCATTTCCTGATAAATACCAATCTGGATTTAACTCAGAACTAAATGTTAAACCATTTGATAAATAGTCTTTAACATTTTTTGCATATCCAGCTATTTCTCCATTATTTTTTACCTTAATTGTATATTCTAATACAACCACCGTTCCTGCAACTTGTTTTCTGTATATTTCAACTTTAGCAAATGTTGCATCATTATAGTCATATGATTTTGTTCCTTTTTTATTTTGTATTGAAACTTTACTAATATATTTATCTAATTGTAAATCGAATACTAATTTCTCTTTTAATCCAATATTTATATTAGATATATTATCTTGTAAATTAATTGTGTCCGTCACTGCATATGTTTTTGTCTCACCATTTATTGTAATATTTTTTAGTACTACTTTTGAATTGATACTATCATCTACTCCATCTTTTTTATAGTATGTTGGCTCATATTCATTAGTATCATATTCAAATAATACTATATACTGTCCATTTGGTATTTTTGTAAATCCATATTCACCATTCTCATTTGTAGTAGTTTCTATTATTGAGCCATTTGCATCTTTCAAATAATCATTTGTAGAAACATCATATAGTTTTACTTTTATTCCCTGCAATGTTGTTTCTCCATTATCTTTTGCACCATTTATATTTTGATCTAACCATGCTTTTCCATTTATTACATTCTTTACATTTTCTGCTGTTAATTTCAATATATGTGTTACTTCTTCTGATGTTGCTTTTGTTACTTGGTTAACTCTAACTTCAGCTTTATTACTTATTGGTAAAGCATCTATACTATTGTTTGCACTTTTTACTATTGCGGAAATTTTAATTGTTATTTTGCCACCTACTTCTAATGCAAATTTATGTGATACTTTATTATCAATTGATGAAACATATGTATCACTTTTAGCTGTTTCTAGCGATTGCAATACAATTTTATCATTTTCGTATATTGATTGTACTTCTAAATATTCTGATACATTATCTACAACTTCAAAATTTGTTTTACAATCTCCTGTATTTTCTACATTTATTATGTACTCTACTTTGTCTCCTTCCTTTATATATGCCTTATCCTGAGCACTTGATAAATTTATCTTAGCCCCTACCTTAGGTAATTCTTCTCCTACTCTATTTGATCTATATATATTATTTTCTGAATCATTAACTACAGCTATCGCATTTAATTTATCAGCATCTTTTTGTATATTTCCTTGGAATTTATACCATGCGTATCCATTTGCCGGTATTTTTTCTATATTAATTGTTTCAGGTATATCTTCATTCACAGCATATAGTTCATCTGAAGATAAACATTTTGTTTCAAAATTACTACTATTTAATTTTAAATCCAATTTTGTTATGTCTTCATTTGTTAAGTTATCTACTATTACCATATATCCCAATGTTCCTGAAGGTTTAAGAATTTCAGTTTCTTCTTTTAATTCTTTAATTGTAACTCTTACCTTTGATGCTATTAATTTATTTGTCAATTCGTTACTTTCTATATCTGTACCTTCGCATGTTGCAATTGTTTTATTTGATATTTGCTTTTCAGTTGCTATATCACTTTTAACTCTTACTTCATATGTTTTAGTATATGTTTTTCCTGCCTCAAGTGTTTGAATTTTTTCTTTTATTTCTTTTATACTTTCATTTTCTTTATAATATGTTGCCCCAGCATGTTGCGCCTCTTCTACTGGAGTTACATATACTGTTCCATCTGGTACATTTGATTTAAGTTCTATATTTTCAAGTTTTTGTGCACCATTATTTTTTACTGACATTGTATATCTAATTACCTCTCCTGCTCTTATTGTATCTCCATTATTTATTACATCATTTCCAACCTGTGCAGATATACTTGTTTCTAACTTAATTTCTGTTGGTGTTGCAAATCCTATTGATGTAGATCTTGTTTTTAGGTTTTTATCCGTATCTGTGTCATATGTAACTTCATATTCTGCATATGATGTAGCATCTTTTTGTATAGGTGATGGCATTTGTATAGCATAAGATGCCATATAACTACTTTCTTTATTTAATTGTTCTAAAACTATTAAAAATACTTTTGTATTAGCTGATATTGTTGTTGTCCATCCATTTGCTGAACTTCCTACATCTGTTGTTGCATTAACATTTTCACTATAATATATAGTTGCATTTGGAGCATTTATTGCTTTTAATGCTGTTTCCAATGTATTTGCATTTTCTTCTCCTGATATCTTATTTCCTTTGGTTGGTAATTTACCAAATATTTTTACATTTTTTGCATCTTGTCCAATGTTATTAACTAATGCAATATTAAAATTTATTTCTTTTCCTGCATCCTTGTTTTCTATTTGAATTAATTGTTTTTCATCATTAATTCCTTTTATTCCTTCTATATTGTAAGTACTTGAATTGTGCATTGTAATTAATCCACTTGGTGCAGATATTTCTATTTCTTTCTCAATTATGCCACTTCCTGTTGTTTCGCTTTCATATTGTGTTGCATTTTCATTTGTGTATGTCATTATTATTTTATCTTTTTTACTTGATGCTAGTTTTGATAATGTTATATCCAAGTCAAGTTGTAAATATAATTGTGTAGCATCTGTTTCTGAATGAGCTGTTTGCTCTCCTTTTAAATTTATTTCTAAAATCTTATTTGTATTATCATATTTTGAATTTACTTTAAATTCTTCAGCATATAATGGTGTTGCACCATTTATAGTTACATTTTCTACTGATGATGGTAATTTTACTTTAATTGTTGGATTTTTATATAAATCATATTGTACTCCATTAGTAATTAATTTTACCCCAAATACAACATTTTTATTTACTGTCATTGTTGATAATGTATCTTTGTTTACTGTAAATTCAGCTTTTGATACTGTATCTTTTACTTCTATACTTGACTCACTAGAGTTTTCTACTTCAGTTTGTTCTACTTTATTTATACTTCTTGTTCCTTTTACTGTATTTTTAATCTGTAATGTTTTAGCATTACTTAGTTGCTCCATTGTATATGTATTTTCTGCTGTTGCCTTTGTATGATTAATTTCTAATATACCTGTATTTTCTGGTTTACTTGTTGTGATTTCTATTTCACTTACTGGAGTTTCATAATTTATTACAACATCTCCATTTTCATTTGTCTCTGTGTCTTTATTTATTTCCGTAGTTGTTGTCCCTGCTTTTATTGAAATATTTCCATCTTGTCCCAAAATTTCTAACATTTTTGCTTTGTTTATTTTTGTTGATATATACTTTGTATTTAAGGTTAATTCACTATTTTCAGTTTTTAATACATCTGGTTGTTCTTTTATTGTTACCTTTTCTGGAATTTCTGTATTTGCTATTTTTAAGGTTGTTGTTGTATTATATTGTGCACTTATATTTGATGCAATTTGTCCTTTATATATTCCTTCTGAACTTGCTTTTGATTCTGTTGTTACAATTCCATTTGGTTCACTGTTTTCAATTCCTTTTGTATATTTAGCTGTATATTTTGTTCCATTATTATGTACTGTTATTTCTGAGTTTGAATTTATTTCTATTTTGCTTGCATCAACATTTTTGTCATATATATAAGTTATAACAATTTCGTCATATGAATTTTTATTCCATTTAATTGTATCATCTTCATTTTTTATTGTAATCTCAACTTTATCATTTTCTTTTTTCCACTCATCTGTTGATATTGATGTTTTACCATTTGTAGCATTTGTTCCTAAAGATAATACTTCTACTTTTTCTGGTTCTTCCTCACCTAATTTTGGAATATCCACATTAATCTTTGTTTGTTTAATTGGGTATTGGTTATCAGCTAATCTTGATTTTACTAATAATTGCACTACCCTTTTATCTTTACCATCTATTGAAAAAATTTTATTTGTTATAATATCTGTATTCAATTCTGCCGTAGCATTTTCATCTGCTTGTAAATTTAATGCAACATTTCTTGTTGCCTCTATACTTAAACCTTTATAAGAAGTTTCCATATATTTACCAGTTAATTTTAAATCAGATGCTTCTAATAGCATTTCTTCTGTTAATGTTTCACCAATTGAAGGTTCTATATCTAATTCTATTACAGCTGTTTCGCCTGCATTAATTTGTTTTAAATTAACTTTATTTTGATTAATGCTCGCTATCAAATCTGATAAAATATTGTCTTTTATTTTAAAATTGCTATTTTGAAGTTCTAGTGATGCATCACATAAATATCCTTCATTTTTTACTGTAATTTCAGCATATAGTTTCAATTTTTCATTTTTTATACTCGTCTGAAGCTTTTCTACTTTTTCCCCTCTTTCATTTTTAAAGTATGCGGAAAATTCAATATTTTTGTTATTCGTTGTACTACTTGATTCTAAAGCATAACTTTTTAAACCTAAACCTAGTACAAAGAAATCTGTTGATATTAACATTAATATCATAATGATTGCTAATATTTTTTTCGTGATTTTTTTCTCCATTTTTTACTCCTCCATTCTTTTATTTTCTATTATCTTGTTCCCACATGTACTATTCTTTGCATCGCATTATAAGTATCTCTTGACAATAGTGTTGTTGAAATAACCTTGCCATTTAATTTTGTAACTTTATATGCTTCAACTTTTCTTCCGTTACTTCCTGCCTGAACTATCTTTTGTTGACCTGCCGGCAAACTCGCATCCTGTACATATTGTGTTGTATATGGTATTGTTGCTACCTTTTTTGTTTCAATTGAAATGTCATATTCAACATCTTCCTTTATTCCCCATATTTGAATAGTTGCATTTCCACCTTCTACTGTTGCTACTACTCTTACTGGATATTTCCTAGAGTTAACAAATTTAAAATCTTGTGATCCCCATACTACTGTTGCATCTTTTCCTGCTGGCAAATAGGATGTTACAAATTGGTGATTTCTTCTTGTTGTTACATTTAAATTTGCAAATACAACTGCATCATACAATGTTGATGAGATTTGACATATTCCACCTCCAAGTCCATCTACAACTTTTCCTCCAGAATATGTTGCTGCCATTTTATATCCTGCACTTATTGTTCTCTCTCCAACTACTTTGTTGTAAGAAAACTCTTCATTTGGTAATAATACTACTCCATTTATTTTACCAGCTGCTAATTTTAAATTTGTTGTTCTATCCACATTACCAGCCTTATAATTTGTAGTACATGTAGCCAACAAATCAGGAAATGCTTCTGTTCCTATTTGCTTTACTGTTTTACTTGGTTTTGTTATATTTAATGGTATTTCATATTCTTCTTTTTCTTCTGATATAATTGATTTTGCATTTTCAACATTAAAATCAATTCCTTCTTCTTCTGGATGTATCGTAAATGGATCTTTTGTATAATATGCATCTTGCACTTCTTTATATACTTCATCATGTATCTTATCTATATCAATTTTTTCTGGTATAGCTTTAACTACAGGTATTTCTATTTTTTGTTCATCTTCTGTATTTTCATCCAGTACTTTATATATTTCTTCTATCAATTGCTTTTCATCTACTTTTACGCCTTCTTTACCAGATGTAACAATTAGTTTTGCATTTTCTTTTTCAATATAATAACTTGGCTGAACTACTGCATCATCTATACTGTTGTTAATATTTTGTGAAATTTGTTCTATCATATCACTATCTATTGTTACTTCTAATTTTACATTTTTTCCATTTCGCCAAGTATTTAATATTTCAAAATTGTCCTGAAATATATTTCCTGCTCTTCCTATGCTATATGCTTGTGTTACGGCATTTTCTGTTTGATATTTCACTTCTAATGCCTCGTATGTAATAGATGTCTCATACTCTCCATATTTTAAATAAATCTGTTTTTCTCCTTTACTTCCATATATTTCATCAAGTTTTTTTATAGCTTCTTCAGTTGTCGTTTCCGACACATCTATATTTCCTATCGTTATGCCTTTTAATATCTTTGTGTTTTTTATATTAATTACCGCAAAAACTGTAGATACAATAGCAATTATAATTACTATAATCGCAATAATTAATAGTACTATTCCAAATCTAGTTTCCTTTTTTTCTTTATTTTCTATTTTAACTATTTCTCTTGTCTCTTCTTGTTTCTCTATTGGATCAACTTTAGGTTCTTTCACATTCTGTTGTAAACCATCTGTTTTGTTCTCTTTTATTGTTTCATCTTTTTCTAAAATTTTGGTAGCACTATTTTTATCTACTTTATTTTTGTTTTCTTCCATTTTTCACTTTCTCCCTTATTCTATAATACCATATTTTTGCAATTTTGACAATTTTTTTTGCAAAATTTCTTTGATAATATATATGTTTTTTTGAATTTTTTATTACATTTCAAAAATTTTTACAAATTTTTCGAAAAAACACTTGAATATTGTAAAATTTAATAATATAATATGGCTAACAAAAGATGAAGGAGTTTATAAAATGGAGTTAGTAAAAAACATTTTTTTCAATACTGACAAATTAGTTGAAAATAGTAAAATAAAAATATCATATACGGGTATATTTTTCCAAGACGATTCTCAAGATGTATTTTTTCATTATGGTTTTGGAAATGATTGGGATAATGTCCAAGATGTAAAAATGACAAAAACAGATCTTGGTTTTCAAACAGAAATCGACTTATGTTCAAGCGAAACATTTAATTTCTGTTTCTTTAACGAGAAAGGAGAATGGGATAATAACTGTGGAAATAATTATGTATTTCAAATAGAAAAAAATCCTGTTGAATTAATTGTTTTAGATGATGAACCAGTATCTTTGGGAAAAGCAAGAAAATTAAGAAAATCATATATATGGAGCAAAAAAATACGTTTAGTTGTTTACAAAATTATTACTTATTTACCAAAATTAATCTCTGGTAATTATAGTAAAAAAGCTTCAGACAAAGAATAAGTTTTGAATTGATTTAATATATGTTTAAAATAGTACGGCTTGTTGCAAAACCGTACTATTTTTATATTATCCATCCACCATTAATTGAAATAATTTGTCCTGTAGTATATTCATCTTGAATAATCCATTCTACACACCTTGCAATATCTAATCCTTTCCCTATTTTTTCTAATGGAATTTCTTCTTCAATGTTTTTTATATCTTCTTGTGTCAAATTTTTATTCATATCTGTATCAATAATTCCAGGTGCAATAGCATTAACTCTTACATTTGATGGTCCTAACTCCTTAGCTAGTGCCTTTGTCATTCCATTAATTCCAGCCTTAGTTACAGAATATATTGTTTCACAAGAAGCTCCAACCATTCCCCATATTGACGAAATATTAACGATACACCCTTTTTTATTATGTATCATATTAGGTAAAACTTCCTGTGTTACGCAAAACACAGAATATAAATTTATATTTATCATTCTTGTCCAGTCTTGATCTGACACATCAGTAAACAACTTATTTTCTGATATTCCAGCATTATTTATTAAAACATCTATCCTACCATATTTTTTTAATATACCTTCAACCATTTTATGTACTTCTTCTCTTCTTGACACATCAGCTTTGTATATTTCTATATTTTCATTTTCATTTTGCAATTCAATAGCCTGTTGTTCTGATTTATTATAATTTGCTATCACTTTGTGTCCATTTTTAGCTAACACTATTGCAATATCTCTTCCTATCCCTCTCGATGCACCTGTTATTAATACTACCATTTAACATTCCTTCCGGGAAACTTTGTACCAGGTACATTTTTTCCCATTTTTATTTTATACAACAAAAAAGCCAATAATCAAGCTTATTTGCAAGACTACTGACAATTTGGAGCCACTTCCCAGATTCGAACTGGGGACCCCCGCATTACAAGTGCGGTGCTCTGGCCAGCTGAGCTAAAGTGGCGTTGTGGTGACCCCGACGGGAATCGAACCCATGACTCCGCCGTGAAAGGGCGGTGTCTTAACCGCTTGACCACGGGGCCAAATATAATATGAATTCTAATTATATTTCAAATTAGAATTCATTGGTGAGCTATCCGCGACTCGAACGCGGGACAACTTGATTAAAAG
Organism: uncultured Clostridia bacterium; assembly: GCA_934149075.1. Lineage (GTDB taxonomy): Bacteria > Bacillota > Clostridia > TANB77 > CAG-508 > CAG-269. The sequence continues at coordinate 223,604 of CAKPDR010000001.1, read as the reverse complement.
TCAAGTGCTCTACCACCTGAGCTAATAGCCCGTATGTGTTGTACTGCACAACGCTTATTTATATTACACTATTTTTTTTTATTTGTCAATACATTTTTTAAAAATTTTTAAATTTTTTTATTTTTTAGGACTGTGAACTGTAACATTTTTGGTTGCTACTTAAATTTTTCGTGTTTTTTCATCTAAATAGCAACCATTCTTACTATGCATTAAGTTTTTCAACAACTTCATTTACATCTATTCCGTGAACATCACAAGCTTCTTCTAAAGTTTCCATTTGAGAAGCTGGGCATCCAATACAATGCATTCCACATTCCATCAAAATTTCTGCTTTTTCTGGAGCAACTTGTAAAATTTCTCCTATTTTTGTATCTTTATTAAATTTCATTTTACACCCATTCCTTATATATATTTAGGTTTTTATGGTTTTACCTATAAACCATTTTTACAATAAATTATTAGTTAAATTTTATCATAAAAACCCTTACAAAAATATTTTATCATAAATTTTAAAAAAAGTATAGACAAATTTGAAAATTTATTGTATTATGTTTATCGAAATGGCGGTGATTATATCATAATATGACATTAAATACTTTATTTAATATATTTTTTTCAATTTATATTATTAGTTTTTTAATTACTTTATATTCAATTTATACATTTTTTGATATAAAATTATTTCATAATTTACAAGGTTCAAAATTAAAAATCAAACAAAAATCAAGTTAACAGAGGTGAATATTATTAAACGTTTTATTTTTATATTTATTTTTTTGCTATTTATGAATTTTTTTTCATATAAATTTTTTAAGCCTCTTTATCAAGCACAAGAAGTTATTGTATCCTTTGGCTTACACCCATCAGACATTTGTCATGATAATTCAATACTTTGGAATTATTTAAAAATTAGTTTTATATTTTTCTACTCTTTTTCAAATTTTATCATAATAAATTCGTTGATTACAAGGTTTAACTTGTTTGAAAATAACAATACTTCTCCACAAAATATTAATAATGATCAAAATTCATTAAAACTTTCTCAATCAGATTTACAATTATTAATAGGAAAAGATATTTCTACTAATATGAATGTTTATTTACCAGAATCAGGTTTATATCAAAATTTTCTAATAACAGGAACTATTGGCACAGGAAAAACAAGTTCTGCAATGTATCCTTTCACTGAGCAATTAATGAAATACAATTCTCTACATATTAATAATAAATTAGGAATTTTAATACTTGATGTAAAAGGAAATTATTTCAAGCAAGTTAAACAATTTGCATTCAAATATCATTTAGAGAATGATATAATTGAAATTGGTCTTAAATCAAAAATAAGATACAACCCATTACATAAGCCCAACCTAAATCCAATTGTTTTAGCCAATAGATTAAAAACTATTCTGCTTCTTTTCTCCGAAAATAATTCTGAATCATTTTGGCTTGATAAAGCTGAACAGATTTTGGCCGAATGTATTAAACTTTGTAGATTATATAATAATGGATATGTCACTTTTATTGAATTGCATAAATTAATTACTGAACTTGATTATTATAAATCGAAAATTGAAATATTGAAAAATTTATTTTATGAATCAAAATTTTCTCATAAACAAATTTATGAACTTAACACTGCTCTAGAATTTTTAGAAAAAGAATTTAATTCTCTTGACAATCGTACAATGTCTATTTTAAAGTCAGAAATTTCACGTATAACAAATATTTTTGTTTCTGATTATAATATTTCTAATATTTTCTGCTCTCCAAAAAAGGAGTTGAATTTTAAAGGTTTTAGTTCTATGCTTCAAAATGGTAAAATTGTCGTTTTAAATATGAATATTGCAGAATACAAAAATCTCTCAAAAATAATTGCAGCTTATTTAAAATTGGATTTTCAATCAGAAGTAATGTCTAACTTATCACACTCAAAAACTCGACCTTCGGCATTTATATGTGATGAATATGCTGAATATGTTACAAAAACAGATGCAGATTTTTTCTCTCTTAGCCGTGAGGCAAAATGTATTAATATTATTTCTACTCAAAGCTATTCTTCTTTAAAAAATAGTTTAAAAGATGAAACAGCTGTAAAAGTTATTACACAAAATTTAATTAATAAAATTTGGTTTAGAACAGATGACATTTTCACAATCGAAGAAGCTCAAAAACAATTAGGAAAAGAAGAAAAAGTTCAAACATCAACAAGTATTTCTGAAAATGCAAAAGAAACAAAATTTAGTTATATAACAAATTCTTTAAATTCGCAAAATTCTAGTATAACCGAAAGTATAAATACATATAAACAAAAAGATTTTATGTATGATACAAATTTTTTCACTCAAAATTTGGAAACCTTTTCATCTCTTGTGTTTTTGTCCAATGGATACAACATTTTAAAACCCTCAAAATTGAAAATGTTTCCATATTTCAAAAAATAGTTTTATAGGTTTTCTTATCAAAACCTAAATATATTAATAAGGATGGTATTTATGAAAAAAATTTTATTTACTGTAGCCTTAGCTACATATATTATATTAATTTTATCAACAACAGTTCTTGGTTTTACACCAAAATTAGTAACAAAAATAAATGATGCGTTTAAAGACATTGAAGGATGGATTATAAAAATTTCAACTCCTGCTGCTGCTGTTGCAGTTTGCTCCGGTGCTCTAATGAGAAAGTTTAGTTTTGGAGATGAAGAAAAAATCAGAACAGGAAAAAAACTAATTACAGGTTCATTATTTTCTTACGCATTTATATTAGCAATTGATTTAATTTTATCTGCAATTCAATCATTAATTGGTTAGGTGATTAAATGGAAAATTATTCAAATATTACTACTAATATAATTGATGCAATAAATACTATTTTTGGCAACTTATTTTCTTCGATAGATAATAATATTTATAATGTTCTTGACGATGTCACTTTTATAAGTTCTGATATTATTGCTGATTCTTATTTTGAAAAAATATTAGGAACATCTACTTCTAATGGTATTTTGTTAATATCAAATTCTTTGCTTTTTGGTTTTTTATTATATTACTCTTTAAAATATTTATTTTCACATTTTACTTATATGCAAATAGAAAGACCTTCTCAATTTATTTTTAAAGCAATTATTTTTGGTATCTGTGTTAATTTTTCATATTTTTTCATAGAAGAATTTTTGAATTTTGTTTCTAACATTTCTCTTGCAATTAGAGGAATTGGTGAAAGTCTATTTCATAAAAATATTTGTTTTTCAGAACTGATTTTAGAAATAAACAATGATGTCTCTGTTACTTCATCATCTCTAGACATTTTTTCTTTAGAAGGATTGCTTAAAGCTTCTCTATCTATATCTTTGCTAAATTTGGTGTTCACATATTCGTTCAGATATGTAATGATTAAAATATTTATCTTGCTTACACCATTTGCAATATTATCTCTTATTCTAGAAAATACTTCTTGGTTCTTTAAATCTTGGATCCGCAATTTATTTTCTTTATTATTTATTCAAATTATTGTTGCAATTGTTTTATTGTTATTATTTGCAATGGATTATTCTTCTAATAATTTGATGACAAAATTTATTTATATTGGCGCAATTTATGCATTGATTCAATCTAATTCTTTTGTACGTGATTTTATTGGTGGTGTTTCCACAACTTTCTCACAAAATGTGGAAAACTTATTCAAAAAACAACATTAGAATAGTTTAATATTTTTCAAGAACTAAATTAATTATAGAAAGGAGTTTTTATGAAATTTATTATTCCACAAAATTATAATTTTAAAAGTAAAATATTCGGTATTATCGATTATTCTACTGCATTTTTAAATATTTTTTGGTATATATTTATTTTTATATTACTTAACCTAATTTTTAAAAATTGGAATATAAAAATATTTTTACTTATTGCTTTATGCTTTCCAATAACCTTATTTAGTATCGTTGGTTTTAATGGCGAATCCGTTACTTACGTTTTTTCATATGTTATTAAATATTTAATTAGACCAAAACTATATTTGTTTAAAAAATATTAATGCTATGATCTATATAATATAACCATTAAATATAACATTTTCTTTAAATCTTCCCCAATTTTTTTCATTTTTAGACTTGATTTTATCTTATAAAATGATATAATGCTATTTAGTTTATAGGGGGATTAGTTTAGATTTATTTCTAAACTATATTTATTCCTTTAGGGGAGGAATGATTAAATGAAATTAGAGCAACCAGATGTACCACTGCTATTTTCAGAAACAGTCGTACCAGATATATTTTTTGCAGAATATTTATCACAGATGCCATCTAATAGTGTTAAAGTATATTTATATTTAATGTTTTTATCTAAATTCAAAAAAGATATAAAATTAAATGATTTATCAAAAAAATTAGCATTGCCATTAAAAGATATAAATGATTCTCTTTCTTATTTAGATACAAACGGATTAATTATAAAAAAAGAAAATGGGTATATTGTTGCAAATTTACAAGAAGTAACACTTCATAAATTATATACACCAAATCTAACTGCTTCTCCAGAAAAAGTGGCAGATGTTGCAAAAAATAAGGCACGTGCAAAAGTTATAAATCATATTAATAATGCTTATTTCCAAGGAATTATGGGACCTTCTTGGTATAATGATATTGATTTATGGTTCACAAAATATAACTTTGATGATCAAGTTATGATTGCTCTTTTTGATTATTGTTATAATCGTTCTGCATTACATAAAAAATATATTCAAACAGTCGCAGAAGCTTGGGGAAATAATAAAATCCAAACTTGGAACGACCTTGATTTATATTATCAAAAACAAGAAAAATTAATGAAAATAAAGAAAACAATTGCAAAAAAATTAGGAAAAACTACTCTTACTCAATATGAAGAAGCATATATAGAAAAATGGGTAATTGATTTTGGATATGATTTAAATATAATAGAAATTGCTCTTAAAAGAACCGTATTTAAAGCTAACCCGACATTTGAATACTTTAATAATATAATTACTGATTGGCATGATAGAAACTTAAAAACATCAAATGAAATTCTTGCATTTATAGAACAAAGAAACAAACAAAAGAGAGATACAAGAAAATTAGAAAAACAAGTTGCTAAGGCTTCTTTTGACCAAAGGAACTATGATAATTTAGCATTTTTATACGCCAATTCAGGAGCAACTCCTGTAGAAGTTCCAAATAATTCAAATTATGAAAAGCCTCAAATATCTGCATCTGTTTTCTCTGATTTAAAAGGAGAGTTTAATGGCTAGTGAAATATTATCTAAGTTACTATTAGAATATGACCAAAAAAAACGTAAAGCAGAACTTGATGCTGATAAACGTAAGGAAGAACTTTATACGAAAATTCCTCGTTTACAAGAAATTGAAAATGAACTAAATAATTATGCAATTAATACTGCAAAAAGTATTTTATATGGTACTTCTTACGGAATAACTGAATTAAACGCTAAAATTGCTAATTTGAAATCAGAAAAAGAAAAAATATTAAAAGAAAATAATATCTCTACTAATTATTTAGAACCTCATTATGAATGTACAATATGTAAAGATACTGGTTATATACAAACCGGAACATCTGCATCTAGTTTATGTTCTTGTTTAAAGCAGAAATTATTAGACATTTCTTATAATAAATCAAATATTTCAAATTTAAGCAAAGAAAATTTTGATACATTTAATGCTAATATATTCTCTGACAAAGTAGATCCTGAGAAATATAGACTAAATATTTCACCTCAACAAAATATCATATCAATAAAATCAAAATGTATTGAATTTGTAAGTAATTTTGATGATCCAAATACTCATAATTTATTATTTACTGGAAATACTGGACTTGGGAAAACTTTTATGAGTAATTGTATTGCAAATGAATTGATAAAAAGTGGGAAAAATGTACTTTATCAAACAGCTCCTGTTTTATTAGAAACTGTTATTGATAATAAAATGAATAAATATAAAAATTCTAAACAAGATGATTTTTATAAAAATGTTTTAGAATCAGATCTATTAATTATTGATGATTTGGGAACAGAATGTTTAAATAGTATGAAATTAAGTGAATTATTTACAATTTTAAATACGCGTTTACTTAATTTAAATAATAAAGTAACAAAAACCATAATTTCCACAAATCTTAATATTAATAATATTTTTAAAAATTATGAAGAACGTATTGGTTCTCGTATTGCAGGTTTTTATGACATTTATTATTTTTTTGGTGATGATTTAAGATTAAAAACCAGAATTTAAATTAGACAAAAAGCATAAATATAAAAAATATATTTTCTTGCTTTTTATATAAAATTTTCTACAAAAAAAGATTAGGTATATATTTTCCTAATCTTTTTTATATCATAAATTATTCTTTTGAATCTTCAACTTCTGCTATTTCTGGTATTAATGTTTCCATACTTACAACCTTTCCACCATCTGTTGTTCTCATTAAAGTAACACCCTGTGTTGAGCGGCCTAATACACTAATATCTTTAACCTTAAGTCTTATTATTGTTCCTTTATCTGTTATAAGCATTACATCTTCATCATCTGTCGCAATTCTTACACCAACTAATTTACCAGTTTTTTGAGTTACTTTATATGTTATAACTCCTTTTCCTCCACGAATTTGTACTCTATATTCATCAAGTTCTGTTCTTTTTCCAAATCCATTTTCAGTAATTGCTAACAATGTTGCTTTTCCACCAGCAATAATTGATTCCATTCCAATAACTTCATCGTCTTCATCAATTCTAATTCCAATTACACCTTGTGAAACTCTTCCTATTGGACGTACATCTTTTTCGTCAAATGTAATACACATACCATTTCTAGTAACAAGAACAACATTGTCTTGTCCATCAGTTAATCTAACGGCAATTAATTCATCCTCTTCTTTCAATGTTATTCCCTGTAAACCTGTTTTACGTGCAGAATTATATTCTGATAAAGCTGTTTTCTTTATTAATCCATTTTTTGTTGCCATTAATAAATATTTACCATCAGCAAAATTTTGAATTGGTATTACAGCTGATACTTTTTCTCCTGCATCTAGACTTAATAGATTTACAATAGCAGTTCCCCTAGCGGTTCTACCAGCTTCGGGAACTTCATACCCTCTTAATTTGTATAATTTTCCTTTATTAGTAAAGAATAAAATTGTATCATGAGTTGAAGCTGTAAATATTTGTTTTACAAAGTCTTCTTCTCTAGTTGCAATTCCTGTAATTCCCTTTCCTCCACGTTTTTGGCTTCTATATGTATCTATTGGCATTCTTTTTATGTATCCAAAATGTGTCAAGGCAATAACAGATTGTTCTTCTTTTATTAAATCTTCAACATTAAATTCTCCTTCTGCTGCAACAATTTTTGTTTTTCTCTCATCTCCATATTTATCTCTTATTTCAATAAGCTCTTCTTTTATAATGTCAAAAACTAATTTTTCACTATTTAAAATAGCTCTTAAATGTTCAATCAATTCCATTAACTGTTTATATTCTTCTTCGATTTTTTCACGTTGCAAACCTGATAATGTTTTTAATCTCATGTCTAATATTGCTTGTGCTTGAATATCTGTTAATCCAAATCTTTCCATTAATTTTTCTTTTGCATCATCATAAGAATTACGGATAATTGAAATTACCTCATCAATATTGTCGATTGCAATTCTTAAACCTTCTAATATATGAGCCCTTGCAAGAGCCTTATCTAAATCAAATTGTGTTCTACGTAAAATTACTGTTTTTCTGTGATCAATATAACAATCTAAACATTGTCTTAAAGTTAATACTTTTGGTTCTCCATCAACTAAAGCAAGCATAATAACACCAAATGTATCTTGCATTTGTGTATTTTTATATAATTGATTTAACACAACTTGAGGATTTGCATCTCTTTTTAATTCCATTACAATTCTTACTCTATCTTTTCTATCTGATTCATCACGTAATTCTGAGATACCCTCTATTCTTTTTTCTCTTGTTAATCTGGCAATATTTTCAATTAAACGAGCTTTATTTACTTGATATGGTAATGAAGAAACAATAATTCTTTGTTTATTTCCACTCATTTCTTCTATTTCAGCTTCAGCTCTCATTATGATTTTTCCTCTTCCTGTTTTGTATGCCTCTTTTATTCCTTCTAGTCCAAGAATCATTCCCTCTGTAGGAAAATCTGGTCCTTTTATTATTTTTATTAAATCATCATCTGACACATTATCATCATCTATAATTTTTATTATTCCATTTATTATTTCTGTTAAGTTATGTGGTGGTATATTTGTAGCCATACCTACAGCTATACCTGATGAACCATTTACTAATAATGCTGGAATTTTTGCTGGTAATACTGTTGGTTCTTGTAGTCTATCATCATAGTTTGGCATAAAATCAACTGTATTTTTTTCAATATCTACTAACATTTGCTCTGCTATTTTTGACATTCTTGCTTCTGTATACCTCATTGCTGCTGCTCCATCACCATCAATAGATCCAAAATTTCCATGTCCATCAATTAACATATATCTCATTGAAAAATCCTGTGCCATTCTTACCATTGCATCATAAACTGATGCATCTCCATGAGGATGATATCTTCCTAATACGGATCCTACGGTATTAGCACATTTCCTATATGGTTTATCTGATGTAATTCCATCTTCATGCATTGCATATAATATTCTTCTATGTACTGGTTTTAATCCATCTCTTACATCAGGTAGTGCTCTTGCTACAATTACACTCATTGCATAGTCAATGTAGGCAGTTCTCATTTCTTCTTCAATGTCTCTTTGTATTATGTTTCCATCTTGTCTTTCTTCCATAGTTTTCTACCTCTTTCTTTTTTCTTTTTCATTTGTATTATATTACACTAATCCTTATTTTGCAAGGCTTTTGGGCAATTATTTTATGTTTTTTAACATAAAATTTGCTCCATCTTTAAAACCTTGTTTATAATATAATTCACTAATTATATTCATTTTTATGTTATTTTTTTCTTCATTATTTTCTGTTGTTATTTTTTTTATTTTTTTATGATATTCTGCTTGTATATTATTTTCTATTTTTTCATATCTATTCTCAAAAATTTGATTTATAAATTCATCGTCAAACATATTTGTCCTCCTTATTTATTATTTATATTTTCCTAATAATTATTTTTTATTCTTATAAAGATATTATTATATATCAAAATAATGTGTATATTAAAAATGTGCTTTTTGCATATTATATGTTGACAATTTTCGCTATATAATATAAAAAAGATTTTTGAGGTGAGCAAATGCATTTTAATAAGGAAAATATTGAAATTGGCGAAAGACTACGTGGTATAAGAGAACAAATGCACATGACTAGAGAACAATTTTCTGAAAAAATTGATATTACAGATTCTTTTTTAGGTCAAATTGAAAGAGGTGAACGTGCTTTAAGTGTAAAAACATTAAAAAAAGTCGTAAAATATACCGGTGTTTCAGCTGATTATTTATTGTTTGGAAAAAGTACAAATAATGAAACTATACAAAAAATAAATAATATTTTAACAGTTAATTCTGATGTAACATCTGATTTTATTTATCATATTGTTATGTGTTCAAATGATTTTTGTAGAAAAATATTAGATGAAAATAATTAATTAAATATATTTTTTATACATGTGTTTTTTCACATGTATTTTTTAAATTGCAAGATTAATAGCAAGTCTTTTTTCTTCTTCCGTAAGATTAAAATTTTGTCCATTATTTTTTATTAAATTATGAATTGCCTTTACTTTTTTTGTTTCATTAATAATATTTTCTAAAGGAATTATTTTATTATATTCTTTTTCTATTTTTTCATATTCTTGTGTCATTTTATTAAAATCTTTTTTATTATAATTTTCTTGCCAATTTTTTATATATTTTTCTAATTTTTCAATTGAATTATTTTGATTTTTTAATTCATTTCTTATATTATTATTAACATTATCCAATATTATATTTTTCCCATTTTTTATTAATTTATATATATTATTATTTATTTTTCCATTTTTATATATTTTATTTAAAGCATTATCCAAAAGATCAGAAATTGTATCAATTATTCCGCCATTTCCAATTGCCGTATTTATTTGCTCAATATTATCAAAATTACCTGTAATTATCCCCATTGCACTTTTCTTCAAATTTATTACTGAATTTATTGCTGTATTAGCGCCTGCCTTTAAACCATTTTCTATTAATTCGTTTTTTATATTAATAACTTGATTTTCTATTAAATCTGGCAAAATTGCTCTTAGTCCTATATCCAAAGCATTATTAATTGTTTTTCCAATTATATTATTTAAAAAAATATTTTTATTTTTTTCTATATTTATTTTATTTTCTATTTCCATATTTTTTTCCTTTCTTTTTTATTTATTTTTTTCTTCAATAATTTCTTTTTCGAAATCACTTGCATCAATATTTATTAAAATATGTTCATCACCAACAAAAGTTAAACACTCCCCTCTCCTTAAAGATTTTATTTCAATTTTTTCTTTTTCTGATAAGTTAGAATATTGTGATAATACTTTAATATTTTCTTCCTCAAGAGAAAAAAAAGTTTTTATACTTGAATTATTTAAAATACTTTTTCCATACGTACCATTTTCCAAACTAAATAAATCAGAAATATCTTGTGTTATGGCAACACTACTTCCTCCATATTTTCTAATTGTTTTAAATATTTTATAAATAAATTTTGCAACTTCTTTATTTGATGTTACACCAATTAATCTCCAAATTTCATCTAAATAAATTGCTTTTTTTATTTTTCTATTTATTTTTATTTTATCCCAAAATAATTCAGTAAATAAATACATTCCAAATTTCATATTTTCTTCACCTAATTCATAAACATCTGCAATAATTAATTTTTTATTTAATTCAATATTTGTATAATTATTAAAAAATTTTAATGATCCTTTTATAAATGGAATTAATTTTATTTTAAATTTTTTTGTTTTTTCATCATTTAATATATTATAAAAATCTTCTAATATTGGCATATCTTTTGTAGATTTAAATTTTTTATTTTTATTATATAAAGATTTATCATTAAAATTAATTTTTTTTATTTTATAAACTTGAATTATTTTTTCTTCTAATATTGCTTTTTCTTCTTCATTTAATTCTCCAAAAATTAAATTAAAAAATCCAATTAATTTTCCTATTTTTGTTGCTAAATAACCATGCTCATTTTCTTCTATGCTTTCTTTTCTGATATCAAAAATATTAATATAATTTTCTGACGTTGGACCTAATTTTATAATCGTACCATTTATTTTTTTTGCTATATTATTATATTCCTTTTCTGGGTCTATTACATATTGTTCAATTCCCAATAATGTATTTCTTAAAATCAATAATTTTGTATAGAAAGATTTTCCAGCTCCACTTGTCCCAAATATGCACATATTAGCGTTTTTATATTTATTCGTATTATATCTATCTATTAAAATTAACGAATTATTATACATATTATTTCCTATATAAATTCCATTTTCTTCGACTATTGATGATGATAAAAATGGGTATGTGCTTATTAATCCAGATGTCAAAATATTCCTTTTTCCCACCTCTTTTAAGTCCTCATTATTGTCAAATAATGGCAAACAGGAAGTAAAAATTTGCTCTTGTCTAAAATTAGATCTTCTTGTTTGAAGTCCTTTACTTTGTAGAATTCCCTCTATTTTATCTAGATTGTACTCTAATTCTTTTTTATCTTTTGAAAAAATATTTAAATAAATATAGAAAAAATATATTTCTTCGTTATTTAATTGAATTTCTTTTCTAATATATTTAGCATCATTATATGTAAATGCTGCAATATCTATATCTTGTCTATTTTCACTTGATTGTTTTAATTCAACCCCAACATTTCCTATATTATAAGTTAACTCTTTAATTGTTTTTGATGTATCTTGTTTTTCGTAAAACATAGAAATATTCATATTTATATTTGTTTCTATTAAAGATTTTAAAATTAATTCATTATATTCTCTATAATAATTTACTATAATTATTCCAGAATAAAAATATTCATCGATTTCTAAATATTTAGGATTTTTTAAATTAATATATGTAGGAGAAATGAAATCCTTTTCTGAAAAAATTCCACTATTAATTTTTTTATTATTTTTTTCTTTATTATTTATTTTATTTTTAATTTTATTAATTATTTTTTTATTAAATTTTATTTTTTTATTATTTATTTTTTCTTTTTTTATTGATTTATTTTTTGATGATATATTATTAATTATTTTTTTATTTTTTTCCATATTTATTTTTATATCACTTCCTTTATTATTTGTCTAAAAATTTTTTTAAATTAAAAAATGAAAATAAAATATTTTTTATTTCTGTTTTATCACACTCAAAAACAACATTTCCACATCTAATTAAACAATCTTTTATTTTAAAATATTTTTCATTTAATTCTTGAATAATATTTTCTTCTAAATTATCTGTATTATTTTTTATAATTAAATAAATATTTTTTGATGCAGATTTATTTTTATTATTTTTTTCTTTTATAAATTCCAAATATTTTTTTGAATATTCTTTTATTATTTTATTATTTTCTTTTTGGGATATTTTTTGAATATTTTCTATATGTGCAGTTAAATCTTCTTTTTTACTTTGAATTAAAATTTGCATATCAAAATTACATGTTTTTAAAAATATTTTATAAGAATTTAAAATTGATTCTTTTTCTAATTGTGTTTTTAAATTAAAATTTATTGGAATTACTTTTAAAATTTTCACATATTTATTTTTTTTTATTTTTATAATTCCTTTATCTAAAATTTGTTCTACTGGTATCCATTTTTGTATAGATTTAATTTTTGTCACCTCCTATTAAAATTGTTTGAAAAAAATAATATTTGAACTTTGAAATAAAAATAAAATATTTATTCTTTCATGTTATTATACAATATATTATGTATAATTGCAAGAAAAATCGTTCGACATAATTCGACAGTTTATTACTATTACAGTTTCATTTATTTGTAAAATTTACCTTTTAAAATTTTTTTATTTTTTGTATATAAAAAAAATTTCTGCACATAATATGTGTATAAGGTTAATATCAGTTGAGTAAAGAGTGTTAATAGATTATTCATTAGTTTGTTAATATTCGAGCAAAGATGTATATCGGTTCATTTTTATGGATTGGTATATGTCGGAGATAAAAATATATTATGTGTATGTAAGCTATATTTTATTTAAATTTTCAAGGATTATTTTTATATTTTGTATATGGTTAAATTATATGTAATATATTTGAACTAAGATTATTCTTGTATTATATGGGGTTGTTATTAGTCCTTTGGTAGGATGAATATGGTTTCTACTAGTGCATTTGTAGTCGAGCGACTGATTAATATATGTGGTATATGGTTTATTTGTATAGTAATATACATTAGATTAGACTATTATGTATATTAGTTTGAGTTAAGATTGATATTAGCTTTATAGATAATAGGATTCCACAAATTGTGGAATCCTATTAATATTTTTATATAATTTAAATATCAAGATTTTTTACAAATTTTGCATTTTTTTCAATAAATTCTCTTCTCGGATTAACTTCATCACCCATTAAAATATTAAATATTTCATCAGCCTTAATTGCATCATCCATTGTAACTTGTACCAATGTTCTTCTTGCAGGATCCATTGTTGTTTCCCATAATTGTTCTGGATTCATTTCACCTAGACCTTTATATCTTTGGATTGAAAGTGAATCTCTTGTAATCCCTTTTGCTTCTAATTCTGCAAATGCTTGATCCAGACCTTCATCTGTATAACAATAAATATCCTCCATACCTCTTTTTGATAACTTATACAATGGTGGTTGCGCTAAATAAACATTTCCATTTTCAATAAGTGGTCTCATATATCTAAAGAAAAATGTTAACATTAGCGTTCTTATATGTGCCCCATCAACATCAGCATCTGCCATTATTATTATTTTTCCGTATCTAATTTTTGTAATATCAAATTCATTTCCAATTCCTGCACCAATTGCTACTATAACAGGATTTAATTTATCATTTCCATATATTTTATCTGCTCTTGCTTTTTCAACATTAAGCATTTTTCCCCATAACGGTAAAATAGCTTGGAACTTTCTATCTCTTCCCATTTTTGCACTTCCACCTGCAGAATCTCCCTCAACTATATATACTTCACATTCTTCTGAAACCTTACTACTACAATCTGCAAGCTTTCCTGGTAATGTAGAAGTTTCTAATGCACTTTTTCTACGAACAAGTTCTCTTGCTTTTCTTGCAGCTTCTCTTGCTCTAGATGCACTTACACATTTCTCTAATATAGCTTTTGCAACATTTGGATTTTCTTCTAAAAATGTTGATAAAGCTTCATTTACCATTGATTGAACAACACCCGTTACTTCACTATTTCCTAATTTTGTTTTTGTTTGACCTTCAAATTGTGGTTCTTTTACTTTTACAGAAACAACTGCTGTAATTCCTTCTCTTATATCCTCGCCTTGTAAATTGGAATCTTTTTCCTTTAAAAAATTATGGCTACGTGCATAATCATTAAATACTTTTGTTAATGATCTCTTAAATCCTTCAAGATGTGTTCCACCTTCAATTGTATTTATATTATTTACAAATGTATGAATATTTTCTGTATATGATGATGTATATTGTATTGCGATTTCAACTGGAGTTTCACCACTTCTTTCTATATAAATAGGAACTGGATGTAACTTTTCTTTATTTTTATTTAAATATTCAACAAAAGATTTTAATCCACCTTCAAAACAAAATTCTGCTTTTTTTGGTGTTTCTTCTCTTTTATCTTCTATTGTTATTTTTAGTCCTTTTGTTAAAAATGCAATTTCTCTAAATCTTGTTTCTAATGTTTCATAATCAAATTTTTGTGTTTCAAAAATTGTGTCATCTGCAAGAAACCTTACCTTTGTTCCAGTTTTATTGGAATTTCCAATTTTTTCAAGTTTTCTTACAGTTTTTCCTTTTTCAAAATACATTTGATAAATTCCACCATCTCTTTGAATAGTTACTTCTGTCCAATTTGATAGTGCGTTTACAACAGATGCACCTACACCATGTAAACCTCCAGATACTTTGTATCCACTATCTCCTCCAAATTTTCCACCAGCATGTAAAACTGTATATACTGTTTCAGCTGTAGATATATGTGTTTTTGGATGTACTTCTACAGGTATTCCTCTACCGTTATCCTCTACACTTATTATATTTCCTGGTTCTATTATAACATTTATTTCTGTACAATATCCTGCCATTGCTTCATCAACACAGTTATCAACTATTTCATATACTAGATGATGTAATCCTCTTACAGATGTACTTCCTATATACATACCTGGTCTTTTTCTAACTGCTTCAAGGCCTTCCAATACTTGTATTTGTTCTGCCCCATATTCGTGTTCATACTTTTCCATTCATTTTCCTTCCTTTCAATAGCACACTATTGGAAAAATTTTCAAAATGCACTTAATTTTTTTCATATATATTTCCATCTATAACATTATACGAAAAATATTTTAAATTTTCAAGTGTTATTTTTTCAGTACATGTTATTATGACTTGAATATCTCTAATGTTTTTTAAAAAACTTTCTCTTCTTTTTTCATCTAATTCTGACATAAAATCATCTAATAATAATATCGGATATTCTCCAATATCATCATATATAACCTGTAATTCTGAAAGTTTTAATGAAAGCATTGCTGTTCTATTTTGACCTTGTGAACCAAAAATTCCAACTTCCTTCTTATTTATATATATAATAAAATCATCCCTGTGTATGCCTTTGGTTGTAAATCCTTTTATTATATCTAACTTTCTTCTTGATTTTAACTCATTTATAAAGTTTTGTCTAGTCTTTGCATCAGAAAAATATTCAATTTCAATTTCTTCTTTATTATTAGTAATTTCTTTATGAATATTTTTTATTTTATTTTTTATCTTTTCAATAAACTCACTTCTATATTCATAAATTTTTAATCCATATTCAATTAATTTTTCATCCCAAATATCTAATAAATTTTCATCTTTTTTTTCTAATTTAATTTGTTTTAAATAATTATTTCTTTGCTCAAGTGTTTTATTATATAATGATAATACATGCATATAATTAGGTCTTAATTGACTTATCATTATATCTAAAAATTTTCTTCTATTTTGTGGTCCACCTTTTAATATATTAATATCATCTGGTGTAAAAATTACTATATTTATATTTCCTAATAATTCACTTAATTTTTTTATTTTTATTCCATTTAAATATACTTGTTTTTTTTCACCAATTTCAATTTTTATATTTCCTTCTCTATCGCTTTTCTGAAAATTAATTTCTACAGATGTTTTTTTTTCATTAAATCTTATTAATTCTTTTTCTTTATTCGTTCTAAATGATTTTCCAATACTACATAAAAATATTGATTCTATAATATTAGTTTTTCCTTGAGCATTTTCTCCAAAAAAAACATTAATATTTTCATGTAATTTTATTTCTTTTTCATTATAATTCCTAAAATTGTTTAATTTTATATTAGTTATCCACATATTTTTCTCCATTTGTGTATAATTTTTATTTATTTTTACGATTTTTTTATTTATTTTTTATTATTTATAAATATAAAATTATATTAATAAAAAATTAAAACGTCTTATTTTTGATTTTCGTGCGTCGATTTTTATTTATTTTTTTTAATTTTTTTATTTTTAAATATAAAGTTATATTAATAAAAAATAAAAATGTCTTATTTTTGATTTTCATACGTCGAATTTTTTTATATTTTTATAATAAATATCTAAATAAATAATTAATTAATTTATTATCTAATTATTTTTAAAAAAATAATTAAATTATTTATTTATTTATTTTTTTATTAATTATTTGTTTATTTAAAATATTATGTTTTATGTAACTTAATGTTGGTGTATTGTTATTTTTATATCTTTTTTTATCTATTTTATTCTTTTTTTTTCGATTTTATACTATTTTATTCTTTTTTTCAAAATTAATTATTAAAAATTTTATTTTCATATTATGTTTACTTGTTTTGAGTTTATTTAATCTTTCATAATAAAAGTTTGGTCAGAAGATTTCCCCCTGACCAAACTTTTATTCTTTTAATCTTATTGGTAAAATCATATAAACATATTCATTGTTTTCCACAGATTTTACTAAACATGGGGATATACTTGTCCCAAATTCAACAAAAACTTCTTCATCATCAATAGCTTTTAAGCTGTCAAGAAAATATTTGGGATTAAATCCTGCTTCTATATTTTTTCCTTCTGTTGATACATATATTTCTTCTTTAGCTTCTCCTGTTTGATTTGTACAAGAAATAGTCAATTTACCAATATCTATAGAAACTTTTACTGGATATTTTTTCTCTTTTTCTATAGATGATGCTGAAATTAAGCTAATTCTTTCAAAACTATTTTGTATATTATTCTTATTTACTCTAATCCTTGTTTCCCAATTACTTGGAATAACAGATTTGTAATTTAAAAACTCTCCATCTAGTATACGAGTAACAATTTTACAATTTTCCATCTCAAATAATGCTTGATTTTTTGCAATTCCAATTTTTATATGATCAAATGAATCTTGTAAAATTTTATTAATTTCATTTAATGTTTTTCCAGGTATTACTGCTTTAAAGTCATTAACTTTATTTTGTAGATAGATGCTTCTTAATGCTAATCTAAATCCGTCTACTGCAACAACATTTAATTTATTGTTTTCCACTTCAAATAAACAACCTGTGAATATAGGTCTATTTTCTTCGTTACTAACTGCAAATATTGTTTTTCTTATCATATTTCTTAACATGTTTTGTTCTAAATCAATTGAATTTTCTACTTCTATTTTAGGTAATTCTGGAAATTCTTCAGGATTCATTGTTGTTAATTTATATAATGCTCCTTCACATTCAATTTCCAATAAATTGTTTTCATTTAATGTAATATAAATTTCTGTATCAGGTAGTTTTCTTATTATTTCACTAAACATTATAGCATTTACTACTGTACTTCCTTGTTCTTTTACTTCACATTCCATCACATATTCTATTCCGATTTCTAAGTCATACGTTGTTAATTTTATTTCATTATCATTAGTTTGAATAAGTATTCCTTCTAGTATAGGCATTGTTGTTTTAGATGCAACTCCTTTTACTACGGAATTTAATGCTTTAAGGATATTATCCTTATAACAAACAATTTTCATTTTGCATTTCTCCTTTATATATATTATTAAATATTAATTAAATATTATTAGTAGTAATAGTATTAGGTGCTGTGGAAAATGTGGAAAACTATGTGGAAACATTTCATCCCTAAGAAAAATCATTGTGTATAACTTAGTGGATAACTTCCCAATTTGTCCACATCAAAAAAATTAAAATGTGGATTAATGAGTTATTAACAGTTTATCAACACAGTTTCAACAGTTGGGTGTGGATATCTTAGCTAGTTCTTCCCTAAGTAAAGATAACTTTTTTGTAACCGAACAACTGTCTATAAGAACAAATTTTTCTTTATAGCATCTTAACTATTTATTTTTCTATTGTTCTCCGTTTATAATTATGTTTTTCACACTTTCCACAATTAGTTTTGTATTATTTTTATCTTTAACTTCTTTTTCAATTTTCTTGCATGCATGCATTACAGTTGAATGATCTCTGTTACCAAAGTCCTCTCCTATCTTTGGATAAGACATATTTGCAACTTCTCTACAAAGATACATCGCAATTTGTCTCGGAAAAGCAATTTCATTTGAACGCTTATTACTTGATAAATCATCTTTATTAATATTAAAATATTTTGCTACAGTTTCTTTAACGAAATCTGCTGAAAGTACTTTTTCACTTGCTGCTTTAAATTCATTTATTGTATTTTCTGCTAATTCAATTGTTATAGGTGTATGAGTAAGTGAAGCCGTTGCAATTATTTTATTGAATACACCTTCTAATTCTCTGATATTTGAATCAATTTTATTAGCTATATTAGCTAATATATTATCATCAACTAGAATTTTTTCTTCTTGAGCTTTTTTTCTTAATATTGCTAAACGTGTTTCATAGTCAGGACATGAAATGTCTGCTAATAAGCCCCATTCGAATCTTGATTTTAGTCTATCTTCAAGAAATTGTATTTCTCTTGGTGGTTTATCGCTTGAAATTATAATTTGCTTTTTATCTTCATATAAAGCATTAAAAGTGTGGAAAAATTCTTCTTGAACACGTTCTTTTCCGGCAATAAACTGAATATCGTCAATCAATAAAACATCTATAGTTCTATATTTATTTCTAAATACTTCATTTTTATTATCTTTTATTGCATTTATTAATTGGTTTGTAAATTTTTCTGAAGTTACATATAAAATTTTGGCAGACCTATTGTTTTGCAAAATTCTATTTCCTATTGCTTGCATTAAGTGAGTTTTACCTAATCCAACACCACCATATAAAAATAATGGATTATAGGATTCACCCGGCTTGTCTCCTACGGCAATAGCTGCGGCATGTGCAAAACGGTTATTGTTTCCAACAACAAAGGTTTCGAAAGTATATTTGGGATTAAGAGTTCTATTTGATGTTTCTATTTCAGTGTCTTGAATATCTTGATTATTAGAAACTATAACTCCAGGACTTTCGATATTTTTTCCATCTTCCATAGCAAAAACAGAAATTGTCCAATCTCTATTTGTAATAAATTTGAAAGTATTAAGAACTAAATCCGCATAGCGAGTTTCTAACATTTCTTTCGCATAAGGCGAACTTGCTTTTAAGACGATTTTTGAGTCTGTTATTTCAGTTATTACCATTGGACTAAACCAAGTTTCATAAGCAATTTGAGTTACTTCTTCTTTTAATAGTTCTTTTGCTTGATTCAGTAGTTCGTCTTTTTCAATTTGCATTTTAAAACATCCTTTCAAATAAAAAAATATAAAGTTATCCACAAAGTTATCCACATGTGTGGATAACTTTGTAATAATCATGTAATAAATAAAGGATTTTCTACGAACAAGTTTTTTTGATACAATTTATTATAAATCCCCTATCATTCTTATTTAGTATAATATCAAAATATGACAAGATAAGTCAAGAGATTTGTGGATAATTTTGTAAAAACTGTGGATAAAGACAAAAAAACTGTGGAAAACTGTCTTTTTATTACAAAAATATTACAAAAAAGTATTAAAAGTTGATTGTTTTAATCAAAGCATTTTACTTAAAATTGACAAATTTAAAATAAAATTTTTATTTTTTTAAAAGGTATTGACAAATATAGGAATTGTGATGTATAATCGATATACTTGTTATTTTGTAACAATTTTCCGAAAAGGAATTGACATATAGTTTAGAAAATTAGGAGGTGCAATTATGAAAAGAACATTTCAACCAAAAAATAGACAAGAAAAAAGAGAGCATGGATTTATGAAAAGAATGTCAACAAGATCAGGAAGAAATATTTTAAAAGCAAGAAGAGCAAAAGGAAGAAAAAAAATCTGTGCTTAGAAATAAACTAAAGGTCTAGGCCTTTAGTTGTTTTATTATTCTTTATAATGCTCTTTTCAAGGAGTAAGAAATGAAAAAAACGGAAATGCTAAAAAAAAATTATGAATTTAGAACAGTATTAACAAAAGGAAAATGTTTTAAAGAAAAAGAAATAGAAATTTTTATATTAAAAAACAATAAAAAAAGGAATTTTTTGGGAATTGCTATTGGAACAAAAAATGGAAAAGCTTTCCAAAGAAATAGAGCTAAAAGAATAATAAGAGAAAGCTATACAAAACTAGAGGACAAGTTAATTGAAGGAAATAGTATAGTAATATTAATGAACAAGAATTTTTGCATAAATGACATGAGGTTTTCAGAAGTATATGAAGAAATGTTAAAGATATTAAAAAAAGCAAAAGTTTTGAAAAAAGAAGATGAAATATGAAAAAAATATGTATATATTTAATTGATTGGTATCAAAAAAATATATCTAAATTTTTAGAAAGTAAAAATATAAAGTGCAAATATTATCCTACGTGTTCAGAATACACAAAACAAGCAATAGAAAAATATGGAGTAATAAGAGGATGTGGATTAGGAACTATAAGGATTTTAAAGTGTAATCCTTTTTCTAAAGGAGGATATGATCCATTAAAATAGAAAGGGGTAATAAAATGATAGCATTTTTTGCCAATATATTTGGATATGTATTAAATTTTATATATAATTTAGTAAAAAATTATGGGGTAGCAATTATAATATTTTCGGTATTAGTAAAACTGTTGATGATTCCAATTTCAATAAAACAGCAAAAAACTATGAAAAAATCAACTAAAATCCAGAAAAAAATGAAAGAGATACAATTCAAATATAAAAATAATCCAGAACAATTAAATCAAGCAACAATGGAATTATATAAATCAGAAAATATGAGTCCATTTAGTGGGTGTTTTAGTGCAATAGCACAAATAATTTTACTATTTGCAGTATTTTATTTAGTACGTTCACCACTAACATATATGAAAAAAATAGATGGTGATGTAGTTGATAAATATGCTAAAATAATACGTGAAAACGATTTAAGTACTAATAGTGCGTATCCACAAATTGAAATAATTAGGGAAATAGACAATATAAGAAACTTAAGAAATAATATTAATGATAATGAAGAACAAAATGCAGATTTATCAGAAATAAATGATGATGAATTAGATTCTTTATACATAAATATGGATTTTCTTGGTCTTAACTTAGCTCAAGTGCCTACAAGAAGTTCTGATTGGAAAGCATATATAATACCAGTTTTATATGTACTAGTATCAATAATATCAATGAGAATTACAAATCCAACAACAAAGAAACAAGAAGAGCCAGAAGAGAATGAAAATGAAAAATCATTAACAAAACCTGAAGATGATTTTGATCCGATGGCTCAAATGAATAAAAATATGAATATGATGTTTCCTATAATGTATGTAGCAGTAGCACTTGTAGCTCCATTAGGGTTAGCCTTATATTGGTTAATGAATAGTTTGTTAATGATTATAGAAAGATTATTATTAAATAAACTATTAAAGGACGAGGAGGAAGAATAAAAATGTCAAAGAGTATTGTTTCAGAAGGAAAAACAACAGCAGAAGCTATAGAAAAAGGTCTAAAAGCAATAGGATTACCAAAAGAATTAGTTGAAATAAAAGTAATAGAGGAAAACAAAAAAAGTTTTTTTGACATATTAGCTCCTAAAATTGTCAAAGTTGAAATAAAAGAAAAAGAAGCAATAAAACCAGAAGAATTCGAAATTGAGACAACAGAGGAAGAACTTAAAAATGCGAAGAGTAGAATAGACAGATTTTTAAAAGAATTTGTAGAAAAATTAAACAATGGGACTATTTATAATATTGAAATTAAGGATAAATGTTTATATGTATCAATAAACGGAGAAAACGTTGGCAATCTTATAGGATATAGAGGAGATGCACTATATGCATTAGAAAATATATTAAAGGCAATGGCTAATCAAAATACAGAAAATAGAGTAATTGTTAGATTAGATATTGAAGGATATAAAGAAAAAAGAATAAAAGCATTACAAGAATTTGCTGGAAAAAAAGCGAAAATTGTTGAAAAAACTGGAAAAATAATTACATTAGAACCAATGAAACCTTATGAAAGAAAAATAATTCACAGTTTTTTACAAGACAATCCTAATGTAGAAACAAGAAGTATAGGGCAAGAGCCAAAAAGAAGAATTGTAATATCAAAAAAATAATATAAAAATCAGAAGTCAAAGTTCAGATTTTAATCATGCATAAGAAAAGTGCAAAAGATTAATTTAACTTTGACTTTTATTTTGTTTATTAAGTATATTTTATAAATTAAAAGGAGGAATATATTATGAGTACAATCGCATCAATCTCTACAGCTCCAGGTATTGGAGGAATTGGAATAATAAGAATGAGTGGAGAGAAATCATTTGAAGTGTTAGGAAAGATTTTCCAAGCAAAAACACCTCAAGAAATAGAAAATATAAAAGGATATACCATGAAATATGGTCATATCATTGAAAATAATGAAATTGTAGATGAGGTGTTAGTATCATATTTTAAAGCACCTAGAAGCTATACTGCTGAGAATATGTGTGAGATAAATTCTCATGGAGGAAATGTAATAGTAAAAAAAATACTTGAAATATGTTTAAAAAATGGAGCTGAATTAGCAGAACCAGGTGAATTTACAAAAAGAGCATTTTTAAATGGAAGAATTGATTTAGCACAAGCAGAATCAGTTATTGATGTTATAAATGCGAAATCAGATAAGGAAGCTAAAAGTGGAATAAAACAATTAGAAGGTTTTTTATCAAAAGAAATTAAAAATATAAAACAAGAAATACTAGATGTACTTGTGAATATAGAGGTAACAATAGATTATCCTGAATATGATACGCCTGAAGTTCAAGAAAATGAAATGAGAGAAATGCTTAAAAGTGTAGGTACAAAGTTAGAAAAATTAGAAAAATCATTTGATAATGGAAAAATAATAAAAGATGGAATAAAAACAGCTATAATAGGAAAACCAAATGCAGGAAAATCTTCACTTTTAAATGCAATTTTAAAAGAAGACAGAGCTATTGTAACTAATATTGCAGGTACAACAAGAGATACAATAGAAGAATTTGTAACAATTAATGGAATTCCATTAAAATTGATTGATACTGCAGGAATACGAATAGCATCTGATGAGATTGAAAAAATTGGAATAGAAAAATCAATAAAACAAGCAGAGGATGCAGATTTAATTATTGCAATTTTTGATAGCTCAAAAGAATTATCAAAAGAAGATATTGAAATTTTAAATTTAATAAAAAATAAAAAATCAATAATTTTATTAAATAAATCAGATTTAAAATCCGTTATAACAGAAAATGATGAAAAAATAAAATTAATATCAAAAAATATTATAAAAATATCTGCATTAAATAAAACAGGAATTGATTTATTATATGAAAAAATTTCAGAAATGTTTAATTTGAATGAGATTAATTTAGATAATGATTTATTGATTACAAACATACGTCATAAAAATATAATTACAAAGGCAGTGGAAAATGTAAAAAAAGCCATAGAAGCATTAAATACAAATACGCCTATTGATATTATTACTATTTATATAAAAGATATTCTAGAGGATTTAGGAGAGATTACGGGGGAAGTTGTTACAGAAGATATTATTAATGAAATTTTTGCTAAATTTTGTTTAGGAAAATAATCATATAAAATTAATAATAAAAAAATATTTAAAAAATCTTAAAATCCTTAATAAGACATTTTAAAATAAAAAACATATAATTTGATAATAAAAATAAAAAAACTAAATATGGGGATTTTGAAAACAAATAAAATTAAATGTAAAAAAATAATAAAAATAAATTAAAAAATAAATTTAATTAAATATAAATAATTAATTAAATATAAATAAAATTAATTAATAAAAAAATAAATTAATTAATAAAAAAATAAATTAATTAATAAAAAAATAAATTAATTAATAAAAAAATAAATTAATTAATAAAAAAATAAATTAATTAATAAATAATTAAAATAATAAATAATTAAATTTAAAATAATAAAAAAATAATAATTAATTAAAATAAAATAAATAATAAAAAAATAAACAATAAAAAATAAATAATAAATAAAAAAGAAAAAATAGAATAAAAAAGAATAAATTAGCAAAAAAAAGAATAAAATAGTATAAAATATGTAGATTGCTGTAAATCGACTGAAATGAATTTATATGAATTTATATGATTTTATATGAATTAATTTAAATAAAAATAAATAAAAGAAAGGATTGAAAAAATGAGTACATATTATGCAGGAGAATATGACGTAGTAGTAATTGGAGCAGGACATGCAGGATGTGAAGCTGCATTAGCATCAGCAAGACTTGGAATGAAAACAGCGATATTCTCAATAAGTTTAGAAGCAGTAGCAAACATGCCATGTAATCCACATATAGGTGGAAGTTCAAAAGGACATTTAGTAAGAGAAATAGACGCTCTTGGAGGAGAAATGGCGAAAAATATAGATAAAACAATGATACAAATAAAAATGCTTAATACTTCAAAAGGACCAGCAGTACATTCATTAAGAGCACAAGCAGATAGAAAAAGATATCAAATGGAGATGAAACATACATTAGAAAAACAAGAAAATTTAGATTTAAAACAGGCTGAAATAGTTGACATAAAGTTGAAAAACAACAAAGTAAAATCAATAGAAACAGATATAGGTGCAATATATAATGTTAAATCAATAATTGTTGCAACTGGAACATATTTAAAAGGAAAAATCTTCATTGGAGATTATTCAAGAGAAAGTGGACCAGATGGAGTGTTTCCAGCAAATAAATTATCAGAATCATTAAGAAAAATAGGTGTAAATTTAATAAGATTTAAAACAGGAACACCAGCAAGAATAAATAAAAAAAGTATAGATTTTTCGAAAATGGAGGTTCAAACCGGCGATTCAGACATAATTCCATTCTCATTTGAAGATAAAATGAAAAATTTTAGTCAAGTAAATTGTTGGCTAACTTATACAAATGCAGAAACACATAGAATAATAAGAGAAAATTTACATAGATCACCATTATATGGTGGAGAAATAGAGGGAACTGGACCAAGATATTGTCCTTCTATAGAAGATAAAGTTGTAAGATTTGCAGATAAAGAAAGACATCAGGTTTTTGTAGAGCCAATAGGAATGGATACTGATGAAATGTATATACAAGGAATGAGTTCATCTCTTCCAGAAGATGTACAAATAGCCATGTACAGGACACTTCCAGGCCTAGAACACTGCGAATTTACACGTCCTGCTTATGCAATAGAGTATGATTGTATTGATCCATCAGAATTAAAATTGTCATTAGAGTATAAAAATATAGAAGGATTGTTTTTTGCAGGTCAAACAAATGGTACATCAGGATATGAAGAAGCTGCATGTCAAGGCTTAATTGCTGGAATAAATGCTTCACAGAAAATAAAAGGAAAAGAACCAATGATATTAGATAGAACAGAAGCATATATTGGAGTTTTAATTGATGATATTGTAACAAAAGGAACAAATGAGCCATATAGAATGATGACATCAAGAGCTGAATATAGGCTACTTCTAAGGCAAGACAACGCGGATTTAAGATTAACTGAAAAAGGGCATGAAATAGGTTTAATTTCAGATGAGAGATATGAAAAATTTGCAAAAAAGAAACAAAAGATTAATGTAGAAAAGAAAAGATTAGAAGAAACTATCGTAAAACCTACGAAGGAAGTAAATGAATACCTGAAAAAGCAAGGAACATCAGAACTTACAACAGGTTCAACACTTGCGGAATTATTAAAAAGAACAGAAATCACATATGATTCACTTGAAGAAATAGATAAAGAAAGACCAGAATTAGGAGAGCAAATAAAAGAAGAAGTGGAAATACAGGTAAAATATGATGGGTATATAAAAATGCAAGAAGCACAAGTTGAAAGATTCAAAAAAATGGAGAAAAAATTATTGCCAGATGAATTTGACTATGATACAATTAAAGGAATTAGTTTAGAAGCTAAGCAAAAACTTAATAAACATAAACCACATTCAATAGGACAGGCTTCTAGAATTTCTGGAGTTTCACCTGCAGACATATCAGTTTTATTGGTATTTTTTAAGAATTTTACCAGTAGGGACACCCATTAATGGTAAAATTTTTTACCACTGGGGACACCCATTGTTATAGCGAAAAAAGAGAAAGAGGTAGATATAATGAGGATGGAAGAGTTTTTTAATAAAATGAAAGAATACGAAAAAATTTCTGATTTTCATTTTTGTGTGGAGCAACTTGAACAGTTTTTCGTGTACATGAATATGCTAATTGAATGGAATGAAAAAATGAATTTAACGGCTATAATTGAACCAAATGAGATTATTTTAAAACATTTTATAGATTCAATAACCATCTTAAATAAAATTGAAAATAATTCCAAAATAATTGATGTGGGAACAGGAGCTGGATTTCCAGGGGTACCGCTAGGGATAATGAATCCTACATTAAAAATAACATTAGCAGATTCTTTAAATAAGAGATTAATATTTTTGCAAGAAGTTGTAAATAAACTTAATTTGAAAAATATAGAAATAATCCATGCAAGAGCAGAAGATTTAGGTCAGAATAAGAGATATAGAGAAAGCTTTGATATAGCAACATCAAGAGCAGTTGCAAATTTATCAACATTATCAGAATATTTAATTCCTCTTGTAAAAAAAGATGGAAAAGTAATAAGTATGAAAGCAGGAGGAGCGCAAGAAGAAATAAAAGCAGCAGAAAAGGCAATTAAAACATTAGGAGGAAAGATTGATAAGATAGAAGAATTTAATTTACCTCAAACAGATATTGAAAGAACAATAGTATTGATAAAAAAAGAAGAACATACACCAGGTAAATATCCTAGAAAGTCTGGAATTCCAAGTAAAGAACCAATTAAATAATGATATGATTTACCAGAGGGACGTCCCTACTGGTAATTTTTTTGCTAAAATTAAATGTTCCCATTGGTAAAAATTAAAAAATCTATTGACATATTGAAAAAAATTATATATTATAAGTAAAGAAATTTACAAAAGTAAAAATTTAGCAATTTAAGAAAGGATGACGCAAAAATGGGAAAAGTTATATCAGTAGCAAATCAAAAAGGTGGAGTTGGAAAAACAACAACAACAGTAAATTTGAGTACTTTGTTGGCAAAGAAAGGAAAAAAAGTTTTATTAATTGATACTGACCCTCAAGGAAATGCGACAAGTGGATTAGGTATTACAAAAGAATTAGAATTTTCAGTTTATGATATCTTGGTAGGTGATACAACATTTGTTGAAACAGTGCAAGATACAGCAATTAAGAATTTAAAGATTTGCCCTTCAAACATAAGTTTGGCTGGGGCTGAGGTAGAGCTTGTATCTATGATGTCTAGGGAACAAAGGCTGAAAGTAAAATTAGATGAGGTTAAAGATCAATTTGACTATGTTTTGATTGATTGTCCACCATCTTTAGGGCTAGTTACATTAAATGCTTTTACTGCTTCTGATAGTGTATTGATTCCTGTTCAGTGTGAATATTTTGCTCTTGAGGGATTAGGACAATTGTTAAATACTGTAAATTTAGTAAAAAAACATTTAAATAAAAGCTTAGAGATAGAAGGGGCTTTATTAACAATGTATGATGCAAGAACAAACCTTTCTAACCAAGTAGTGAAAGAAGTAAAAAAATATTTTGAAGATAAAGTTTATAAAACTGTAATACCAAGAAATGTAAGACTAAGTGAAGCTCCAAGTTATGGAATGCCAATTTCATTATATGATGCAAGATCTAAGGGAGCTAAGGCATATGACAAACTAACAAAAGAGTTTTTGAAGAATAATGCTTAATAAAAATAATAATTTAAATAAAAAAGATTAGGGGGAATAGATATGCCAAAAATGACTGGGCTAGGAAAAGGATTAGATGCTTTATTTGGGGGAGCACCAATGGAAATGCAAGAAGAACAAAAAGAAGAAGAAATTGAAAGTAATGAAAATTTAAAATCATTGAAAATAACAGAGGTTGAGCCTAATAGAGAACAACCAAGAAAAAATTTCAACCAAGAATCTTTAGAAGAATTGGCTGAATCAATAAAAACATATGGTGTAATACAGCCAATTGTAGTATCAAAACGAGATGGATATTATGGAATTGTTGCTGGTGAAAGAAGATGGAGAGCTGCAAAAATTGCTGGATTAGAAGAAATTCCAGCTATAATTAGAGATGATGATGAACAAACTAATAAAGAAATAGCTTTAATAGAAAATATACAAAGAGAAGATTTAAATCCATTTGAAAAGGCTTTGGGAATACGTAGATTGATGGACAAATATGGATTAACACAAGAACAAGTATCAAAGAAATTGGGAAAGAGTAGAAGTACTATTTCAAATACTGTTAGAATATTATATTTAGCTCCAGATGTATTGGAATTAGTAAAACAGGGTAAACTAACTGAGGGACATTGCAAAGCTTTGGCAGGAATAGAAGATGCAGATCGTCAATATGCTGCAGCCCTAAGAATGATTGATAGAGGAGAATCTGTTAGACAAGCTGAAAGTAAAAATAGAATTACTAAAAATGAAAAGAAGATAGACCCTAAATATAGATATTTGTATGAAGATATAGAAGATAGATTTCAAGGTTTCTTTGGAACAAAGGTTAAATTAGATCAAGGAAAAAGAAAAGGAAGAATTATAATAGAATATCACAATAATGAAGATTTAGAGAGAATGTTAAACCTTATAAAGGGAGAACAAAATATATAAAAAAGTAGGCATAAAATAAAAAAGAAAAATAATTAAAAAAAGCCTTGACAAGCGATAGGAAAGTGTGGTAATATAAGTACTGTCGCGAGACACGGAGAGGTGGTCGAGTTGGTTTATGGCACCAGTCTTGAAAATTGGCGTGCGTTTGTAGCGTACCGTGGGTTCGAATCCCACCCTCTCCGCCACAAAATAAAAGACATATCATTACATAAGCGATGATATGTTTTTTGTTAAAAAATATTGACTCGATTTGAAAAATATATTATAATAAGAATCGTGAAGAAAAAGTAGCTCAATTAAATAGTATATGGAGATGTACCCAAGTGGTGAAGGGGACTGTTTGCTAAACAGTTAGGTCGGTAACACGGCGCGGAGGTTCGAACCCTCTCATCTCCGCCAGTAAAGAATGTCCTTTATATGGGCATTTTTTATTTTGCAAAATGGTGAAAAATGTCTAAAAAACTTGAAAAAAAACTCTAATTATTATATAATTAAATAGAGAATATATGCCATAACACTAAGCAAATAAACAATTGAAATAAAGGTGATATAAAAATGTACTAAGAAACGAGGTGGTGATATGGAAGATGATTTCAAAACAAAGTCAAAAAGCGTTTTGAAAAAAACATTAAAAAGAATTCTTCCTATTATAATTATACCAATAATTTTTATTATTATTGTATCAGCAATATCATATTTTTTAACCGTAGATGATGGGATTTATAAAGAAGGAGATATGAGCAGTACGCCATATGCTGCATCAACATATATAAATGATGTTACTGTAGATAAAGATGGTACAATAAAAAGTGGAAAAACTGCTCAGGAACTATGGGATGAAATGATAAAAAATGGAAGTAGAGTTGATAGATACTTAAGCAATCCTAGAGAATTAGCAAGATTGATGAAAGCAGAGATTGTTACACAATATCCAGATACTCGAAAAAACCCAGATGAGCCAATAGATTGGGATGAAATTATAAAAAATGAAGACCAGTTACAAGGAATTGTAAAGTTAAAAAGAGCAAGTAATGGTCAAACAGCGGATACTGCTACAACTATGACATATGTAGATCCAGCAACTTTTCAAGGTTATATAGAGGAATATAATAATAGTGGAAGTGAAGAAGCAAAGCAAAATGCATTAAAACATTTTACTTTAAAAAAGTCTTCTACATCAACTCTTAGGGGAACTGGAGGAGTCGGTGAATTTGAGAAATATACAGATTTAACAGAAGATCAATTAAAAGCTTTAGCAACTGTTGCTTTACAGGAACAAGGTGCTGGAAACTTAAAAGGAAATGCAGCGGAACTTTCATTAATGGCTAATTTATATGAAAGAGAAAAAAATAATGGTTATTCATCTGTGTATGACTATGTAAAAAGAAGTGGATGGTTTGCAAATGCAGCATCTTACATGGATTCTTTTGTTACAAGTGGAAATGGATCTATTGCAGAACATCCTGATGTATTGGAATTAGCGAGGATAATATTAGTTCAGGGTAAGAGAACTTTACCAGGATATGTTGATGAACATGATAGCTTATCAGATATTGCAGATGTTACAAATGATGGAGTAAGTATAAATAAAAGTGATCCAAATCAATATGAACAGTACAAATCAATTATTCATCAAGGAGGAAGTGTTGGGGGTGGACAATGGACATATTATTGTCATCCAACACCAGAAAGTGACCCTTTTGGTTATACAAGTGAAGAGAGAAGAGCGCAAATAGGGGAATTTTATTATGACTTTGATACATGGGAAGAGAAGAATAAACCAACAGGAGGAAATTCTACGGCTGCTGGACAAGATGTTAGTACAGATATATCACAAGCAATTTTAGATGCAACAAAAACTACGCCATGTCCTGGATTATATAGATGTTTGCAATGGGTTGATGATGTTTATACAAATGCGGGTATAAGTGTAAACAGACTTAATTCAGCATATGATTCATATTTGGCAAATGGAATATCATCAGATAAAAGTGCGATTCCTATAGGTGCAGCTGTATATGGAACTGGTTCAGGAAATACAGGACCATTTGGACATGTTGGTATTTATATAGGAAATGGACAGGTTATAGACAATGTTGGATCAATACAAACTCAATCTCTTGATGACTGGATTGCATGGCAAGAAAACAAACCTAGAAATTCAAACAATGTGTTGACAGATTTGAATGGAGTAAGTCAACATGGATGGCTAGGATGGGGCTGGCCAGATGGAAGCACAACAAGAGGTACTGAAGGTGGTACAGGAATATCAATTAACGAAAGTAAGTTATTCTTTATTGGAGATTCATGGATTGCTGGATTATTTGAAGATTGCTCACCCAAAATACCAAAAACAAGTTATTATTATGGAAAAGTTGGAGCAAGTGCAGCATGGCCACAAATGAAGGCATCAAACATAAATGTACCAGATGATGCATCTGGAATAGTTTTATATTTAGGTGTTAATAATCCTGATACATATGGTGATATGAATACTTTGATAGACCAATTATCTGAAAAATCTGGAAAGCCAATATTTGTTGTAGACGTTACACATGTTGGTAGAAATAATAATGATGGTGAATCTGCAGAAAGTATGAATTCAAGAATTGACAATTATAATCAAAAAGTAAAAGAACATTGTGATTCAAAATCAAACGTCTATTTCTTAGATGTAGCTTCATGTGTACAGGACGAACAAGGTTATTTAACTCCAAACAGTAGTGATGGATTACATTTAACAACACAGTCAGATAATCAAAAATGGTACGATAAAATAATAGAAGAAATAAATAAAAAATGTGGAGGCTCTGGTAGTGATACATCAAATTCAAGAAATTCAGGAAATGGATATGTAGCAGTTGTAGCAACATGGAATCAAACAAATACAACCCTAGAGACAAATGACCCAAATGTACAGCCATATAGCACAGTAAGATATTCAATGACAACGACAAATGTAAATTACCAGGCAATGGTTGAAAAATATACAATGCCATTTGACTTCTTATGGGCATTAACAGTAGTAGGAGAGGAAAAGGACTTTATATTTGAATTATGTGATTTGGTTTTTGGAAGTGATATACAAGTAACTATATATGATAATTTAACAGTAAATACAACAATTGATGATTGGCATTATGACCACCAAAGAAAAACGCAAGTTGATATATATATATCTGCTTATGCAGGAGGTTCAAGCGCAATACGTCAACATAATAACCATGAACATGTAGAAACAAATTCTTATAATACCAAGAAAACTGTTATTACATATACAAATACTATAAATGCGGTTCTAACAAGAGCAAATACATGGATAGTCGACTATAAAAATGATTATACATATAGTGAGCCAACAACAACTACAACTAGTAGTGCAGCAACACAAGCTGATCAGAATTACCCTTCAACGCCGGAGAGTACAGGATCGAGTCATTCATGTGACGTTACAGAACAATATAAGCAAAGTGCAATAGCAGAAGTTAAATCTAAATTTGCGGCGGCAAATCCAAAATTTGTTGGACCTATAAATGTAACAGTTATGGAACAATATGCTGTAAGATATTATAGTAGATATATAAATATTGTTGATAATATTACGAATTCAACAGAAACAAGAAAATATATTGAGGGAACTCCAAGTGTAAGAGAAAAAACAGATAAAGCAGTAGATGAGAACGGTGATCCAGTAGAGTTAAATTTTGTAACAATATTTAGAAAAGCAAAGCATATAACGGCAAGGAAAAACATAACATCAGTTCCACAATGGCTGTTTGAGATTGTAGAAGAAAATGGAAAACCTGATTTGGATTTAGTAAAATATTTATTATATAAAGCAACAGGAAAAGATTACGGTGTTACAGAATACGACTTCAGTCAATATGATGCAAGTAAATTTACAAATGTTGATGGATTTTATGGAGACTCTTTTGCAGAAAAAGTATGGTGGGCGCTTATAGATGCAGGATACAGTAAATATGCAGCAGCAGGAGCATTAGGAAACTTTGAATGTGAATCTGGATTTGTATCATTTGGTATTCAAGGAGACTATACTCCACCATATACCAGAAGTAAACAATATACGGAACAGGTAGATTCAGGCGTTATTAGTAGATATGACTTTGTACATAATGGACCACGGTGGAGGTGGCTATGGATTAGCACAATGGACATGGTATGAATTCAAAGCTGAATTATATGATATGGCTAAAAGTTTAGGAATGAGTATTGGAGACGAAGATTTGCAAATTAAATATTTATTAAAAGAATTAAGTGAAGGCGGATATACAAGTTGGCAAAATGCAGGAAGTGTATATGAGGCAGCTGATATATTCTGTAGAACATTTGAAAAGCCAGCTGTAAATAATGTTAGTGAAAGAGCAGCTGAAGCTCAAAAATATTATAATATGTTTGCCAATAAGGCTAGACCATCATCATCAAGCTCAAGTGGAGGAAATAGTAAAATAATAAGTACAGCAAAGAGTAAATTGGGATGCCCATATGTATATGGCGCAGAAGGACCAAATAGTTTTGACTGTTCCGGATTCGTACAATGGGTATTTGGTCAAAATGGAATATCACTACCTCGTACAACATATGATTACGAAAAATATATTGGAACTAGCAATGAAGTTTCTTGGAGTAATGCTCAACCTGGTGATATTGTATGGAGAAAAGAACATATGGGAATATATTTAGGAGGAGACCAATATATACATGCACCACATACAGGAGATGTTGTAAAAATTTCTTCAGGAGCACAAGGAGCATTTACAAGAGTATTTAGATTTTCAAAATAGGAGATTAATAGTATGGAAAATATGAAAAAGTTAATTAAAATTTTATTAACATTAATATTAATTATAATTATAATGATAATTATGATAAAAATGTCTACTAAGAATAGTCAAAATAAAGAAGCAAAACAAAAAGTAGAAGAACAAAAATCACTTCAAAAGATGGTTGCTGATAATGAATCTAATAAAATAAAAAATATAACTACAGAAGCAGAATACTTTAATGTAAAAGAATGTATTGACAATTACAAATCATGCTCTAATTATTTATATTATGAAAAGATGTATGGAAGTGTTCCAGAAAATCAAAAGGAAAATTTTGAATTTAGAAAAAACAAAATATTAAATATAATACCAGATTTCGTTAAAGAAGAATTACAAGTAGATACAAACAATATTTATGATAAAGTTGGTTTGCCAGATAAAGAAATCAGAATAGATAATATATATGTTTCAACGCAAAAAGTAAAAGCGACAGATGGAAATATAGATAAAATAAATGTAAAAGCATATATAGTGAATGGGGTCTTTATTGATAGGGAGAATCTACAAAAAGAACAATTAAATATAATTGTTCTAATGGATACAAGAAATGATACATATTTAATAATACCTCAAAAATATATAGAACAGAAAAATATAAAAATAGGTCAAGATGATGAATTAACTTTATATGAAAAGGATTCGATAGAAGCAAATGAATATAATAAATATGAAGAAACGTTTGAGACAGAAGAAGAAATGAGTAAAGAATATTTAAACAGATTTAGAACGAATTTGACAAACGATCCACAATATATTTACAACAAATTTGATAAAGAATATGAGAGCAAAAGATTTGGGTCATATGAAAATTTTACAAATTATATAAATAAAAATAAGGAAAACCTAAGTAAAATAAAATTGACAAGCTATCTTGTAAACCGTAGTGAAGATAATACAGAAGTTGAATATGTATGCAAAGATCAATATGAAAATTTGTATATATTTGAACAAACTTCTCCGTTGAATTTTACATTGAAGCTAGATACATATACAATAACAACAGATAAATTCAAAGAAACATACGAAAAAGCTGAAAACTACAAAAAAGTTCAAATGAATATAGATAAATTCTTCCAAATGATAAATAGACAAGATTACGATGCAGCATATAATTGCCTAGCTCAAAGTTATAGAAATAATTATTTTACAACAGAAGAAGAATTTGAAAAATATGTAAAAAACAATTTCTATACATACAATAAAGTATCTTATGAAAAATATGAACAAAAGGGAGATAAGTTATATATATTTAGTATTAAACTTGAAGATATAACAGGAGAAAATGCAGAAAAAAAAGATGTTAAAATAATAATGCAACTAAATGATGATTTAGATTTTGAAATGTCATTTGGTATGTAAAAAAGATTAAATAAAAAGCGGGAGTGGAAAATATTAATATTTTCTAATCCCGCTTTTTTATATAATATAAAGATATTTGTATCGTAAAATGTTATAAAAATAGGAAAAATGACGAAATTTTTCAAAAAAACTTGCAAAAAAGTTACATATGATTTATAATAAAATTAGATAGTAGTGGAAATAAGTGAATAATAAAAGGTTAGGTGATGTTATGAAAAAAAATAAAATAATAAGTTTTGTTATAATCTTATTAATTGCTTTTGTAACACTAATGTATTTTAGTAACACTGCTTTGGCATTAGATGTAGCAAGTAATCCAGACAAATTTAAACCTGGTGCAATTGGAAGTGAGCCAAAATTAGAAAAAAAGATAGGTCCTATTCTGGGAGCTATAAATGTATTTGGAGTAGTAGTATCAGTAATAACATTAATAGGTGTAGGCATTAAGTATATGCTTGGAAGTGTAGAAGAAAAGGCAGAATACAAAAATACTTTGGGAATGTATTTGCTAGGAGCATTTCTTGTTTTTAGTATAACTACATTACCTAATATTATATATAACATAAGTTCTTCAACTTTTAAATAAGATATAGAACAATCTAAGTTAAAAGTAGGTGATAAAAATGGTAAAGAAAATAATGACAATAGTAATAAAGATATTTATAATAGTATTTATTTGCCAAATAACAAATATAAATAAAGTAAATGCTGCAGGATATTTAGAGAATACAATAACAGATGCTGATAAATTTATAAGTGACGGAAAAACAGGTGTAGAAAAAGATTTGTTGACAGATGACACAAAAATACAAAAAACGAGTGATAAAATATATAATACATTGTTAGTATTGGGAATTGTTTTTGCTGTAATAATAGGAGGCGTATTAGGAATACAAATAATGTGGGGAAGTATAGAACAACAGGTAAAAGCAAAAGAAATGATAATGCCATATGTTGCTGGATGCGGAGTTACTTTTGGAGCTTTTGGAATATGGAAATTATGTGTTACAATATTTTCACATTTATAAATGTTATTTACATTCTGGAAAAACCAGATTATTATAAAACAAGGAATAAAAAGGAGGAGAAAGTATGAGTAAAAAAACAATGAAAATTTTAACAACAATTGCAACAATATTATTAATTGTATCTATGGGAGCTTCTATTGTTTGTGCTGCTACAGATATTGGAGGAGTTTCTATAGATCCTAAAACAGAAAATACTGGAGATATAACAAAAGTAGGAAACAAAATAATGGGAATCTTACAAGTTGTTGGTGTTCTTATTGCTGTAATAATATTAATGGTATTAGGTATAAAATATATGATGGGTTCAGCAGAGGAAAAAGCAGAATATAAGAAAACAATGATACCATATATAGTTGGTGCAATATTAATATTTGCAGCGGCTACAATCGCAAATGCAATTTACAATTTTGTAAGCAAAATATAAAGTAAAAAAAAATTCAAGAAAAATCGATAAATACTTCCATTTATCGATTTTTTTTGCTATAATATAATTAGATAAATGTATTTAAAACAAAGGAGGAAAATATGGGAACATATAATTTACCAAGAAATGTAAAAGGAGAGGGAAGAATATTATTTATATTTTCGACGAAGTCTCTAATAACAACTTGTATTGGGGGAGCTATTGGATTAGTTTTTTATTTTATATTTAGAATGGTTAAACAAACAATGATAGGAATATTTATAACATTATTTTTTGCATTAATTGGATATGCAATTGGAATGTTTAAAATTCCAGACACAAATGGTTTTGAAATAACAAGAAAAGCTGGAGGAGAAAATATTGATGATATTATAATGAGATACATAAAGTTTAAGAAAAACAGTAAAAAACTATATGTATATACAAAGGAGGAAAAACCAAATGAGTAGTGAATCAACAACCAAATTAATACAATTACTTATATATATTTTAATACCAATTATTATTGCGGTTTTTTGTTTAATCTTTTTTTTAGTATTCAATTATTTAAAAGAAAAAAAACTAAAAGATGATAAGAAAAAAAATGAAATAAAACCAGCATCAACAAACTCTAATGTTCAAAATAAACAATCAATATTTAATTTTATGGAATTTGATACAGTTAAGGATAATATGATTATACAGAAAAAAGGTACTAGATATTTAATGGTAGTAGAATGTCAAGGAATAAATTATGATTTAATGGCAGGTGTAGAAAAAACAAGTGTGGAAGAAGGATTTGTACAATTCTTAAATACATTAAGACATCCAGTACAAATATATATACAAACAAGATCAATAAATCTTGAATCAAGTTTAGCTGTATATAGAGAAAAAGTAAAAGCAGTAGAAATGAAATTAAGAAATATGGAATCTCAATATACTGAAATGAGAGAATCTGGGGAATATACAGATGAACAATTAAGAAGAGCTTTTTATGAAGTAACAAAACAATCAAACTTATATGAATATGGACTATCAGTATTACAAGATACGGAAAAAATGAGTTTAAATAAAAACATATTAAATAAAAAATATTATTTAATTGTACCATATTATTCTGCGGAAGCAGGAAATGATAAATTAGATAAAGTAGAGATTGAAGGAATTGCCTTTTCAGAGTTATATACAAGAGCACAATCTTTAATAAGATCAATTTCAGTATGTGGAGTTAGAGGAAGAATACTTAGGTCAAATGAATTAATTGAGCTGTTGTATATGGCATATAATAGAGATGAAGCAGAAACATTTGGATTAGATAAAGCAATTCAAGCTGGTTATGATGAGATTTATTCAACTGCACCAAATGTATTGAAGAAAAAAATGGAAGCAATAGATCAAATGATAGAAGACAAAGCAATTGAAATGGCTAATAAAAAAGTAGATGAAGCAAAAACTGAATTAGAAAGACAAGTTGAAGAAAAAGAAGACAATATAGATGATTTAATTGCAGAAATGGCGAAAATGATTATACAAGAGAATGAACAATACCTAGGAAAGGAATTGACAAATAAGGCTATTGAAAAAGTAGAGGAAAATAATACAAAAGAAGGAGGTAATGAAAATGTTCAAAAGAAAACAACAAGAGGAAGAAAAAAGTCTACCACAAAATAATGATCAACCTCAATTATTAAAAAGACAGTCAATAAAAGAATTAATTGCACCTTCTGGAATAGATGCAAGTAATATAGATTATTTAGAAATAATTTCAAATGTAAAAAAATATGCAAGAAGTTTCTTTGTATCTACATTGCCAAGAATGTGTACATTTCCAGAGCTATTTAGAGATATGTATTTTTTTGGAGATATAAATACATCAATCTATATAAATCCTATACAAGAAGCTAGATCTCAAAGTGAATTAAACAGAGTTATTAATGAACTTGAAACAGAAAGAATTGTAGCCGCAGATAGAGGAAATATAAATAGAGAAAGTAATTTGGCACAAAAAAGATATGAGGCGGAACAATTAAGAGATGAAATTGCGGCAGGTTTCAATAAATTATATGAAGCATCAATTATATCTACAATTTTTTCAGACAATTTAAGCGATTTGGATAGACTTACAAAGTTGTTAGCATCAGAAATGTCGAAATCGTTGGTTGGAATAAAAACATCATGGGCAATGCAAGAAGATGCATTTAAATCCAATCTACCATTAATGGAAGATAAAATAAAAAAATTACATACATTTGATAGACGTTCAATGTCAACAGTATTTCCATTTGTAACATCTGAAGTTGGACATTCAACGGGTATACCATTAGGATTTAATAAACAAACTGGAACACCAATATTATTTGATAATTTTCATAGTTCACTTACAAATTATAATATGGTAATATTTGCAAAATCTGGTGCTGGTAAATCAGTAACAATGAAAACTTTAATAAGTAGATCATCATTATTGATGGGGATTGAAAGTTTAGCACTAGATGCAGAAGGCGAGTATGAAATAGTTGCAGAATCTTTGGGAGGAATAAATGTTGTTCTAAGTCCAAATTCTAAAACAATTATAAATTTATTTGATGTTGAAACAGAAATGGCAAAAGATGAAATAACAGGAAGAGAAAGAATCGTACTTAATATTGAAAATAAAGTAGAAGATGTAACACAATCATTACTTACAATGGCTAGGGGAAGTACAAGAAGTACAGAAGTTAATGAATTAACAAAACAAATTATTGCAGAATCAGTAGCAGAAGAATATGCAGCACTTGGAATAACAAATGACCCTAATAGTTTATATGAAGCAACAACAAATTTTAATAGGGGTGATAGGCTATATAGAGATAAGAAAAAAATGCCAACAATAGGTTCTTGGTATAGAAGAATACAAGCTAAAGCGCAAGACAATATGAATGATGACTATAGATATCATTATAGTTATTTATTAAAAGTAATGAAACAATATATAAGAGAATATAATGGTCAAATGGCTTATTTTGATGGACAATCTACATTTGAATTATTAGAGGGAGCACCTTTTATAAATCTTGATATATCACAATTGGAGGAAAAATTTGCCAGACCACTTGCACAACAAATTCTTTTAACTTGGATATGGGAAAAGTTCGTTAAGAAAAATAGTGAAGATAGAAGAAAGGCTACAAAGAAAAGAGTAATTGTTGATGAGGCATGGATGTTGCTTCCATATTCTGAAGCCGTAGATTTCTTGAATACAATGGCTAGACGTGCAAGAAAAAGAAATGTATCTCTTGCTGTTGTTTCTCAGAGATTCCAGGATTTCTATGAAAAGCCAGAGGCTCAAGCAGTATTAACATCTTCTGATACAAAATTATTTTTAGCACAAGATAAATCTGAAATACAATATTTAAAAGAAGTATTTAAGCTAAGTGAAGGAGAAGCAGGTTTCTTAGTAACTTGTGGAAAAGGTGAAGGTTTGTTGAAAGTTGGTGCAGAATCAGCTATTTTACAAATTACACCTACTCAAAAAGAGTTTGAGTTTGTTGAAACAAACTTGAATAAATTGGTAGATAATAGAGCGAAAAGATTAGATTATTAAGGAGAAGGAAATGAAGATTTTTAAAAGTAAAAGCTTAAGTAAGAAGTTAATATTGGCTATGCTTGTGGTTATATTCCTTGGATTAATTAAGCCTAATGTTTCTAATGCAGAAGCAACAGAAGCAGCACAAGGAGGTAAATTGTCACAGCCGGTTGTTGATTTGGTTTTAACAATTGGTGATGGACTTATGGATATTGTTCAGAATGCCATTGCTGGACAAGATGGTCACATTACTCTTGATATTACAGGAAATAAGGGCTGGCTTATAAAAGCTGCTGCAATATTATTGGGGATAGCTGCTACAGTTGTGGCTATTATTGTCACTGCGGGAATCGCTGGTGCAGTGGCTGCTATAGTTGGTGCAACAGCTACGATTACAACGGGAACGGTAGTTGCAGCTTGTGTTATAGGCGGAATTACATATTTTTTTGCAGTAAGTGTGCTTTCTGGTGCATTTTTACCTAATATTACAGTATTACCTAAATACTCTGTAAGTCCACAGGAAATATTTGAAGGAAAGCTACTTATATTTGATACGAACTTTTTTCATCCTAAACAATTAATGGTGAAATACACAGAGGGAGAGGACGGAAATGAACAAAGTATAAAAGCAGATGAATTAGCATCAAAAAATATATCAGAAGACAAAATAAAATATTATTATTATTTGGATTCAGATGGAAAAGAAGTACCAACATCAAAACAAAATACTTCTTTTGAACTAAGTTCAGTAATTTCAAAATGGTATTATGCAATTAGAAACATTGCTCTTGTTGCAATGATGCTAATATTAGTATATATAGGAATAAGAATGATGACATCAAGCATTGCATCTGAGAAATCCAAGTATAAGAAAATGCTTGGAGATTGGGTAGTATCAGTTTGTTTGCTGTTTGTATTGCACTATATAATGGTTTTTCTTGTGAGCATAAATGAAGATATTATAGATATTATAGAAGCGTCAACAGAAAAAAAAGAATCAGCAACAGTAATAGTTCTTGATGATGAAATGGAAAACAAAGATGAATTTATTAAAGCAGTAAAAAATACAGATAAAAGTTTAATGGAGTGTTTTACCGATAAAGATGGAAATCCAGTATATGATAAGAATGGAGAAAAAGTATCAGGAGCTGGAGATGAATATAAGTTTACATGGATGACAAATTTAGTTGGAAATATTAGAATGCAAAGTCAGCTTCAAAATGGATCATCAGAATATGTAGGATATGCAATGGCGTTTTTGATTTTAGTATTTTATACAATGTTTTTTGCATTTACATATTTAAAAAGGGTATTATACCTAGCATTTTTAACAGTTATTGCTCCTTTTGTAGCTATGACATATTCTATTGACAAAATTTCAGATGGAAAGGCACAAGCATTTAATATGTGGCTTAAAGAGTATATTTTTAATTTACTTATACAACCAATGCACTTAATATTATATATGTTACTAATTTCAATGGCATATGATTTAGCAGCTACAAATATTATATATACTTTAGTGGCAATTGGATTTATGATGCCTGCAGAGAAATTTATTAGAAAAATGTTTGGATTTGAAAAAGCTAGTACTCCAGGTTTACTTGGTGGAGCTACTGGTGCAGCATTAACAATGACAGGAATGAAAAAGTTAGCTCAAATGGCTGGACATGCCCCAGGACCTAAAGGAGGAAAACCTGTAGGAAAACTAGATAAAAGTACCAGTGATGACGATCCAAAAGGTATATATTCAAGAACTGCAGATTCAGGAGGAGGCATGTCAGGTCTAACCAAAGATATAGGAAAAGACAGTAATAGTTTATTGAATGATTCAGATAGTTCAGTTTCATCAGGAAATGGTGAACCTAGTTTAATTTCTGGTGGTCCATCTGCATCAGATGCCAATATTAATATGAAAGATTCCGAAAGTCCTGTAACTAAGATGGAAAGAGAAGCTCTAGAAGAACAGCTTGCTGATGGACAAATTACACCAGAAGAATTAACTGATGGACAAAGAATAATGTTGGGAATGAACAATAATAATCAAGAAGCACCAATACCAGAGCAATTAGAAAAATCAGATGGTTCAAAAAGAAATGAATATGCAGATAAAGAAAATAAAGCAAAATATCAAAGAAAACGTGAAACATTCAAAAGATTAGCAGCAAAAGGCGCAAGAGAAGCACTGTCAAAAGAAAATATTGCAAGGGGAGTAGGAACTGCTGTAAAACTTGGAACCAAGGCTACAGGAGCAGCAACAGGAGCAATAATTGGAGCATCAGCAGGGATAGCTTCAGGAGATATATCAAAAGTTGGACAATATGCTGCAATAGGAGCTGCTACAGGCAATTCTGTAGGAACAGCTGTAGGAAATGGAGCTGTAGGGGTTGTGTCTAATACAAAAGATGGAGTGAAAAATGCTGTTACGGAATTTAACAAAGAAAGATATGGAGAAGACTATGCACAAAAGCAGAAAAAGAAACAAGATGATGAATTTGTGAAAGACAAAGAAGCAAGAAAATTTTATGCACAACAATGTTCTTCAGAACTTGTAGGATTAAAAGGTAAAGACAGAAAAGAGAGACTTGATCAAATAATGAATGAAGCTGTAGAATACAGAAAAGAAGGTGTTACAGATAATAAAATAATTGTCAAAGCAAGAAAATTAAATAAAGAGGATCCTACAGCAAAATCAAGCAGATTAGCAGCTGTTATGGCTACTAAATCAAAAGATAATCTTGATAAAATGAAATATTATCAAGACAAAGTTACGAAACAAATTGGTGGAACAACGGCACAAGAAATTAATAAAAATGCTGAAAAACTAGCAGGATTTTAGAAATAATATAAAAGAAGAGATAAATTGTTCAAATTTATCTCTTTTTATGTTATACTATAACAAAGAATGGAGGTACAAGATGATATCAATAAAAAATGTATCAAAATCATATGACAAAAAAAATAAAATAATAGATAACTTAAATTTAGAAATAAATGATGGAGAAATATTTGGATTTTTAGGTCCCAATGGTGCAGGAAAATCAACAACAATAAAAATGATAACAGGAATATTAGATATAGATGAAGGAGATATTTTAATAAATAATAAATCTATAATAAATAATCCGATTGAAACAAAAAAAGAGTTTGGATATGTGCCAGATAACCCGGATATGTTTTTGAAATTAAAAGGAATAGAATATTTGAATTTTTTGGCAGATATATATGAAGTTGGTTTAGAAGATAGAAAACAAAAAATAGAAGAATTAACAAAATTATTTGAAATAAATGATGTATTAAATGATAAAATACAGAGTTATTCTCATGGAATGAGACAAAAAATCGTAATAATAGGCTCATTATTACATGAGCCTAAAAATTGGATAATAGATGAACCGATGACAGGATTGGACCCTAAAGCTACATATGAATTAAAACAAATAATGAAAAAAAATACAAAACAAAATAAATGTGTATTTTTTTCAACACATATATTAGATGTAGCAGAAAAATTATGTGATAAAATAGGAATAATAAATAAAGGAAAATTATTATTTGTTGGAACTTTAGAAGAAATGAGAAATGAATTAAAAGAAAATAAATCACTAGAAGAATTATTTATGGAGATAACAGAAAATGATTAAAAAAATAATAGAATTATCGAAAATATTTATTAAAGATTATTTTCAAAATTTAAATATATTTAATAATAATAAAATTAATAAAAAATCCGCATTTACATGGCTATTAATAATAAGTGTATTATCAATAACATTTATGAGTTATAATTTTATAAATTGGTTAAATGATAAAGGTCAAGCAATATTATTTTTAAAAATATATTTGCCAATAATTGCGACAATATTTATGTTTCAAGCAATATTAATATGCAGTAATGTATTTTTCTTTTCAAAAGATTTGGAATATATATTACCACTTCCGATAAAACCAATAGAATTATTGATTGCAAAATTTAATAATGTAATAAGTATAACTTA
This sequence comes from uncultured Clostridia bacterium, assembly GCA_934149075.1. GTDB lineage: Bacteria > Bacillota > Clostridia > TANB77 > CAG-508 > CAG-269. The sequence goes on along the minus strand of CAKPDR010000001.1, from coordinate 178,945 downwards.
TGGAATGGAAACTTTATTTTTGTTAATACCTTTATTAATGTATGGAATAATAGCAACAAGAAATATTATTTATTATTTAATGATGATTTTTGTATTAATATTATTTCCAATATTTTTAATAATAATAATTTGTATATTAATGTTATTTATAATGCAATTAACAAAATTTATAAAAAATAAAGATGTATTTCAAATATTAATTGTTTTATTTTTATCTTTTGTATTATCATCAGGTATTACATACTTATTAAATTCAATATTTAATAATAATATAATAAATGTAGAAGTGAGTGAAAATAAAGAGTTAGAAAATATAGAATTAAATACAAAAATATTATCTAATAAATTAGATAAATTAAATAATTATTTTATAATAATAAATCCTTGTATAAATTTATTAACAAATATTAAATTAAATAATATAATAATTAATTTAATTAAATTAATTTTAATTTCTGTAATTTCTTTTTTTATATTTTTATTTTTTGGAAAATTATTATATTTAAATAATTTATTAAAAAATATTGCATATATAAATAAAAGAAAAAATAATAAAAAAATAATAAAAAATAAATATAAAAAAAATAAAATAAAAAAATCATATATAAAGAATGAATTTAGAAAAATAATAAAAAATCCAACATTTTTTACACAATGTGTTTTTCAATATATTTTTATAATATTTATTTTATTATTAATTATTAATTTATTAATGCCATCTGTAATAAAAAATTTTAGAGAAGAAGATATAATAAATGAAATAGGAATAAATAATTTTATATTACAATGTATGTGTACAATAATGATTGGAATGCAAATAATTTTCACATTTGGAAATTTATCACTTACAGCAATTTCCAGAGATGGAAAAGATGCAATGGTTATGAAATATATACCGATATCATTATATAAACAATTTATATGGAAAAATATTCCACAGGTATTTATTAATACAATTGCTGTAATTGGTATGGCTGTTATAATTGCAATTAACATATCTCATATATCCATTTTATATTATTTAGTTGGAATTTTAATTGCAACGATATTAAATATAATAAATAGTTTTATAATGGTTATGGTTGATTTAAAAAAACCTAATTTAAATTGGATAACAGAAACATCTGCAATAAAGGATAATGGAAATAAATTATATCAATATGTTACAACAATAATAAGTTGTTTATTGTTTGTATATTTTATGAGAATATTTGATAATGTAAATATAATTATTTCTTTTTCAATAATTATTGCAATATTATTTATTATTTTATTAATATTAAATATTTTAATAAAGAAAAATATAAATAAATTATTTAAAAAAATAAATTAAAAAAACATGATAGAAATATTATGTTTTTTTTATTTAATAAATTTTATTATTAATAGTTCTAAAAAATAAATAATAATAATAATATTAAGTAGACAAGGAGGAATAAAAATGAAAAGAAAAAAATTAATAGCTATAATAACATTAATATTAATAATAATATTGGGTTTTTTAGTGTATAAAAATGTAAGCATAGAAAAGAATAAAGAGGATAAATATCAAGAGTATACACCACAGGAAGAGATATCAGAAGAACAAAATAGACAAACCAAAGTAACATTGTATTTTCAAAATATAGAAACTGGTGAGTTATATACAGAGGTAAAAATAATGGATGCAAATATGTTGATAAAAGAGCCGGAAAAAGAATTAATAAATTTATTAATTAAAGGACCACAAGGGAGCAATTTAAAAAAATTAATTCCTGATGGCACTGTTGTTCATGATGTAAAAATTGATAAATCATGTGCAATTATTAATGTGTCAAATGAATTTTTAAATTATGAAAATGATGAAAATAAATTAAAAATAATTAATAGTATAGTAAATACATTAACTAATTTAAAAGAAATTAATTCCGTTAAATTTTTAATTAATGGAGAACAAAATGAAAAATTACCAGATATTTATACGAAAATTAATTAATAAATAATAAATAAATTAAATTTATTATTTATTTAATTTATTTATTATTTATTTAATAAAATAGAATAATTAATAATATTATTTTAATAAATTAATTATTCTTACATATCTTAGAAAATCACTAAATTTATTTAAAAAACATTCAACATCATTTAAAGATGTACATGTGTCTTTTTTTAATGATTTAAAATTAAATTTTTTCTTAGGGGGTGGACCTTTCTTTTTTGGAGGATGGCATGGTGGTTTTGGAACACCGGCTAGATGAGTATTGTTGTGTTGAGATGAGCGATAATTTTGAGGAATAATATTGGGATAATTTTTTTTTGAATAATAATTATTATAATAAGTATTTCTATAAAAATTAGGCATAAAATCACACTCCATTAATATATTCTAAATTTTCTTGTTTGTTCTATTATATGAAAAATTAAATAAAAAAGTTTTATGATTATTAAATAATTAAATAAAAATATTTTAAAAATAATAGAAATGTGATAAAATATATAAAAATAAAAAATGAGAGGAAAATAAAAATGAATGGAAAATTATATATAGTTGCAACACCAATAGGAAATTTAGAAGATATAACATTAAGAGCACTTAGAATTTTAAAAGAAGTGGATTTGATTGCTGCTGAGGATACAAGGCAAACATTAAAATTATTAAATCATTTTGAAATATCAAAACCATTAATAAGTTATCATAGACACAATGAAGATATAAAAAGTAATATATTAATAGAAAAATTAAAAAATGGAGAAAATATTGCATTGGTTTCTGACGCGGGGACACCTGGAATATGTGATCCAGGTGAAGAAGTTATAAAAAAGGCAATTGAAGAGAATATAGAAGTTATACCAATACCAGGTGCATGCGCACTAATAAATGCATTAATTGTATCAGGATTAAATACATCAGAATTTTTATTTTTGGGTTTTTTACCATTAAATAAAAAATTAAGAAAGGAAAAATTTGAAGAAATAAAAAAATCAGAAAAAACTATTATAATTTATGAAGCGCCACATAAAATGAAAAATACATTACAGGATTTAAAAGATGTTATAAATGATAGAAAAATAGTTTTATCAAGAGAATTGACAAAAATTCATGAAGAATTTATTAGAAAAAATATTAATGAATTATTAGATAATATTGACAATTTAAAAGGTGAAATGATATTAATAATTGAAGGAAATAAAAAAGAAAAAAATGAAGAAAATGAATTAAATTTTTTAAGCATTGAAGAGCATTATAAATATTATGAAAAACAAGGATATGATAAAAAAGAAATAATAAAAAAAATAGCTAAAGATAGAAATGTAAATAAAAATGAAATATATATGAAATTTATTAAATAGAAAAAGCACTAATTAAATTTAGCGCTTTTTTGATTATTCTTCATCTTTGTTTTCAAAATTAGAAAGTTTTTCTGCACATTTTGAGCATACTAATTTGTCTTTATAAGATATTAGACTTTTTGTATTTCCACAAAAAACACAATTAGGTTCATATTTTTTTAATATGATAGTAGATCCGTCAACATAAATTTCTATTGGATCTTTTTCAGCAATATCAAATTTGTTTCTTATTTCTATAGGTATAACAACTCTTCCAAGTTCATCAACTTTTCTTACAATTCCTGTAGATTTCATTATTTGTCCTCCTTAAACATTTTTTTATCAATTCGCTATATATAATAGCATAATTATTGGAAATGGTCAATTAAAATTTCAAATATTTGTAAAATAATTTGTTATAATTTACTTATTTTTATAATATAAATATAAAAAGGAGGAGAAATGCTAAATATATTATGGCCCGTTTTTATAATAATATCAATAATTTATGCAATTTTTTCTGGAAATTTAGATAGTCTTAATAAATCAATTTTTGAATCAACTGAAAGTGCGGTCAGTTTAACTTTGACTTTAATAGGAATGACTTGTCTTTGGAGTGGAATAATGGAAATTGCTTCCAATACTAATATTTTAAATTATTTAACAAAAGCATTAAATCCAATTGTAAGAAAAATATTTCCAGATATAATGTTAAGTAATAAATCTTATGATAATATTATAATGAATATTGTTGCTAATATATTAGGGTTAGGAAATGCTGCGACTCCATTGGGCTTAAAAGCAATGAATGAATTACAAAATGAAAATAAGGATAAAGAAACTTTAAGTGATAATATGATGATGTTAATTGTTTTAAATACAGCGTCTTTACAAATTATTCCAACTACAGTTATTTCGATTAGAAGTTCTCTTGGATCAAATAACCCAACGCAAATAATTTTTCCAGTGTGGTTATCCACAATTTGTGCAGCTATTGTGGGTATTATTTGTTGTAAAATTATTATTAGATGTACGAAAAAATGAAAGGAGAAATTATATAAATTATTATATAATAATGATATATGAAATTTATTAATTATATTTCAATTATTGCAATGCCACTGATAATATTAATAATTATCTTTGAGGCGATTAATGAAAGAAAGAATGTTTTTGACATTTTCTTAAAAGGTGGGATTGATGGAGTAAGAATAACCTTGAAAATTTTTCCAACATTAATAGGTTTATTTATGGCAATCGGAATGTTGAGAAGCTCTGGAATTATAGATTTTATTACTAGATTAATTTCTCCAGTGTTATATTTAATAAAATTTCCTAAAGAAGTAGTTCCACTTACTCTTTTAAGACCAATTTCAGGAGGTGCTTCTATGGCTGTAGCAACAGACATAATAAAAAACAATGGAGCAGATTCTTTTGTTGGTATATTAGCTTCTGTTATAATGGGATCAACTGAAACAACTTTATATACAATAGCTGTGTATACCAGTTCTGTAAAGATAAAAAATACAAGAGGAATTTTGATTGCAGCTTTAGCTGCAGATTTGACAGGTATAATTGTTTCTTTGGTGATTTGTAAAACTATTTTTTATTGGTAAGGAGAATTAGAATAGATTTTCTTTTCAGTCGAAAACTCAAATTGGGCAAGAACAAAGGGCGACTATGTCGCTTTGTTCTGTTTGTCGAAAAAAGTCGAACGATTTTTCATGTTTTTTTAGAAAGGTTATTGACAAAATGAAAATTGTATTGTAAGATTATGTTAAATCGATTGAATCAATAATTAATTCAAAAATTTTTTATTATAAAGTTTTTAATCTTGTAAAGGGAATAATCTACTTTTCCCCCATTTGAACTATTATGAAATAAACCCTTTTTTTGAAATATTGTGAATTATATAAAAAACTAAATTCAGGCCCCCTAAACCTAAATATAATTTTTAAATTACTATGTTTCTCTTTAATTAGTTCCAGATTATTCCTTTTACAAAATCATTATAAAGTTATTAATTTACTAGGACACTCTCTATTAGCTACTGATAGATTTAATTGAGCATTATCAGAATGACTTGAAATCACTTCATCAATTACTGTCTGATATGCAAGTTCAGGAAAGTTACTTTCTTTACTTAAATGTCCAAGCATTGCAGTATTTAAGTTACTATTTTTTAATAAATAAGAGATAGTTTTTCCAGCCATATTATTAGATAAATGTCCAGTTTCACCAGCTATACGAGATTTTAGTCTATATGGATATGAACAACATTTTAAGACCTCTGTATCATAATTAGATTCTAGTAAAATAAATTCACTACCTTCCAAATGATTAACAATAGATTTTGTCATATGACCAATATCTGTTGCAATACTAATTTGATGTTCATTATCTTTAATAATATTAAATCCGCAAGGATTTGCAGCATCATGAGGAATACTAAAAGGAAGTATTCCTAGGTCATTTATATAAAATTTTTCTGAAAGATTAAAATAATTTATATTATTTTCAGAGATTTTTTCTGTTTGTGTAGGCATTGCTTCAAATGTTTCTTTGGTAGAAAAAACAGGAATATCGAATTTTCGTGAAATTGTTGATATTCCTTTAACATGATCTGAATGCTCATGTGTTACTAAAATTGCATTAATTGAAGATGGATTTACTTCAATTAATTTTAATGCTTCTTCAATTTTTTTACAGCTCATACCTGCATCTATTAAAATTTTAGTATTCTCAGTTTCAACAAATAAACTATTACCACTACTACCACTATATAAACTACAAAAATTTAGCATGTGTATTTCTTCTTTCTAATGTTATTCTTTAACTCGTTCTATTATAGCACCAAGTTTTCTAAACTTTTCCTCTATGTTTTCATAACCTCTATCTATGTGCTCTAAATTGTATATTTCGGTTTTTCCATTTGCAATTATTCCAGCAATTATTAGTGCAGCCCCAGCTCTTAGATCTGATGAATATACTGGTGAACCTGACAATTTTTCTACCCCTTCGAAAAATGCAGATTTTCCTTGTGCAGTAATATTTGCACCCATTTTATTTAATTCTTCTGTATATTGAAATCTTGATTCCCAGATGTTTTCAATAATCCTACTTGTACCATTGGCAATAGAAAGAACTACACCCATTTGAGGTTGTAAATCAGTAGGAAATCCAGGATATGGTTGTGTTTTAATAATTGCTTTTGAAGGTCTTTCATTACACCAAACTCTTATCTCATCTCCAAAATCTTCAACATGTCCACCAATTTCTAATATTTTAGCTGTAATAGCTTCTAAATGTTTTGTTATACAATTTTTTATTAATATGTCTCCTTTTGATGCTACTGCTGCAAGCATAAAGGTGCCGGCTTCTATTTGATCAGGAACTATAGAGTATGTACCATTTCCAGAAAGTTTTTTTACGCCATTGATTTTGATTACATCTGTTCCAGCACCACGAATGTCAGCACCCATAGTGTTTAGAAAATTTGCAACATCAACAATGTGAGGTTCTTTAGCAGCATTATCTATAATTGTAGTTCCTTCAGCTAAAACAGCAGAAAGCATTACATTGATTGTTGCACCAACAGAAACTACATCCATATAAATTGATGTTCCTACTAATTTGGGAGCAGATGCTGATATTTTTCCTTGTCCAACTTCTACAGTTGCACCTAATGCTTCAAATCCTTTAATATGCTGGTCTATAGGTCTTGCACCTAATTTGCAGCCACCAGGCATTCCAACTGATATTTTTCCGGTGCGACCAAGCATACTTCCTAAGATATAATATGAAGCTCTAAATTTACTTGTTAATTCTTCAGATGCTTCTGTTTTTGTTATATTTCTTGTGTCTATTGTAATTTTATTTTGTGTAATCCATTTTATTTTTGCCCCAAGTCCTTCTAATATTTCGCATGATTTTTTTACGTCACTTATATTTGGCAAATTTTCAATTGTACAAATTCCATCTATTAAAAGTGTTGCTGGTAGGATTGCTACAGCTGCATTTTTTGCACCACTTATTGTTACTTGTCCTTTTAAAGGTGTTTTTCCTGTGATAACTAATTTTTCCAAAAGTATTCCTCCTTAAATTTTTTTCATTAAAAATATATCATAAAAAACACAATATTACAACAGTTTTGAAATAAATTATTACATATTACGATTAGCTGTAAGTAAACCTTTTTCAGCAAAAAATTCAATTAGCTTAAATTTTAATTTGATTTCTGAATTATTTTTATCAGAAATCAGACTGTATGATTCATTCTCAAGATTTTCTTCTAAATTCACTTTTGCTTCATCATCAACAATTCCAGAAGATACATCGATAAAACATAATGAAGGAAACATTACACACCACCAATTTTTTCCTTTAGCTTTTCCAATTTCAACTCTTAAAGCATCATAAAAACCTGCTGGTAGAGATATATCTCCGTAATCCTTTGTTGGAAAATAAAAATTACCAATGTTGATTTTTACGGGATAATCATATCCGTTTTCAAATATTGTATTTTCGGCTACACGTTGGAATTCTTGTGAGTGTTCTTGTACTAAAGAAATTGCCTCGGATTTTGTAGAACAATTTGAACATATATTATTCATATAATTAAGTAATGAATCTCGTACTTTTAGTTTTAATGTTTGATCTTCTTCAGAATCACTGTTTGCAAGTACATGTAATCTAAATACAGCATCAGATAAATTGGTAGAAACCGCAGAAACATAACTTTGTGCACAAATAAAAATATATATTAATAGTAATAAAGCAAGTAAACTTAATTTTTTTAATTTGGAATTTTTAATATAATTTAAAACTTTTTTCATATAAATCCTCCTAAAAACATTTTTTCTAAAATATATCATTAAAATAATTATTAGCCAAAAAAAATAAATTATACATTTAAAGGAAAAATACTTGACAATATAAAAAACAAATGGTAAAATTTACCAGAAAGCAATCGAAAGGGATGAATAAAATGCTTGTTGAAAACAAAATAGAAAAATTGTGCTGTTTTTATGTAAGTGATTTTCATTTAGAGATGATTTTGTTACCTTATATAAATAAAAAATTAGATGAAAATATCATAATAAAAACAGAAAAAGATTTGAGAGATACTGTGGAAACTTTAGTTTCAAAGATGAATTTGAATGAAGAAAATAAGGATAAAATATTAAAATTAGAGTGGAATAAGAAAGAATATAAAAATTTAGAAGATAAATCAAATATTATAATAATAGGAAATAAAAAATATATAGACAACGTAAATATGCAAATTAAAGAAAAAAATATTAATAATGTAACAATTATTGATTGTTATGATTTTGAAGATACAAAAGATAAAATAGAAGATTTAATGAAAAAATATAAGCTAAATTTAAATACAGATGGTATAAATAATATAAAATAGTTCAAAAAGCTTGAGATTAATAAAGAATAGTGATAAAATTTTAAATAAGTAAAAACTTTTTGTATAAAGTATTGAAAAACTTTTTAAAATAGTATATATAATATAATATGAAACAAGAAAGGAAGTATACAAATGGATAAAAGTTTAGACACTATTCGAAAAACCTTAAGAAAATATTCACAAGAACATTTATTAAATGAATACGAAAGATTAGATGGAATAAAACAAAAACAATTATTAGAGCAAATTGAAAATACAGATTTCGAGTTGATTAATAGTCTGTACAATAACACAAAAAAAGAGATTGCTACGCAAGACTCTCAAATTGCTCCGATTGAATACTTGGATAAAGATAAATTAAATGGATATTACAAGAGTTTTCAAGAGACTGGGGAAAAGGCAATAAGGGCTGGTAAGTTAGCAGCCGTAACAATGGCAGGAGGACAAGGAACAAGGCTTGGACATCAAGGACCAAAAGGAACTTTTGATATTGGACTAGAATCACATAAATCACTTTTCGAATTATTAAGTGATTCTTTAAAAGAGCAAGGAAAAAAATATGATGTAATAATTCCATGGTTTATTATGACAAGTGAAGAAAATAATGATGATACTGTTGAATTTTTTGCGAAACATAGATTTTTTGGATATGAAAAGGATAAAAATATATTTTTCTTTAAACAAAGTGAACTACCAATGGTTGATACTGAAGGGAAAATATTGATTGGTGAAGATGGTCTTATAAAAGAAGCTGCAGATGGGCATGGTGGAATATATGAGGCTCTTGTAAAAAAAGGTATGACTAAAAAAATGAGAGAATTGGGTGTTGAATGGCTATTTATAGGTGGAGTTGATAACTGTTTAGTAAAAATGGTAGACCCTATACTTATGGGGATTGCAATTCAAAAGCATGTAACAGCAGCTGGAAAGTCTGTAGTAAAAGCAAATCCACAAGAAAAAGTTGGAGTATTTTGTAAAAAGAATGGTAGACCATCAGTTGTAGAGTATACTGAAATTCCAAAGGAGATGGCAGAAGCAAGGGATGAAAAAGGAGAGCTAATATATGGTGAATCTCATATTCTATGTAATTTATTTAACATAGATGCAGTTGAGAGAATGGGAAACAAACCATTACCTTATCATTCTGCGTTCAAAAAAGCAACATATATAGATAAAAATGGAAATAAAATAGTACCAGATGGACCAAATGCATATAAATTTGAAGCGTTTTTATTTGATGCGTTTGGAGAATTAGATGATATGGCTATTTTAAGAGTAAAAAGAGAGGAAGAGTTTGCTCCTGTAAAGAATGCTTCAGGAGTTGATAGCCCTGAAACTGCAAGAGAGCTATATAGAAAATTCTATCAGTTATAAAGTATATAAAAATAACTGCTGGTACCAATACCAGTAGTTATTTTTATATAATAGGAAAGTATTACTTTCCTATTATATAAAAGTTACAATCGCTAGCCCTTTGAGATTTTCTCCTTATAGTCGAAAACTCAAATCGGGTGAGAACAAAGGGCGACTACGTCGCTTTGTTCTATAGGGAAAAAATGTACCCGGTACAAAATTTCCCGGTGCAAATTTTTCAAGGAAAGGATGAAATATATGAATTACAAAGAAGAATATCAAAGATGGTGTGAAGATCCAAGTTTTGATGAAGAAACAAAAAAAGAATTATTAAGTATTAAAGATGATGGAGAAGAAATAAAAGACAGATTCTATAAAGAATTAGAATTTGGAACAGCTGGATTACGTGGAGTTATAGGAATGGGAACAAACAGAATGAATAAATATACAGTTGGTAAGGCTACACAAGGTTTAGCTAATTACATATTAGAACAAGGTACACAAGATAAGGGAGTTGCAATAAGTTATGATTCAAGAAGAATGTCTGACGAATTTAGTTTACAAACTGCTTTGATTTTAAATGCAAATGGAATAAAGACATATCTATTTGAGAGTTTAAGACCAGTTCCTGAATTATCATTTGCTGTAAGAGAACTAGGTGCAACTGCAGGAATTATGATTACAGCTAGCCATAACCCTCCAAAATATAACGGCTATAAGGTTTATTGGGATGATGGTTCTCAAATTGTTGCGCCAAGAGATAAGGATATTATTAATAAGGTAAGAAGTATTACAGATTTTAAGGAGATAAAAACAATTAGTAAAGAAGATGCTATCAAAAAAGGATTATTTAATGTTATTGGCAAAGAAATGGATGATAAATATATTGAAACATTAAAAAATAAAATACTAAATCCTGAAATTGTTAGGGAACAAGGTAAAGATTTAAAAATCGTTTATACACCATTACATGGAACTGGAAATACAATTGCGGAGAGATTATTAAATGAATTAGGTTTTAAAAATGTTTATGTTGTTCCAGAACAAGCTAAACCTGATGGAAATTTTCCAACAGTAGATTATCCAAATCCAGAAGATAAAAAAGCATTTAAATTAGCATTAGAATTAGCACAAAAAGTTGATGCAGATGTTGTTTTGGCAACAGATCCAGATGCAGATAGATTAGGAATTTATGCAAAAGATGCAAAAACAGGTGAATATATGCCATATACAGGAAATATGTCAGCATTGTTAATTGCTGAATATAGAATTTCTCAAATGAAGGAGAAAGGAATATTGCCTAAAGATGGAATGTTTATAACAACAATTGTTTCTTCAGATTTAGCAAAAGCTATTGCTGCAAATTACAATTTGGAATGTATAGAAGTTTTAACAGGTTTCAAAAATATTGGAGCTGTAATGAAAAAGGCTGAAGAAAATCATGATAAGACTTATGTATTTGGATTTGAAGAAAGTTATGGTTGCTTAATCGGAGATTATGCAAGAGATAAAGATGGAATTGCAGCTGTTATGTCTTTATGTGAGGCTGCAGCATATTATAGATCTAAAGGAATTACTTTATGGGATCAAATGAATAATATTTATGAAAAATATGGATATTACAAAGAAGACCAAGTTTCAATAGTTTTAGAAGGTGCTGAAGGTGCTGAAAAAATAAAAGAAATGATGACTGATATGAGAAATAAAAATGTAGAACAGATTGGTAAATATAAAGTGTTATGTTTTAAAGATGTTGATAACGATTATGTAAAAGATATGATTACTGGTGAAGAGGGTAAAACAGGATTACCAAAATCAAATGTATTATATTATCAATTGGAAAATAATTCATGGTGTTGTGTTCGTCCATCTGGAACGGAGCCTAAAATTAAACTTTATTTTGGAGTTAAAGGTGAATGTGAAAAATGTGCAACTGAAGAATTAGAAGCATTGAAAGACGCTATGGTTAAATTAGTTCGCGGAGAATAATTAAAAAATAAAAAAATACACTTTTCAAATGCAATTAAGCAATTAGAAATGTGTATTTTTTTACATATTTTATATATTTTTCCATTCATCTAAATTTCTAGAAATAGCACCAAATAAATTTGCTTTAATAGTAGGAATCTCCTTTTGCCATTGACATATTTGGTCTTTCATATCTTCTCTTTTTGTATGTTCATCCATAGGGCAAACCTTAGGCATTATTTGTTTATTATTTTTCTTTACATATCTTCTTGTGTCTTTTTCACTAAGTAAAATTAATGGTCTAATTAATGTTATTTTTGTTCTATCCATATAACTTTTGGGAGCGAATGTTGATATACTTCCAGTATATAATAAATTTAATAAAAATGTTTCTAATACATCATCCATATTATGTCCAAGTGCAATTTTATTGCAGCCTTCACGTATTGCGACACTATTTATTATCCCTCTACGTAAATTTGCACATAATGAACATGGATTTTTTTCTTTTCTTACATCAAATACAATTTCTTTTATATTACTATTTTCTATAAATAAAGGAACTCCAATTTCATCACAATTTTTTTGTAAAAGGTCTGTGTTAAAAAATTCAAAACCTGGATTTATTGATATTGCAATTAAATCAAAATGTTTTGGATAAAATCTTTGCAATGCTTTTAGTCCATTTAAAAGTGTGATTGAGTCTTTTCCTCCTGATAAACATACGGCTATCTTATCACCTTCGTCTATCATTTTATATTCTTCTATTGCTTTTCTCATTTTACTTAATATTTGTTGCATATTAAATTTCCTTTCTTATACATAATTTAATTTATTATAACATGGATGTCAAGAGCAAAAAATATTGATTTTTTTGCATAAGTGTATTATAATAGATATGTAATTTTTATGTCCTCGTAGCTCAGTTGGATAGAGCGCGGACCTCCTAAGTCCGGTCTTGCGGTGGTTCAATTCCACTCGGGGACACCAATTTTATAATTAGGAGTATTGATGGAACAAAAAGAATATTATATGAAGCAAGCACTAAAAGAAGCAGAAAAAGCATACAAAAAATTAGAAGTACCAGTAGGGGCAATAATAGTAAAAGATGGAGAAATAATAGCAAGAGCACACAATCAAAAAGAAACAAAAACAGATACAACCAAACATGCAGAGATTTTAGCAATACAAAAAGCAAGCAAAAAATTAAAATCATGGAGATTAATAGATTGTGAAATGTATGTAACTTTAGAACCATGCTCTATGTGTGCGGGGGCAATGATAAATTCAAGAATAAAAAAAGTATATATTGGAGCAAAAGACGAAAAAACAGGAGCCGTAGGCTCTGTATTAAATTTATTTAATGATTATACATTTAATCATAAAGTAGAAGCAGAAACAGGAATTATGGAAAAAGAATGTCAAGAAATTTTGACACAATTTTTTAAAGAATTAAGAAAAATAAAAAAAAATAAATAAATTTAATATACCCCTAATTAATTCAAGGAGGGAAAAATGTATAGGAATGTTAAACAAAAAATTTTTCATAGTGTAATTATTAGTATTATAATAATTGCAATTTTATGTGTTGGAGGAATGTTTATATTAAGATATCAAGTTGAAGGTGAATCAAATATGCCATTCAAAATCACTAAAATTTCTATAATAGAAAGTGTAGAAGGAATGGAAACTGAAGGAGCAAATGAAAAGTGGAACTTTAATGTTAATCAAAATAATGACATATATATATATATAGAAAAAAATTCATTATATGGAAAAACTGAAATAATAAATTCTGTTGATATAAAAAATATAAATGTAAATAGAATAAAAGAATTAGGAGATGCAAAATTTTATAAACCGATAGTTGATGAAAAAAGAATGTTTAATAATTTACCTGAAAATGAAATTACAGAAATTACATATAATGGTGAACTAGAATCAAATATAAAAGAACAAAAAATATCCAATCAAGGTGGAATTGTAGCATTTAGATATGGTATTAATAATATTTCTAAATATGTTTCTGAAAATGATGAACAAATAGACCATAGTCAACTATTAAAATTAACAAATATTACACAAGAAGACTTACAAGCTAATTTAACATTTGATATCATAATAAATTTAAATAGTGGAAAAAAATATCAAGCACCAATAAGTTTAGATATTCCAACAGATGAAATAATTGAAAAGGGAACAGTTGGAATAGATAAAATAGACTTAGATAATATAATTTTTAAAAGGATAGAAAATTAATAAAAATACTTGCAAAATTCATAAATAGAGTATATAATACATAATGGTATGAGAATTGATCTCTGTATGGAAAGCAAGCTCAATAAAAGCCTATGAACCTTGTCAGGTCCGGAAGGAAGCAGCAATAAGTAGATACTTTTATGTGGGAGTTGTTTTCCATAGAGAGATTGATATTCACACCATTTTTTAAAATTTAGGGGACATATAAAGGATGTGAGATTATGGGGTACACAGCGCTTTATAGAAAATTCAGACCACAAACATTTGAAGAAATGGTAGGGCAAGAACATATAACAAGAACACTAAGAAATCAAATAATGGCAAATAGAGTTGGCCATGCATATTTATTTAATGGTGGAAGAGGAACAGGAAAAACAACATCAGCAAAGGTATTAGCACGTGCAATAAACTGCTTAAATCCGAAAGATGGAGAGCCATGCAATGAGTGTGAAATTTGTAAATCAGCATTAAATGGATCATTAACAGACATTGTAGAAATGGATGCTGCATCAAATAACAGTGTAGAAGATATACGTTCAATAAGAGAAGAGGTCAATTTTTTACCAACAAAAGCAAAATACAGAGTATATATAATTGATGAGGTTCATATGTTATCACAAGGTGCTTTCAACGCTTTATTAAAAACGCTTGAAGAACCACCTGAGCATGTAAAATTTATTTTAGCAACTACAGAACCACAAAAATTGCCAGCTACTATACTTTCAAGATGTCAAAGATTTGATTTTAAAAGAATTTCGAACGAAGATATAATTAAAAGATTAGAAATTGTTTGTAAAGAAAGTAATATTGAAATTACAAAACAAGCATTAAACATAATTGCTTCATTATCAGAAGGAGCAATGAGAGATGCATTGTCAATTTTAGAAAGATGTGTGCAAGACGGCGAAAATAATATTGATGAAGATAAAATAAAAGAATTAGTTGGAATTCCAAAAATAACTTATATACATAGCATTTCTGAGGCAATAATAGAATATAATATTGATGAAGCAATGGATGCTATCACAAAAGTTTTGGATGAAGGTAAAGATTTAAATAATCTATTATGGGAAATTATAAAATATATAAAAGATATTTTAATGGTAAAAACAGGACAGAAATTGACTATTTACAATGAAACTGATTTTGAAAATTTGAAAAAATTGTCAGAGAATGTTTCAAAAGAAAGAGCAATAAGACTAATAAGTGAATTATCAAAATTGGAAAATGATATGAAAAGTTCAACACAAAGATTAATAATATTCCAAGCAGGAATAATTAGATTATGTGATAAAGAAATATCTTCTACATCAAATAATACTAATTCAAATGATGGAAATGGAGAAATCTATGCAAGACTTGAAAAAATAGAAAATTATTTAAGGTCTGGAGGAGGTGCTCCAAGAGTGCAGGCAAGTACTGTAAGAAGAACAAATACTACAGGTGGAAGTTCAACAAGTACGGCAAGGGATAGTAATATAGATGCAATTGCTGGAATTGGAAAAAATAAAAAGCCAGCACAATATTGGCAAGACATTGTAAACAATTTCAAAAAAAGTGGAAAAATAATGTTATATACAAATTTACTTGAAACAAATGCAATTGAAGTAAATGATATGACTGTGGGAATAGAATTTCCTAAAGGAATTACACCTTTTGGAAAAGCGGTTTTAGAGAAACCAGAAAACAAGATGGAAATATCAAAACAAGTCTCTGTTGCATGTGGAAAAGAAATGCAAATAAGATATATAGACTCAAAACCACAAGGCGTAGAAGAAATGAGTGAAGAACAAGAATTATCAAATTTTGCAAATAAATTTGACATACCATTAGACATAATTGAGTAAAAATTATTATAAATAAAATGTAAAAAATAAGAAGGAGGAAATAAAAATGTCAAAAAGAGGAGGATTCCCAGGAGGAATGGGAGGATTTGGTGGAATGAACATCAATGGATTAATGAAACAAGCTAAAAAAATGCAAGAGGATTTAGAAAAATCACAAACAGAACTTGCAGCAAAAGAATTTGAAGCATCTGCAGGTGGAAGTGCAGTAACAGTAAAAGTTAATGGACAAAAACAAATATTAAGTTTGTCATTAAAAAAAGAAATTGTAGATCCTGAGGATGTTGAAATGTTACAAGATTTAATAGTAACATGTTTGAACCAAGCATTTAAACAAGTTGATGATGCACAAGCAGCATCAATGGGAAAATATAATATACCAGGATTAATGTAGAAAGGGGCTCTCAATGTATTCACCATCAATAGAAAAATTAATACAAAGCTTTGAGAAACTACCAAGCATAGGGAATAAAACAGCTGCTAGATTAGCTTTTTATATCCTAAATGCTTCAGAAGAAGAAACAAATGAGTTTGTTTCTTCAATTGTAAATGCAAAAAAGAATTTAAAATATTGTAGTAAATGTTTTAATATATCAGATACAGATCCATGTCCAATATGTGCAAATCCCAAAAGAGACCAAAGTCAAATATGTGTTGTAGAAGATGTTAGGGACATAGTCGCAATGGAAAGAACACATGAATTTAAAGGTGTTTATCATGTGCTACATGGTTCAATTTCTCCAATGAATGGTGTTGGACCAGATGATATAAAAATTAAAGAATTACTTGCGCGTCTTATGGATGGACAAGTTAAAGAGGTAATACTGGCAACAAATCCTAGAGTTGAAGGAGAAGCTACAGCAATGTATTTATCAAAGTTGATTAAACCTTTAGGAATTAAGGCAACAAGAATTGCACATGGTATTCCTGTTGGTGGAGATTTGGAATATACTGATGAAATTACACTTACAAAAGCTCTTGAAGGAAGAAGAGAATTATAATAAAAAACTTATGCAAATTTATGAATTGAATTTTGCATAAGTTTTTTATTTTGAGACCGCTATTATTCCTAGATTATCTCCTAATCCACTAAAAAACGAAACAAGTATATCTAAATTATCTGGATTAACCTTTTAACCAAGTAAAATTTTACAAATATCTTTTGTAGAATTCTTTTTAGAAATAAGTCTAGCGCGAATTTTCATTTCTTGCATTTTATCAGGATTAGAAAAAAGATTATTCAAAATCTCTTCAACATTATCTTTTTTACGTATCCAAATAGCAACCTTATTTTTCTCCAAATAAGCAGCATTTTCCTCCTCTTGACCAGGAATTGGATTAATAACGACAATAGGCAATCCAGAAGCTAAGCTTTCGGTTGTAGTAAGACCACCAGGTTTTGTTACAACAAGGTCAGAAATACTCATAAGCTCAGGTATTTTATCTGTATATTCCAAAATTTTAATAGAATCATGTTTATTTAATTCATCAGTCAAGTTTTCGAAACTTCTTTTCATTTTTTGATTTTTACCTGAAATTGCTACAATTTGAATATTTTCGTGGCTTTCTGCGAAAGACTTGAAAATATTGAAGGTTTGTGTTTTACCTAAACCAAATTCTCCACCACCAAAAAATAATACTGTTTTTTTGTTAGGAGACAAACCAAAGTTTTCTAAAGTTTTGGCTTTATCATATTTTAATAAAAATTTATTAGAAAGTGGAATACCTGTTGCATAGATTTTATTGTTTGGAATTCCTTTACTGTGTAATTGCCTTTTCATTTCTTCATGTGAAACAAAATAATAATCTACATAGTTATTAAAAACAAGCCATTGATCGTGTGGTGCATAATCAGTTAGAATAGTTGCAAGTTTCGCGTTTAGTTTTCCAGTTTTCTTTAAATATGCACACATTGTTGACGAAAATGGATGTGTAGATATTATTAAATCAGGTTGATAATCTTTTAATAATTTATTTAACTTTATAGATAAAAGCTTATTTGATGTTGTACTTATTTGTGCAATAGGACCATATTGGGCTTTAGAATAAAGCTTTCCCCAAGTACGTGGTGCTTTTTTTGCCATTTCAGAATATGCAGTTGTAGTTACTTTGTTGATAACTTTATTAACATATTCCATACAATCTACAAGTTTAACTTCAATATCAGTATAATTTGCTTCAATATTTTCTTTTATAGAACGAGCAGCAGATAAATGGCCTCCACCATAAGCTGCATAAAAAATCATTATTTTTTTCATAGATGGTCTCCTTAGGTATTTTTTTTTATTTTATCATAAAGTAAAAATAAATTGTATATTTTTTGTAAAAAAATCCAAAATAATAAAAAAAGGAGGTCAATATGCAAAAAAGTAAAATTTGGATTGCTACTACGGCAATAGCTGTAATTGTAGCTGTAATACTTGGATATAATCTATTTAATCAGAAAAAAACATATGCTAATACAAAAGAGAATGATAATAATATGGCATTTTATGAGGTGGTAGAATATGTGCAAAATGTAAAAACATATTTGGCAAAGTCTATGATATCAAAATCTGCTGAACATGGTGCAGAAATGTTAACACATGTATGGAAAGAATCTAATTTGGCATTAAGTTATTTAGGGATGTTGCCAATTGAAAGTCAGGAATTAGAAAATACAGAGAAATTTTTAAATCAGGTAAGTGAATATAGTTATGCTTTATCGAGAAAAAATATTGAAGGAAATGGACTTACAGAAGATGATATAAATAAAATAAAAGAATTATACAATTATTGCAATGATTTATCAAATACTTTAAATGAAATGTCAGATGAATTAAATAATGGTGCATTAAGTTGGGAAAAATTAATGAAAAATACAGAAGACTCCGATATATCGGAAGTAAGTACTTTTGATGTTATTGAAGAGAATTTTCATGAATTCCCAGGATTGATTTATGATGGTGCCTTTTCAGAACACATAACAAGTGCTGAGAAAAAAGGTCTAACAGGTGATGATATTGACGAAGAAACTGCAAGGAATAAAGCAGAAGAGTTTATAGGAAAAGATAAAATAAAGGAAACCAAATATAATGGTTATGTAGAAAATGGTGATATACCAGTATATAGATTTGAAATGACTACAAATGAAAATAAAAATATTGGAATATCAGTTTCAAAAAAAGGTGGACATGTTGTATTTTTAAATTATAATAGAAATGTTTCCGAAGAAAAAATAAGTGAACAAGAGGCTGTTCAAAAAGGTAAAGAATATTTAGCCAGCAAAGGTTTTAATAATATGCAAGAGACTTATTATATGAAAGAAAATGGATTTATTACAGTTAATTATGCATATAAACAAAATGATGTGATTATGTATGCTGATTTGATTAAAGTAAAAATTGCATTAGATAATGGAGAAGTAATTGGATTGGAAACTACAGGATATTTGAATTGTCACTATGATAGAAATATTCCTATAAATAAAATATCTGTAGATGATGCAAGAAAACATTTAAGTAGTAAAGCTCAGATTACAAGTGAAGGATTGGCTATGATTCCTACGGAATGGAAAACAGAGAAATTTTGTTATGAGTTTAAAGGCAAAATAGAGGATATGGATTTCATTGCATATATAAATGCTGAAAATGGTGAAGAAGAAGATATTTTAATTGTTACAAATACGCCTAATGGAACTTTAACTGAATAAGTTAGTCAATAATTTTTAGATATACAAACAACAAATGCTAATTTCTAAATTGAAAATATCAGTTTAGAAATTAGCATTTGTTGTTGCAAAAAATAATGAATTGGAATATAATAAGAAAAATTTATTTGGAGGCATAGAATGAAAATAAGTGATATATTAAAGGTAACAAAGGGTAAATTAATTACAGGAAATAAAGAGTTTGAGTGTGAAAACTTTTCTAAAGATACAAGAACAATTCAAAAAGGTGATATATATATAGGAATAAAAGGTGAAAAGTTCGATGGAAATCAATTTTGGAAGCAAGCATTAGACAATGGAGCAGAAGCAGTGATTATTCAAGATATAGAATTAACAAAAGATGAACTGGAAAAATATTCAAGTAAAACAATTATAAAAGTAGAAGATACTTTAGAGGCATTATATGAAATTGCAAGATATAAAAGGAGTTTATATGATATTCCTGTTGTAGCTGTAACAGGAAGTGTGGGAAAAACAAGTACAAAAGATATTATTGCTAGTGTTGTTAGTACAAAATATAAAACATTAAAAACAGAAGGAAATAATAATAACAATATAGGGTTGCCATTTACAATACTAAAATTAAAAGACCACGAAGCAATGGTAATTGAAATGGGAATGAATCATCTTGGCGAAATAAGTTTGTTAACAAGTATTGCAAAACCAACATTAGCTGTTATTACCAATATAGGTACATCGCATATAGGGAATTTAGGCTCAAGAGAAAATATTCTAAAAGCAAAATTAGAAATTTTAGAAGGAATGAAAACACCTAAAGTAATTATAAATAATGATAATGATTTATTACATAAATGGTATGAAGAGAATAAGAATAAAATAGAAATACATACTTTTGGAATTTTAAATAAGAGTGAAATTGTTGCGCAAAACATGAATTTAAAAGAAGAAAGCAGTGAATTTACAGCTGTTTCGAATTTAAATGATAAGAGTGAAGAAAAAAATAAACTAGAAATTAATGTTCCTGTTGGAGGAGAACATTTTGTGTATAATGCTTTATGTGCAACTGAGGTTGGAAGAATTTTAGAAATATCTGATGAAAATATAAAAAATGGAATAGAAAAATTTGAATTAACGAAAAAAAGAATGGATATAAGGAAATTGCAAAATGGAGCAATACTTATAAATGATGCCTACAATGCAAGTTATGAATCAATGAAAGTAAGTTTAGAATTTTTAGCAAAACATACGGGCACTAGAAAAATTGCTGTATTGGGTGATATGTTTGAATTAGGAGAATATTCAGAAGAACTACATAGAAATGTAGGTAAGGAAGTTGTAAAAAATAATATAGATATATTAATATGTGCTGGAGAAAATTCAAAATATATAATAGAAGAAGCACAAAAAAGCCCCAATATACAAACATATTTTATGAACAATAATGAACAAATTGTGGAAAAACTATGTCAAGAATTAAGAAAAGGAGATGTTGTTTTAATAAAGGCTTCAAATGGAATGAAATTTTTTGAAATTTGCCAAAAACTATAGATTTTTTTGCATAAAATTGATATAATGCAAATACCAATAAAAGAAAAGTGGCTGAAAAAATAAAATGGGTCACTTTTTCTTATAGGAGGATGTCAAAAAATGAAGTTAAAGGATTATTATAAAATATTAGATTTAGAAAACAGTAAAGTAACAATAGATCAAATAAAAACAGCATATAGAAAACAAGCAAAGAAATATCATCCGGACGTAAATGTTGGAAATAAATTATCTGAAGAAAGAATAAAAGACATAAATGAAGCATATAGAGTATTATCAAATCCAACAACAAAAAGAAAATATGACAGAACATGGAATTATAATATAGGTTATAAACAAAGAAAAGCAAAACAAAAGTCATCAGGAGATGTTGCAGGAGAATTTTTTGGAATGTTTTTTGGAAATAGTGAAATAAAAGAAGAAATAGCACAAAGTAAAATTCCTCCAGTAAAAGGAGAAAACGTTGAAACCGAAATAAATAT
Organism: uncultured Clostridia bacterium; assembly: GCA_934149075.1. Lineage (GTDB taxonomy): Bacteria > Bacillota > Clostridia > TANB77 > CAG-508 > CAG-269. The sequence continues at coordinate 157,093 of CAKPDR010000001.1, read as the reverse complement.
AACAATAGAAGATGGATTTTATGGGGTTGATAAGAAAATTTTATTAAATGATTTAGAAGGCAAACCTAAAATAATAACTATTAAAGTACCAGAAGGAATACAAGATGGTGAAAAGATTCGTTTAATTGGACAAGGTAAACAAGGGAAAAATGGCGGAAAAAATGGGGATTTGTATATAAAAATAAATATAGAAAATGGAAAAAAATACAAGCTTTGCGGAAAAGATTTATATACAGTGGTTCCAATTTCTCCATGGGAAGCTGCATTGGGAACTAAGGCAAAAGTAAATTCAATAGACGACACCAAAACAGCAATATATATACCAAGTGGAATACAATCGGGAGAAACAATAGAAATTCCTCAAAAAGGCTATAAAACATTAACAGGTGAAAGAGGAAATTTAATTGCACAGATACAAATTGTTGTTCCATCAAAATTAACAAATGAAGAAAAAGAAATGTTTAAAAGATTAAAAGAAATATCAAAATTTAATCCAAGAAGAGTTTAAAAACATAAATACTAAATGAAAAAAGGCTTGAAAATGCCGAAAAATTGGCAAAAGTATTGACAAGTAGCAGAAATTTTAGTATAATTATTAATGTGAGTTCGTAAACATAAGATAAGCTATGGATTAAATCATAGGAATGGGGTGTAAAAATATTATGGATATGTTACAAGGAAAACATTTTAGTATAACAGATCCAAAAGGAGTAAACACAGTAATTTATCAAGTAAATAAAACAGCAAAAGAATTTCAAAAAGATTATCCAAAATATACAGTAGAAAGATTAGATTTTACTGAAGAAATTAGAGGAGAAGCTCGTAGAAGGACTTTTTATGTTGACGAGCCACAACCAAAAGGAAATCAACTAGTAATCTTGTCATTTGGAAAAGAAAGTGTTGTAATTAATTCAGGAATATTAATTGATGATGAGGTTAGAATTTCAAAAACGCCAACACCGTTTAAGTTTAATACATTATATTCAGAAGAAGAACAGGAATTTAAAGAATTTAACTATACACCAAATATGAAAAGAGATATATGTGTTATAGATCCTGAAACTACAGAAGAATTAAGACCAAGACTTTATTTTGATGAAAATGAAAATAAAGTTAGGGGAAGATGTAAATTAAAACCATATAAATCATATTTTGCTTTTGAAGTAAGAGAAGATGATGGTAATATTTAAGGAGGCAATTTACTATGGTGAATAACACAGTAAATGGTAAAAAAATAGGAAGTGCTGCAGGAAAAGATGATAAGTTAAAATTTACTTATTTTGCTTGTGGTAAAAAAAATGAAAAAGAAAAAATGGATGCTATGGAAAATAAAAAGCAACCTTCAATACGTATAGCAGACTTTTTTAGAAAAGAAGATATTATTGAAGAGACATGTGACCACATAGTAGTAAAAGCATATCCAGGTGGAAATCCTAATAAAAAACAAGAAAAACAAAGTGATGATATAACACATTAAAAATACATAAAAACCAAAGAGAAGGTGATTTATATATGAATTACAAAGTAGAAGGAGCAATAAGAAGAAATAAAAAATATTTTATATTATTTGGAATACTATGGCTATTTATAGCCATAGTATTAATTGTGCCAATCACTGTTGCATATAATACGGCTTTGCAACAAGATGGAGTTGCAGCAATAACATCATTTGTAGAAACAATGAAAAATCCATTTGCAGGATTAGCAACAATAGCATCAAATAATTTAATGCTAATTTATTTGAAAAATTTAGGATTATTTTCAATAATATTTGCAATATTTTTCATAGTTGGAGTTGCTAGATCAGCTCCTAAAAATGAATATACGGATTTTGAACATGGATCAAGTGATTGGAGTAAAAATGGAGAGCAATATACTGTTCTAAATAATAAAAAAGGAATAATATTGGCAGAGAACAATTATTTACCCGTTGACAAGAGGGGAAATGTAAATGTATTAGTAGTCGGAGGTTCTGGTTCTGGTAAATCTGCATCATATTCAATACCAAATGCATATCAATTACTAGGATCATACGTATTTACAGATCCTAAAGGAGAACTATATGACAGAACTGCAGGATATTTAAAATCAAAAGGATATGAAATTAAAGTTCTAAATTTAGTAAAACCGCAATATAGTGATGGATATAATCCGTTAATGCATATATCTTCTGAAATAGATGTTGACGTTATAGCGAATACAATAGTAAAAGGGCAAAAAACAGGAGATGGTGGTTCAGATCCATTTTGGGACGATTCGGCAGAAATGTTATTAAAAGCATTGATATATTATTTAATGGCTACACGACCAGAGGAAGAACAGAATTTGGCTAGTTGTGCTGAATTAGTTAGAGCAGCAAATACCAATGGAGGAAGTAATTTATTAACAGAATTAATAAGTAAGCTTCCATATGATCATCCAGCAAGAATGAACTATAAATCAATTGAGATTGCACCTGAAAAAACATACAGTTCAATACTAAGTACATTACAATCAAAATTAGGAAAATTTGATTCAAAGGAAATTGCTGAATTGACTTCAACAGATACAATTGATTTTGAAGAAATTGGTAATAAAAAAACAGCTGTATATGTTATTTCATCTGATACACATACAGCATATGATTTTTTATTAACAATATTTTTCTCACAGATGATACAACAATTATACAATTATGCAGACGATAATGGAGGAGCATTAAAAGTACCAACATATTTTATATTAGATGAGTTCGCTAATATAGGAAAAATACCTGATTTTGATAAAAAAATATCAACATCAAGAAGTAGAAAAATATCTTTTAGTGTAATATTACAGAATTTAGACCAATTAGAGGCAGTATATGAAAAATCATATGAAACAATTATTGGTAACTGTGATACACATGTATTTTTAGGAAGTAACTCATATAAAACAGTGGAATATTTTTCAAAAGCATTAGGAGAAAAAACAATTGAAAGGGATAGTATTTCAATAAATAGAGACAGACAATATTTTAAAACAGGTCAAAGTACTTCAGACCAAGTAATGGCAAGAGCTTTGATGACACCTGATGAATTAAGAAGAATGGATAATGATTTATGTATAATTTTTGAAAAAGGAATAAAACCTGTAAAGGCAAATAAATATTATTATTTCAAACATAAAAATGTAGCTGATACAATGAGAAAATTAGAAATAAGCCATAATGATATTGGTGAAATACAAAGAGGAGAATGGAGAAAATTCAATCCATATAATCCTTGGACTGAGGATAAATCTGATAAAGAAGCTCAAAATCTTAAAGTGGAATCTTTAGATGATTTATTTGATGATGAACCTAAAAAAGAAGAAAAAGAACCTGTAAAAGTTGGAAAATTAAATGAAGAGCCTACAAAACAAGAATCTAGTATTCAAGGAATAGATGATATTTTTGTAGATGAACCAGAAACAAATAATGGTAAAGATGAAAATTTGAACGTTCAAAGTGATGAAGATACATATGACTTACAAAAAGAACTAGAAGCAAAATTCGATGAATTATTTGGACCTATGGATGATTAAAAAAATAAACCTAAATGATGTTTTTTCATTTGGGTTTATTTTTTTGTATTTTTGAAATGATTGTTACAATTTATAGCCCTACATATAATATTTTTAGTGGCTATGAATCTGACAAATAATTATAAAAACCGAAAAAATATTCGCAAAAACTATTGAAAAAAATAAAAAAATATTATAGAATGTGGAGATAGAGTAAAGGAGGGAGCCAGACGGCGAAAATATGAAATTTGTACATATAGCAGATATGCATTTTGATTCTCCATTTGTAGCGTTATCAGATAAGGGAAATTTAGGAGAACAAAGAAGAATAGAGCAAAGAAAAATATTTAAAAAAGTAATAGAATATATAAAAGAAAATAAAATAGAATATTTATTTATATCAGGAGATTTATATGAACACCAACATATAAGAAAATCAACAATAGAATATATAAACAATTTATTTAAGGAAATAGAAAATACAAAAATATTTATTTCACCGGGAAATCACGATCCAATTTTAAAAAAATCATATTATTCAACATTTAATTGGAATAAAAATGTATATATATTTAATAATGAAATAAAAAGAATAGAATTTAAAGATGTAGATATATATGGATTTGGATTTAATGATTTTTATTGTTCTAATTCAAATATAGAAAATTTAAAAATAGAAAATCCAGAAAAAATAAATATATTAATAATACATGGAACTTTAAATGGTTCAACATCAATAGAAATGCAATATAATCCAATGTCTATGGCAATGTTAAAACAAAAAGGATTTAATTATATTGCGTTAGGTCATATACATAAAAATAATTTCGAAAAATATGGAAATATTATTTATCCAGGTTCAACAATATCATTAGGTTTTGATGAAATAGGTGACCATGGAATGGTTATTGGTGAAATAAATAAAACAGAAAATAAATTAGAATTTATCAAATTAGATGAAACTGAATTTGTAGAAAAGGAATTAAATTGTACAGAAATAAATTCAGAAGAAGAATTAATTGAAAAATTAAATGAAATAAAAATAGAAGAAAATAAATTATATAAAATAATATTAATAGGAAAAAGAAATTTCGAAATAAATATCTATAATTTATATAAATATAATTTAGATGAAAAAATAATAAAAATAAAAAATAAAACAAAACCAAATTATAATTTAGAAGAAATATCAAAAGAAAATACATTAAGAGGATTATTTGTAAAAGAAATATTAGAAGAAATAAAAAATAAAAATTATGATGATGAAATAATTGAACAAGCATTAGAAATAGGTATGGAAATATTAGAATAAATAATGGAGGGATTTATTTGAAAATAAATAAAATAAAAATAAATTCATATGGAAAATTAAAAAATAAAGAAATAAATTTAGAAAATAATTTAAATATTATTTATGGAAAAAATGAGAGTGGAAAATCTACAGTATTAAAATTTATTTTAAATATTTTTTATGGAGCATCAAAAAATAAAAAAGGAAGAGATATTTCTGATTTTGAAAAATATAAACCTTGGGATTCAGAAGAATATTCAGGAAAATTAACATATGAATTAGATAATAAAAGTAAATATGAAATATATAGAGAATTTAATAAAAAAAATCCAAATATATTTAATGAAAAAGGAGAAGATATTTTAAAAGAATTTAATATAGACAAAAATAGGGGTAGTGAATTTTTTTATGAACAAACACAAATTAATGAAGAAATGTTTTTAGCTACATCTGTTGCAATGCAGCAGGAAGTAAAAATTGCAAGAGGTACACAAAATATATTAATTCAAAAAATATCAAATTTATTAGAAACAGGAGAAGATAAAATTTCATATAAAAAAGCAGTTGATAAAATTAATAAAATGCAACTTGACAAAATTGGAACAGAAAGAAGTAGAGAAAAGCCAATAAATATTATTCAAAAAAATATTAATGATATTGAAGAAAAAATAAATGAATTAAAAAAATACGAAAATATTCAATATGAAATAGAAGATGAAAAAAATAATTTAAAAAATAAATTAAAAGAAAAAGAAATAAAAAATGAATTATTAAAAGAAATAAAAATAAATAATGAAAAAAATAATTTGGAAAAGGAAAAAATAAAAATAAAAGAAAAAATAGTTGATGAAAATAAAAATAAAATAAATATAATAAAAAACAATTTAGAAAAAATAAATAATAAAATAATAGAAGAAAAAAAATACGAAAAAAATATTGATGGTAAATATGAAAAAAATAAATTAAATAAAAAATTAAATTTTATTTTTATTTTTTTAATTATTATAAATATTTTATGGATTTTATTTATTCCAAAATTAGTAGAAAATAAAATAATTAAATATATTTTTCTTCTTACGGTACCAATGTTTTTAATTTTTTATGTATTTTCTAAAAATAAATTAAATAAAAAAATAAAAATATTAGAAAAAAATAATAAAGATAATTTCGAAAAAATAAATAATGAAAAAAATAATCTAGAAAATGAAATTAATATTTATAAAAATAATATAGAACAATTATTAAATGAAATAAATACAATAAAATTAGAAAATAACTTAAAAAATAATTTAGAAGAAAATAATTTGATAAATAAATATCAAAAAAATATTGAAAAAAATGAAATTAATTATTTATTAAAAAAAGAAAATATTAATAATGAAATTAATTTATTAGAAAGTGAAATATCAAATTTAAAAATAGAAATTAATAGGCTAGAATTAAAAAAAGAAAATATAGAACCTGAGTTGGAAAATCTATCCAGTATGGAAGAGGAGTTATATTCATTAAAGGAACAATACAATAGTTTGCAAAAAACAAAAGTAAGTATTGAACTTGTAAAAAGCTTATTAGCAAGGGCATATGAAAATATGAAAAACAGTGTAAGTCCGGTATTTACAAGAAAATTATCAGAAAATATAGAAACAATAACAAAAGGAAAATATTGTAAGCTTACATTTAATGATGAACAGGGTTTAATTGTTGAATTAGAAAACGGTAATTATATACCAGCAGAAAGATTAAGCATTGGAACAATAGATCAATTATATTTATCGTTAAGACTTGCTATGCTAGATGAAATTTCTAATGAAAAAGTTCCTATTATTTTAGATGAAGCATTTGCATATTATGATAATGAAAGATTAAAAAATATTTTATTATATTTAGCAAAAGAATTTTATGATAGACAAATAATTATTTTTACTTGTACAGATAGAGAAAAAAATATATTAAATCAAGAAAATATTAATTATAATTTTATTGAGATATAAATATACTACTTGAAAAATGTGGCAATATATGGTACAATATAAAACGAATTTAAGGAAAAAGGAGAATATTTATGTTTGATAAATTGGAAGCAGTAGAAGCAAGATATGAAGAATTGACAAAATTAATAAGTGACCCAGAAGTAATTGCAAACCAAACTGAATGGCAAAAATTAATAAAAGAACATAGTTCAATAGAAGAAGTAGTACAAAAATATAGAGAATATAAAAAAGAAAAACAAAGAATGGAAGAAGCTAAAGAAATGATGGAAGACAAAGAACTAAAAGAATTAGCTGAAGCTGATTATTATGAGGCAAAAGAAAATCTTCCACATATTGAAGAAGAACTTAAATTATTATTAATCCCAAAAGATCCAAATGATGATAAAAATATCATTTGCGAAATACGTGGCGGTGCAGGAGGAGAAGAGGCAGCGCTATTTGCTGGAACACTATTTAGAATGTATACAATGTATGCAGAAAGAAAACATTGGAAGATTGATATATTAAATGAAAATGCTACAGAACTTGGTGGATATAAAGAAATATCATTTATGGTTACAGGAAAGGGAGCATATAGTAGACTTAAATTTGAAAGTGGAGTACATAGAGTTCAAAGAGTTCCAGATACAGAAAGCAGTGGTAGAATACATACATCTACTGCAACAGTTGCGGTATTACCGGTTGTTGAAGATGTTGAAATTGAAATTAATCCAGCAGACATAAAAATGGAAGTATTTAGAGCTTCAGGTGCTGGAGGACAACATATTAATAAAACATCATCAGCAGTAAGACTTATACATGAACCATCTGGAATAGTTGTAGAATGTCAGACAGAACGATCACAATTACAAAATAGAGAATATGCAATGAAGATGCTTCGTTCAAGATTATATAATATCGAAAAAGAAAAACAAGATTCAGAGATTGCAAATGCAAGAAAAACACAAGTTGGTAGTGGAGATAGAAGTGAAAAAATACGTACATACAATTATCCACAAGGTCGTATAACAGATCACAGAATTGGAATGAGCATATTCCAAATGGAAAATTTCTTAAATGGAGATTTGGATGATATGATCGATAATTTAATTGCAGCAGACAGAGCTGAAAGATTAAAAGGTGAAGAAGAATAAAAAATTAAATAAAAAACTCTTTACAATTGGTAAGGAGTTTTTTATTATAGTACTATTGTATTAACTTTAAATAAGCAATTATTATGCAATTTTTTACAGAAAAATGAAATATTCTATTGTAAAAAATGAAAATATATAGTAAAATACAAACAGATTTTTGAAATAAAATTTATAATATAAAATATCAAAAGGTGTCCCCTGTGGTAAAAAATTTTACCATTAATGGGTGTCCCTACTGGTAAAGGAGGAAATAATGGAAGAAATATTAAAAGGATTAAATGATAAACAATATGAAGCAGTTGTAAATACAGAAGGACCATGCTTGGTTATTGCTGGTGCTGGTAGTGGAAAGACAAAAGTTCTTACACATAAAATTGCATATTTAATGGGTGAAAAAAATATTTTGCCATGGAATATTTTGGCAATCACTTTTACAAATAAAGCTGCAAAAGAAATGAAAGAAAGAATTGAATTGCTGGTTGGTGATGCTGCTAAAGATATGTGGGTTGGAACTTTTCACTCAATATGTGTACGAATTCTAAGAAAGTTTATTGATAGAGTTGGTTTTGATTCCTCATTTATTATTTTTGATTCATCAGATCAAAAGACTATGATTAAACAAATATTAAAAGATTTACAATTAGATGATAAAATATTTACTGATAGATCTGTGATGTCAGAAATTAGTAATGCTAAAAATGAAATGCTAGAACCAGATACTTATGCTGTTAAGGCACATGGAGATTTTAGAAAAGAGAAAATTGCAGAAGTATATGAGAGATATCAAAAAAGATTAAAGGAAAATAATGCCATTGATTTTGATGATATTATTAATTATACAATAAAAATTCTTATAGAAAATCCAGATGTTTTGCAATATTATTCAAATAAGTTTGAATATGTTTTAGTTGATGAGTATCAGGATACTAATAAATCTCAATTTACATTAGTAACAATGTTAGCTTCAAAACATGGAAATATTACAGCGGTAGGTGATAATGATCAGGGTATATATAGCTTTAGAGGTGCTGACATTTCAAATATTTTGAATTTTGAAAAAGATTTTCCTGGCACTAAGATAATTAAATTGGAACAAAATTATAGATGTACTGGTAATATTTTAAAAGTTGCAAATGCTGTTATTAAAAATAATGAAGTTAAATATGATAAAAAGCTTTGGACAGAAAATGATGTGGGAAATTTACCAAAAGTATTTTCTGCTGATAATGAATATGATGAAGGTAAATATATTGCTGAACAAATAGAACATCTAATAAGGGAAGAAAAATATAAATATTCAGATTTTGCTGTATTATATAGAATGAATACGCAGTCAAGAGCTATAGAGGAAATATTAAGAAGAGAAGATATTCCATATAAAATTGTTGGAGGTTTAAAATTCTATGAAAGAAAAGAAATAAAAGATATTATTTCATATTTAAGATTAGTACAAAATCCTGCTGATAATTTGAGTTTGAATAGGGTAATTAATGAACCTAAAAGAGGAATTGGTAAAACAAGTTTAGATAAAATTGCTCAAATATCTGAAGAAAATAATATATCAATGTATCAAGTAATAAAAAATGCAGAAATTTATGGTTTAAATAGAGTATATCTAAACTCTAGGGAATTTATAGATTGCATGGAGTCAATTATTGCTAAAAAAGATGAACTTACTATTTCAGAATTAGTTAAAAAAATGTTAAAAGATACAGGCTATACAAGAGCACTTGAAAATGAAAATACAATTGAAGCTGAAAATAGAATTGCAAACTTAGAAGAATTTTTAAATGTTGCAGTTGAATTTGAAGAAGAGTCAGCAGATAATGGGTTAAGTGACTTTTTAGAAGGAATCACATTATCAAGTGATTTGGACAATATGGAAGAAGCAGAAGAGTCTGTTACATTAATGACTTTACATAGTGCTAAGGGTCTTGAATTTCCAGTTGTATTTTTAGTTGGTATGGAAGAAGGAATATTTCCAGGTTACAAATCAATTGGGGAACAAAAGGAATTGGAAGAAGAAAGGCGTTTATGTTATGTAGGAGTAACAAGAGCAAAGGAAAATTTATTTTTAACCAATAGTAAGCAACGTACAACTTTTGGCTCTACAACACATAATCCGCCATCAAGATTTTTACAAGAAATTCCAAAAGAATTACTTGATGGATATGAAGATGCAGTTACTAGTGTGCCTAAGAAAGAAAATATATTTGGAGACAGTGGATATACGTGGAGTTATGGAAGCAAAAATAATGGAAATATTAAAACTTATAAAAATGTAGAACCACAATATGCTACATCAGCTACCAGTGTTCAAAAGAATAACGGAATAACAGGATTTGCATTTAGAACTGCAGAAAGTTTCTTAAATAATATTGGTAAAAAATCAAATAATAATATTGATTTTTCAGCATATCAATCAGGAGTAAGAGTATATCATAAGAAGTTTGGAGAGGGTACAATTAATTATGTTGAGCCAGAAGGTGAAGACTTAAAGGTTGATATAAATTTTGATAAAGTTGGACATAAACGTTTAATGGCAAAATTTGCAAATTTAGAAGTTTTATAATATTTCCTAGGAATGTATAAATACATGACTTTAGCAAATTGCGTATAGAAAATTCCTGTTGTTAAATATAGTATTTTTTAGGAAATTATGGTATTATTAATGTCAATATTAGATAAGAAAGGGATGTGATTAATATGGATGATAAACCCATGAAAATTTTAATCATAGAAGATGACATTAATGATTGTAATAAATTTATTGATTGCGCAAAGAGTAGAAATGATATCGAAATAGTTGCAGTAACAGATTCGGATATAACTGGTCTAAAATACGTACAAACAAAAAGTCCAGAAGGAATTGTATTAGATTTAGAACTAAACAATAGTACAACTGGAAACACAGACTCATTAGAATTCTTATCAAATTTGAAAAAGCTTAGGCTAAAATATGAGCCAATAGTTATAGTGACAACACATGTAAATTCAAAAAGAACTTATGAAATATTACATAGAAATGGAGTTGATTTAATACTTTATAAAGACCATCCAAATTATTCAAGTAATTTAGTATTAAACCATTTTATAAATTTAAGACAAATTCCAGTTGAAGTTGCTAAAGGTGGCTCAGTAGAAGATATTATAAAAGAGAGTGAAGAAAAGATTTCTGATTGTATTAATCATGAATTAGAATTAATTGGTATTACTTCTAATCTTAAGGGAAGAAAATATATTCATGATGCAATTTTATATTTGATTCAAAACGAAGATAGTGATTTGAATGTTATTAAATATTTAACAACAATTCATAAAAAGTCCGCAACAACAGTTACAAATGGAATACAAAATGCAATTTATCATGCATGGAGAACATCAGCAATAGAAGATTTGACAAAATATTATACGGCTAGAGTAAATTACGAAACAGGTATACCAACAACAATGGAATTTTTATATTATTATAGAGATAAGGTTAAGAAAATGATTTAGAAAATATTTAATCTTTCAATTGTATAAAAGAGGTTATTCTGTACATAATATCATTATAAAATTGTTAGAAAGGGTGATTTTTATGGCAGATTTAACACAAGTAGAATTACAACATTTAAGACATTTAATTGGGGCACATGAAACTGCTTATCAAAAACTAAACACATATTCAAGCCAGGTGCAAGATGCTCAAATAAGGCAAATGTTTACAAAATCAGCACAAGATGCTTTAAATACGAAACAAAAATTAATGAGTTTTTTAAATAACTAATAAGTTGTATTCTATAAAAGAAAGGAAGATTAAAAAATGGATGAGAAAACAATGGTTAATGACATTTTAGGTAATGTAAAATCAGATTTAACAGCTTACCAAACAGCAATTTCTGAATCAGAAAATATGCAATTAAGGCAAACATTTCAACAAATAAGAAATAGTGATGAAAGTTTTCAATACGAATTATTTAAAGTGGCAAATGCTAAGGGATATTATAAACCTGCGCAAAAAGCTACAACAACTGAAGTTGAAACAGTAAAAACTGAATTACAACAAGGATAATTATCAAAAAAATATATAGATAGTTAAAAAATGGGACAGGTATAAAATTTGTGGTTTAATAAAAATATAGTTATTATTATAAACTATAAAAGACGCAAATTTTATACTTGTTTTCTTTTTTGTCTTTTTAAATAATTATGAGCTATAAAAAGAAAATAAGAGAAAAATAGAGAAAATAAAGTAAAAAAGCTAATTAAGTAAAATTGCAAAAAAATATAGAAATATTATAAAATTAAAAAAAATATGTATAAGGGAGAATGTAATGATTAAAAAAATATTAATATTTGCTAGAAAATCAATGAAGCTTACAATACTTATAGCAGTCTCTATATTTTTAATCATATGTGCGGTTGCATTACTTTTTAAACCAATATATAGTGTAACTATAAATGGTGAAGCCGTAGGTTATAGTAAAGATAAAAGTAAATTACAAACAAGAATAAATAAATATATGGAAAAAGGAGAAGAAAATAATAGTAATATAGCATTTGTTCAAGTAGATAATTTACCAGAATATAAAATGTGTTTATTAAAAAGAAATATAGTTACAAATGATGACGAGATTTTTGAAAAAATAAAACAGTCTGGAGTTGTATATTATAAATATTATGCAATAATCGAAGGTGAAGAAGAAAAGGCATATGTTAGTGAATTTTCACAAGCTGAAGAAATTGTTAATAAATTAAGAGAAAAAGAAAGTAATAATATTGACCAAATATCAATATTGGAAATGTATGATACTGAACTTAAAAATTTTGCTGAGGTTGATACAACAGTAGCGGCATTGTATCAACAAAAAGTTATTATAGAACAACCAGCTCCTAAAAAAGTGGTAACAGGAAAAGTAAATACATCACTAAATATCTCATATCAGAAAGTGCCATTAACATTGAATTTGATAAAACCAATTTCTGGAATCATTACTTCTAGATTTGGTGCTAAAAGCAGTATAAGAGTTAGTAATCATACTGGATTAGATATAGGAGCCTCTATAGGAACCCCAATAAAGGCTGCGGCAGCGGGAACAGTAACATTTTCAGGCTATAAGGGGTCTTATGGATATATGGTAGTAATATCACATAGTGATGAAGTTGAAACATATTATGGACATTGTAGTAAATTATATGTTACAGCTGGACAAAAAGTAAATCAAGGTGATGTTATTGCGGCTGTTGGTAACACAGGAAATAGTACAGGACCACATTTACATTTAGAAATTAGAGTAAATGGAGTTGCATATAATCCACAAAATTATTTATATTAAAAATAACGGAGCTTTTAAAAACTCCGTTATTTTTTGAATGAATATAAACATCTAGAAATAGCATCTTTGGGAAAAATTACTTTTCCATATTCATTTAAAAATCCATCAATATTAGTTGAATTAGAGACATCTTCTCCAAATTCATCAAAAAAATTTTTTATATAATCTATAACAATAGAATATTCTTTTGTTTTTAGAAATTTTAGATAATATGTATTATTATAATAAATTAAAGAAAAATTCTTTGAGATATCTTTTAAACATAAAAAAGAAAAATTTTTTAAAAAAGTACATAGTGCTAAAAAATCTTCAAAATAAATAAATTTAAAAATAAATAAATTATTGTTTTTTTCTAAATATAATTGATTGTCATCAAGTTTTGTTATTGTAAATATATATTCTACACCTGAGGACATTATTGCTTCAACTAAAAGTCTTGAATCACCTGTTTCAAAACCAATTTCTTTTTTTGCTCTATTTAGTATGCTTTGCAATAGTTTTTGTGAAGATGTAGAATTAGAAAAAATATTTTCAGTAGAGATATTATTTAATCCCATATCTTGCATTGAAACAATTATTTTTATTTTACTATCTGTTATTTTCTCAAATTTCATTTAAAACCTCCGTGAATCCTTTAACTATATTATACTACTATTAATATTATATTTAAAGGAACAATTTTTGGTAAAAAAGGCATATAATACTTGAAAAAAATACAAATTCAATATATAATAATAAAGTGGTATAGGGGACCTTTCTAGTAAAAAAATAAAAAAGAAAGGAAATGGATATATGCCAATAAAAATGAAAGAATTACCAGAAACAGAAAGACCATATGAAAAGTTAGAACAATATGGTGCAAAATCTTTAACAAATGCAGAATTACTAGCAATAATAATAAAAACAGGTACGAAAGAAGAAACTGCAGTAGGATTAGCTCAACAAATTTTAAAACTAAATACTGCAAAAGAAAATAATTTGAAATTTTTAATGGATTTAACAGTAGAAGAATTCATGAAAATAAAAGGTATAGGAAAAGTAAAAGCAATACAATTGAAAGCAGTAAGTGAATTAGCAACAAGAATTAATACTGTGGAAAATTATAAAGAAAAAATAATAACACAACCTCGAGATATTGCTATAGCACTAATGGAAAAAATGAGATTTGAAAAACAAGAGATACTAAAAGTTGCATTGTTAAACAATAGAAATAAATTAATCAGAATAAAAGATATTGCGAAAGGTGGAGGAAATTTTGTAGCAACAACAATAAAATCTGTATTAAACGAAGCAGTAAAAATAGAAGCAGCAAAAATAATTTTAATACATAATCATCCTGCAGGAGATCCAACACCAAGTATGCAAGATATCGAATTTACACAAAATGTTGAACAAGCATCAAAAATACTAGGGATACAACTATTAGACCATATTGTAATTGGAAATACAAACTATGTTAGCATCTTTTCTGAAAGAAATAATAAATTGAAGAGATGATTTTAAAACGAAAGGAAAGAAGTATAATGAACTTTTTGTCATTCAAATCTAAAGATATTGGAATAGATTTAGGAACAGCAAATATATTAGTAACAATAAAAGGAAAAGGAATAGTATTGAGGGAGCCATCTGTAATATCAGTAGATACAAAAAACGGAAATATAATAGCAACAGGTTTTGAAGCAAAAGAAATGGTTGGAAGAACACCTAAAGAGATAAATGCCATAAAACCTTTAAAAGATGGAGTAATAGCAGATTTTACAGCAACAAAATTATTATTAAAAAATTTATTGGAAAGAGTGTGTAAAAGGTACAACGCAATTAGACCTAGAGTTTTAGTTGGAGTGCCATCAGGTATAACAGAAGTTGAAGAAAGAGCTGTTGAAGAAGCCATAATGCGTGCTGGTGCGAGAGAAGTATATTTAATTGAAGAACCTATGTCAGCGGCAGTTGGGGCCGATATAGAAATAGAAGAGCCAAGTGGAAATATTATAGTTGATATTGGTGGTGGAACTACAGAGGTTGCGGTAATATCTTTAGGAGGTATTGTAATAAGCAATTCTATAAGAATTGCTGGAGATGAACTTGATGAAGATATAGTAAATTATGTAAAAAAAGAGCTTAATTTAGCAATTGGAGAATCAACAGCTGAAAATATAAAAAAAGAAATAGGTTGCGCAATGCCATTAATGACGCAAATGTCAATGGAGATAAAGGGTAGAGATTTGAATGATGGATTACCAAGAACAGATATAATCACATCTGACCAAGTAGAAAAGGCAATGCAAGAATCTATTGATAAAATTGTAGAAGTGGTTAAAATTACATTAGAAAAAACACCACCAGAGTTAGCATCTGATATAATGGAAAAAGGAATTATGTTGTCAGGTGGAGGAGCATTAATAAAAAATTTGGACAAGTTAATAAGTGCAGAAACAGGTATGCCTGTGTACATTGCAGAAGAGCCATTAGATTGTGTTGTAAAAGGAACTGAAAAGACATTACAAGATTTAGGAAAATTAAAAACTATTTTATTAAATTCAAGAAAGAGAAGATAGTGTATGGAAAGAGATAGAAAAGGTGGAATTATAGGAGTTATAATAACTATATTGATACTAATTATATTAGTAGTATTTTCAAATACAAATAAAGAAAATATATCTGTATTTGAAAATATTGTAAGTACAATAGTAATGCCAATAGAAAATGGTTTAACATATTTAAAAAACAAAATAAATAATAATGATAAATTTTTTGAAAATGTAAATGAATTAAAATCAGAAAATGATTCATTAAAACAAAAAAATAGTGATTTAGAACAACAATTAAGAGAATATGAAATAATAAAAAATGAAAATGAACAATTAAAACAAGAACTTAATTTAGCTCAGAAATATGAACAATATACTACTGTGCCAGGAGTAATAATAGCAAGAGATATAAGCAATTATTCAAAAACACTTGTTATAAATATTGGAAGTGATAATGGTGTGAAGGAAAAAATGACAGTAATTGCAGATGAAGGACTTGTTGGATATGTTGTATCAGTTACAAATAAAACAGCAAAAGTACAAACAATAATAGATAGTGCAAGTGCTACAAGCTGTTTAGCAAGTAGTACTAGAGACTCTATGATATGTAAAGGTACGATTGAAAACAAAACAACATTAAGTGCATCCAATATAGAAACAAATGCGAGAATAATACAAGGAGATAGTGTAGAAACGTCTGGTCTTGGTGGAATTTACATGAAGGGAATACATGTTGGAAAAATAAAAAAGGTAAATGAAGGTTCAAACAAAACAGATTCATATGCAACGATAGAAACAGCTGTTGATTTTGAAAAAATTGAAACGGTTCTAGTAATAACAAATCAATAAATAAATATGTTTCTGAAGAAAGGAAAAATAGATGAAAAAAGTATTTATACATATTTCACTAGTTATTGTATTTATTATAATATATCTTTTGCAAACAATCTTTTTTAATCATTTTACTATAGCAGGAATAATGCCCAATATTTTTATTATTTTAATGCTGTATATAGGTCTGTATATGGGACGAACAATGGGAATTATTTATGGAATAATATATGGAATATTTTTAGATATATGGATTGGAAAAAGTATAGGTCTAACATCTATTGCTTTAGCTATAATTGGATTAATAAGCGGAATGTTTGACAAAACACTTTCAAAAGATAATAGAATGACAGTTTTATTAATGGGAATTGCATGTACAGTAATTTATGAAACGATATTATATTTAATGCAATATATGGTATATGGAATAAACCTGGAAATTTTAAGTTTCATAAAAACATTGTTAGTAGAAGTTATTTATAATATGTTATTAATAATTATATTATATCCAGTGATGAATAAAACTGGATATGAAATTGAAGATGAAATAAAAGGAAATAGAATTCTAACCAAATATTTTTAAATTAGAAAAAGAAAGTTGGTGAAATGTTGAACAATCGAATTAGTTTAGATAAAGAAACATCATGGGGAGACGAAATAAAAAATGATCAAATAAATTTTAGATTTAATATAATAACAATTATAGCTTATCTAATTGGAATAGTTTTAATTGTTCAATTATTTAATCTTCAAGTAGTCAATGGCGAAAGCTACAGAGAACAATCAAATACTAGACTGTCCAGAATAACAACAATTAAAGCTGCTAGAGGCTCTATTCTAGATAGGTCAGGCAATGAAATTGCAGGAGTAAAAACGGAAAATAATATAGAAATTTATAAAACTAATATATCAAATGATGAACTTAATAAATCTATGTTGAATTTAGTTAATTTGTTGGAAAAATATCAAATTGGATATAATGATACATTTCCTATAAAAATAAATCCATTCGAATTCACGATAAATGGAGAACAATTAACTGAATGGAAGAAAAAATATAAAATTGCAGAAGAGGCAACTGCGGAAGAGGCTTTTTATAAATTTAAAGACAAATATGAAATCAAAAGCGAAAACGTAGATGATATCAGAAAAACAATTTCAATGAGATATTTAATTACAACAACAGGGTATAGTGCTACTAAATCAATAACAATTGCGACAAATGTTAATGAAGAAGTTGTTGCTCAGATTAGTGAAAGAAACAGTGACTTCCCAGGTATTAGTATTTCAACAAAAGCTGCCAGAACATATTTAGCTGGAAATTTGGCTTCACATGTAATAGGATATACAGGTAAAATTAAGGAAGAAGAATATAATGAAAACAAAGATAATTATGACATTGATGATATAATTGGAAAAACAGGTGTTGAATCAGTTTTTGAAAAATATCTTAAAGGAGAAGATGGAGAAAGACAAATTGAAATGTCTGTTGATGGAACAATTACTGGAGAATATGTTTCTAAAAATGCGATTGCTGGAAGCGATGTTGTCCTTACAATAGATTCAAATCTACAAAAAGTAACACAGGATGCACTAGAAAATTGTATAAATAAAATAAGAAGTGGAGGTTTTTCTCAAACATATGATGCACAAGGAGGATCTGCTGTTGTAATGAATGTAAACACAGGAGAGGTTCTTGCAACTGCTAGTTATCCTACATTTGAACCACAATGGTTTGTTGGAGGAATATCACAAGAAAATTGGGCATATTTAAGAGATGATCAAAGACATCCACAATTGAATAAGACAACACAATCAGCATATGCACCAGGATCAATATTTAAAATGGTAACGGCAATTGCAGGATTAGAATCAGGAGCTATTACATCAAAAGAAAAAATTAATGACACAGGTATTTACACTAAATACAAAAGTGCAACAAAAGATGGTTTTAAATGTTGGTATTATACAAGTTATCATAGAGGACATGGATATTTAAATGTAACACAGGCATTACAACATTCATGTAACTATTTTTTCTATGAAACAGGTGACAGAATGGGAATAGATACCTTGGCCAAATATGCATTGCATTTTGGACTTGGGAAAAAAACTGGAATAGAATTGCCAAGTGAAAAGTCTGGAGATGTAGCTTCAAGAGAAACATATTCTAAAATAAGACCAGGAAAAATGATTGGACCAGGAGATGTTTTGAATGCATCAATTGGACAAGGTGATAATAACTTTACACCTATGCAAATAGCAAAATATATTTCATCAGTAGCAAATGGAGGAACTGTTGTTAATCCGACTGTAATAAAATCAGTATTAAATTCAGATGGTACTGAAGTTTCAAGAGAAGAAGTAGAAAAGTATGTTAGTGAAGAACTTGGAAATCAAAATACGGATGACGGAATAAGTGTTAATCCAGAAAGTATTGCAATTGCAAAAGAAGGAATGAGAATGGCTGCTAGCGAAGCTGGAGGAACAGCATATAATATTTTTAAAAACTTTAAAGTAGAAGTTGCAGGAAAAACTGGTTCAGCAGAAGCTGGGAAGGATAAAAATGGAAACGATCTTGTTAATGCATGGTTTGTATGTTTTGCACCATATGAAAAACCTGAAGTTGCAGTTGTTGTAATGATAGAAAATGGTGGACATGGAAATTATGCAGCAGAAGTTGCAAGAGATGTTCTTAATCAATATTTTGGAATGAATGTAGCAACAACTGAAATAAATGAGAGCATTACAGCAGTTCCATTTGTAGAGCAAATAAGATAATTGACGAATTAATTCGCATAATACATAATTGCTGAAAGGATGTTTAAAATGATAAATAATGTTAGTATAAATTTAAAAACAGATGAAGTAATAATAAAAATAGAAGATAATGCTACACAAGATGATATAATATTAGAATTAACAAAGAAATTGATGGAATTAAAAAAAATGTACCAAGAAGAGAAAACGCCAATTCGAGTTACTGGAAAAATTTTAAAAAATAAAGAATTAGAAGAAATAAAAGAACTTATAAAAAATCAAATTGATGTTGAAATAAGTTTTGATACACCAACAACACTAGGGCTACATAGTATTACAAGAAGTTATAAAAAAGATGTTGGAACTTCTGAAACAACATTTCATAAAGGTTCACTTCGTTCTGGACAAAAAATTGAAGTGGAAGGAAGTATTGTGATAATTGGAGATGTTAATTCTGGGGCTGAGGTTATTGCTGCTGATAATATTATTGTTATTGGTAATCTTAGGGGATTAGCTCATGCAGGAGCAAAAGGAAATAAAGAAGCAATTATTGCTGCTAGTACACTTGATGTTGTGCAATTGCGTATTTCTAATATTGTTATGGAAATTGATAGAGAAGAAGAAAACATATATGAACATGCCTATATATATGTTAATGGTGATAAAATAGTCATAGAATAAGATTAGGGAAAATTTGTACCTGGTACAATTTTCCCCATTTTTTAGCTAATAAGTAATAACGCTAATGCAAGAAAGAGACCTTCATCTTTAACTTCTTCTTTATATAAAAAGAACAAAAGACTTAAAATAAGAACATCATCAAAATACAATTTTATACCAAACAAATCGAACCAAACATTGTCATCACATTTTTGCTTTGAACGAGACTGTTCAGAATTGGAAATATTTTCAATTATTTGTTGATTGGGAGGATTTACTGGTGTGATGTTAGAAAAATTGTTATTATAAGAAATTGGAGTATAGTTTCTTTTGTAAGTAGGTCTATAATAATTATAAAAATTAGGTTTTCTATAAGGACTATAATATTTAAATATAGGCATTTGTTACTCCTTTCTATAAATAATGTTTGGTTATAAAATTATTTTTTTTCTTCGTTATTATTATTTTTATTCATAAGTTCAGCTATTTTAGAAACATTAAGTAAATTTACATACTGATCAAGTTTATCTTTTTTGCTATCACGTAAATAAGGTTTCAAAGAATAAAGCAAATTTGCTCGAGGATCATTTTTATTATTCATATTTTCCATAATTGATTTCATTTTCATAATTGTATTCATATCTAAATTGAAGTTATTGGGCTGAGAATTTTCTTGAGAGGAGCCCGAACTGTTGGAATTTAATATATTGCCTAAATTATTAATCATTTCAGGAGAAATTTGATTTAATAGATTATTTAAATCTGTATTATTAATGCTTGGGTTTTGATGATTATTATTGCTGGAATTGCTATTAGAATTATTTAGGTTATTCATCATTTGTTTTATATCATTAGGGATATTACCGCTATCAACCATTTTTTTTACGTTAGCAAATAACTCATCCATATTATTAGACATAGTATCACCTCTAAACAATTTATGTTTTTTATTTACATTATATGTATGAAAATAAAAAATGTGCTTTTTTTCATAAATTATTAAAAAAACTTGTAATTTTCGACAAACTATAATAAAATAGAAATCACAAAACAAAAGAAAATAATGAAAGAAAAAAATAAATATCACAAAATGTAAAAAACTTTTTTATAGTAGAGTACTAAAAAAGACAAAAAACACAAAAGAAAAGGATTAAAATATTGCTATATTATGAAAAGGTTAAGAGGTGGTAAGGATGTCAAAACAAAATACAGGAAAAGAAATACTAAAAAATTTAATAAATATAAAGAATATAATTATATATATAATAGCATTTATGATATCAACAATAGGAATGGGACAAGAAGTTTCACCATTTAGTATAGCAATAGTAGCTGCTAGTTTAGCAGGAGGAGTACCTGCCATAATGGTTGTAGTAGCAGGACTTATTGGTAATTTTATAGGGGTTGGAGCCATAGGTGTTTTAAATTATATATTAATAATATTAATGCTATTAATATTATTATGCATAAAACCTCCAAAAGAGAACGACCAATACAAAAATGAGCAAATGCAAATATCAATGCATGTATTTGCAAGTATATTATTGGTAATGATTGCCAAATTAGTTTTAACAAAATTCACAATTGGTGATATGTTATTACATATAACTTTAGCAATATTTTCTGTTGTATTTTATAAAATTTTTGTTAATTCATTGATAGTAATACAAGAAATAACAGAAAAAAGAGCATTTTCTATAGAAGAAGTAATTGGAGCAAGTTTGCTTGTATCAATAGCAGTTTCAGCATTTGGTGACTTTTCAATATTAGGATTATCAATCAGAAATATTTTAAGTATATTAATGGTATTGATACTTGGTTGGAGAAATGGAGTACTAGTAGGAACAACAGCAGGTGTTACAATAGGAGTAACATTAGGAATAATTGCTCAAAATGAACCAATGGTAATTGCAGTATATGCTATTTCAGGAATGATTGCAGGATTTTTAAATAGATTTGGAAAATTAGGTGTAATAATAGGATTCTTGATAGGAAATGGAATATTGTTATATGCCTCAAAAGGAACAGCAACGGATTTAGTTGTATTTAAAGAAGCATTAGTTGCATCATTAGGGCTACTTGCAATTCCAAAATGGGCGGGAATAGATGTAGAAGAACTTATTAAAAGTGATAATATGTTACCTGAATATAATAAAAGAGGTCTAGAACAAAGCAAAGAAACAATAAATCAGTTAAATATGGTTTCAGAAACAATAAAAGATATGGCAAATACATATCAAGAAAAACCAGAAACAAATATGTACTTTAAAAATAGACAATCATTTATAACAGAATTATTAAATAATCTTGATGGTCTTGAAGACAATATGCTATATGAAGATATGGTAAAACCAGAAAATGAAATTGTAAATGAATTATTTGATATTCTATTAGACAAGCAAGAAATAGATAGAGAAGATTTACTAAAAACATTTGCAAAATTCAATAATTATATAGTTCAATATGATGATGAAAAAATCAGCAAAAGAATGAACAGTGACATAGAACAAATAGTAAAAGCAGTAAATTATGCATACAAAGTAAGTAAATCTAATTTTATCTGGAAAGAAAAAGTAAAATCAAATAAGAAAAATGTACAAGCACAATTAGATGGAGTATCAAAAGCAATTTCAAGCATTGCAGTAAAGATAGAAGAAGAAATAAAACAAGATGATAATTTACTAGAAGAAAAAAAGAAGGCTATTACAGCACTTGAAATAAAAGAAATTTTGGTGGATGGAATAGAAATAAATAAGCAAGATAATAGGTATTTTATAGATGTATATTTACAAGAAAATAGTAAAACAAGTGAAAATACAGATATTGACAAAGTACAAAAGGTTTTAGAAAAATGCTTAAATGAAAAATTAATGAGAAATGAAGCAAAAACAAAAAAATTAAATAAGCAAGGAAAAAGAGTATTTAGTTATTTATCAGCAGATAAGTACATTATTCAAATAGGACATGCAACCAAAATAAAAGATGGAAGTCCAGTATCAGGAGACAGTTTTATACAAATTAGATTAAACGACGGAAAATATTTGTTAGCATTAAGTGATGGAATGGGAACTGGACCAGAAGCAAGAAAAAGTAGCCAAATAGCAATAAAAATGTTGGAAAGATTATTGATGTCTGGATTTGATAAAGACACATCAATAGACTTAATAAATACAACAATTATGAACACAAATGAAGAGATATTTGCAACACTAGATATTGCTATTATAGACTTATATAATGGAAAAATTGAATTTATAAAAAATGGTGCTTGCCCAACATATGTAAAAAATAAGAAAAAAGTTCAAATTGTAAAATCATTAAGCTTGCCGGCAGGAATTTTAAAAGATATAAATTTAACAACATATGACAAGGACATTGAAAACCAAGACATTTTAGTAATGTGCAGTGACGGAATTTTAGATTCAAATATTGAATATAAAAATAAAGAACTTTGGGTCAAATATATGCTAGAAGATATTGAAACTACAAATACACAAAAAATAGCCGATTTAATATTAAATGAGGCGATTGATAATAGTTATGGGATTGCAAAGGATGATATGAGTATAATTGTTTGTAAATTATTTACCACTGGGGACACTCATTAGTGGTAAAATTTTTTACCACCGGGGACACCATTTACAACATTTTGGCGATGAAGGGTGTCCCTTCTGGTAACATTTTTTACCAAAGATGGGTGTCCCTACTGGTAAATAATAAAATTTCATAAAAAGTGTTGAAATTCTAAAAGAGATGTTATATACTTTTATTATACAAGGGAGGAGTTTATATGGAGAAGAATATGTTAGAAACAGAAGAAAGAAACTTTACAATCGAAGACTTACATAGAAGAAAAGCAGAAGCAGAAATGCTAGAAGAAAAAGACAAACAAGTTACAGCTGAACTTGAAGAAATTATTTCTAAAGATGATAATGAAATAGGAGAATAAAATTATGAAAGATAATACTCAAGAAAAAAATTTAATTGAAAGAAACGAAAATAATATATTTGGAAAGATAAAAAGTTTTTTTAGAAAAATATTTAGTAAAAAAGAAGAGAATACTGAAAACGAAATAGATGAATCTGTACTAGAAGAAGCTGAAAAAAGTTATAATTTCAGAGAATATATAAAAAGAACAGAAGACGAGGAAACAGTGCTTTTTGAACTTCAAAGAAGATATCGTAGAGGAGAAATTGCTGATAGCGATTTGACTCAAGAACAAATTAATTCTTTGTGTATGTTATATGATAAACAAATTGAAGATTTAAAAAGAACAATCAAATCTAAAGAACAACAAGTTGCTAAATATAAAAAAGTAAAATAGAGTTCATATTTTTGTGAGCTCTATTTTTTTAGAAAAAATAGAAAATTGCTTGTAACCAAAAAAGTTTTGTGATATATTATACATGTAAAAAAATATATATTAAAATAGAATAAAATGGTTTATAGGCATCCATAAAAACCTAAATATACATACAAGGAATGAAAAATATGGCAAGGGGAAAAAGATATGAAACAGAAGGAAAACTGAACTATCAGAAGGTATTTGCAGTTATTATTGCGATTGCAGTTGTAATAATGTTCATATTTATAATAAGAAATGTGCTGAAAGAAAGAAAAGAAATAAAAAAGGAGTATGAATATTTTGCATTATATGCACAAAACAAATGGGGAGTTATAAATCAAGAAGGAGAAGAGGTGATTCAGCCATCATATCAAGAAATGATAGTAATACCTGATAAAACAAAAGAAGTTTTTATATGTACATATAATGTAAATGAAGAAAATGGGACATATCAAACAAAAGCAGTAAATAGTAATAATGAAGAAATTTTAACTGGATATGATCAAATAGAAGCATTAGATAATATGGACAAAAATGGTAATGTGTGGTATGAGGAGAATGTTTTAAGAGTAAAGAAAAATGGAAAATATGGTCTAATAGATTTACTTGGAAAAGAGATATTGCCAGTAGAGTATGATGAAATAACAGTACTAGATGGCACAGAAAACAGTATATTAATAAAAAAGGCTGATAAAATAGGATTAGTAAATGACACAGGAAGTATTATAATAGAATGTAATTATAAAGAAATAAAAAAACTAGGTGATACATATAAAGATGGATATATAACAATTGATGAACAAGGAAAATATGGAGTGATAAGTGCAACAAAAAAACAAATATTAGATAATAAATATGATGAAATATCACAAGTTGCATTAAAAGAATACTATCAAGTAAAAGAAGATGGAAAGGTTAAGCTTATAAATTCAAAAGGTGAAACAGTAATTGAAAATGGATTTGATCAAATAAAATCTGTAACAACAAATGGAATAATTTTCGAAAAAAACAATTTATTTGGAGAAATGAACACATCAGGTGAAATTGTACTCGAAGCTGAATATCAAGATTTAAAAGAAGCCAACAATGGAATTTATATAGCAAAACAAAATGATAAATACGGAATTATAGATAATGTAGGAAATATTCAAATACCATTTGAGTATCAAATAATAACTTATAATGAAAAAGCAAAATTGTTTTTGGCAGATGACTCAGAATATAAAACATCAATAATAGATAATCAATACAATATAAAGGCAACAGGAATATTATCTGAAATAAATACAGATGAAGAGTACATAAGAATGAGAGTTGATGATGATTATAAATACTATAATTTAAAAGGTGAAGAGATATCAAATATTGAAGCTCTTAAAAATAATACAATATTTTTAAGTAAAAAAGATGGTAAATACGGATTTGTTGATAAAAAGGGAAATGCTATAACAGAATACATATATGATGATGCCACCGAACAAAATCAATATGGATATGCAGCAGTAAAAAAAGATGGACTATGGGGTTCAATAGATAAAGAAGGAAAAGAAAGCATAGAACCAAAATACAATTTAGAAAATAATTTAAAAATTGACTTTATAGGAAAATGGCACTTAGGAGAAGATTTAAATATGAATTACTATTGTGAAAAATAACCAGAAGATAGAAAGTAAATGAAAAAAACTTTCTAACTGGAGAGAGGAATGTAATAATATATGGAGCTAAAGACAAAATATCAATATACATACTTTATATACCCTTATGTAATAAAAGAAAATAGATATGCAAAATATTTATTAAAACTATTAAAAGATAAAAATTGTAAATTAAGAATATTTAGAAAAGAAAAAGATTTAAATATATATTCGTATTTCTCACATAGAGAAAGAAATTATATGTTTAGCAGTTTCAATTTAAGTAAAACAAGGTTAGCTAGACTAGATGAATTACCATTAGACACTAAAGCGGCAGTTTTAGCAAAAAATCCTTGTACAATATTTGAATATACAATAAAAAATGATATACAAGGAAAAACTGATGAAAGAAATGGAATATTTTTCAAAATACCAAAGATCGAAATAATATGTTTTAATACAGGAATATGTTTTTTATGTATTAAAACCAATATTGAAGGAAGTAATAAATTTTCAGATGTATTAAACTTTAACTATAAGTTTAGAGATATTAATCAGGAATTTTTGAATATGAATAATTATGATAATATAAGAGTTCAAACAGATTGTTTTGATGATGTAAAATACTTCAAAGAATTTATAGAAAGTTTAACAGGGCCAACAACAGAATCAATTAAGCTTGACATAGATACAGAAAGATTTTTAACTTTTTCTTATGTATGTATTGATCAAGAAAACTGGAATAGTGCTACTGAATTTGATCAAATACGTAGCAGTTATATGAGATTTTTGAACATTTTACCAAATGATAATAGTGTAAATTATTCAAAGGAAGATATGAAAGTAATATCTAAATGGAAATATGCAAAATTAGGAGTAACTAAACAAGGAGTGACATTGTTTAGTTCAAGTTGTGACATGAACAATTATACAATATTTCCACATTTATTTGAGGAACAATATTTATATACATATATATTAGCATTTTATACCAAAATTTATTTAACAAAAATTAACTTAAATTTTAGACAAGGAACAAATATAAATAAAGTAAGAAAAGAGTTTATTGATTTTACTCAAACATTATGGGTAAATGAAGTGACATCAGAAGATACTGGCTCATTATATTATCAAAATTTAAAAGAAGTCTTAGATTTAAATACAATTTATTTTGACACTAAAAACAAATATGATATTTTATATAAAGAAATGAATATAGAAAAAAGTGCTAAGAATAATGTTGCAATTACAATTATATTAATTATTACATTAATAATAAATACGATTAATATATTATTTTTAGGAAAATAGAAGAGTTCAGTAATATAAAAATTAGACATACGTAAATAATAAAAGAAATAAAACAAAAGAAGTTGATATATATATTTGTATATATCAACTTTATTTATAAGTAAAAAAGTAAAAGGAAGTAAAAAATGAAGATAAAAACAGGTGTAGATATAATTGAAATAGAGAGAGTAAAAAAATGTATCGAAGAAACTGAAGGAAAATTTTGCGAGAGAGTGTACACGGAAAAAGAGATTGAATATTGTGAAAGTAAAAAGACACAAAAATATCAACATTATGCTGCAAGATTTGCTGCAAAAGAAGCAGTATTTAAAGCAATTTCAGTAATGATACCTGACAAATATGGCATTAATTGGAAAGACATAGAAATTTTAAATGATGATACAGGAAAACCATATGTAAACATATTAAATCATGATATAAAATCTGAGGACGTAGATGTAAGTATATCTCATTGCAGAGAATATGCAGTTGCAAATGCAATTTTTACCATTAGGGACACTCATTAATGGTAAAAAAGTTTACCACGGGGGACACCCATTAATGGTAAAAAAATTTACCATTGGGGACACCCTTTGCGAAAAGAGTAAGAATTTAATGTAATTAAAATTAAAAACAGAAAAGAGGATAAAAATATGGAACTTTTTGATACGCATTCACATTATAATGACGAAAAATTTGATAAAGATAGAGAACAAATAATAAAAGAAACGTATGAAGCTGGAATAACAAAATTTGTATGTGCTGGTTATAATATAGAGTCATCACAAAAAGCTATAGAATTATCTCAAAAATATGAATTTATTTATTCAATTTGTGGTATTTCGCCTAATGATATTCCACAATCTGATCAAGAACTGTGGAAAGATATAGAGAAAATAACTAAAATTATAAAAGAAAACAAAACAAATAAATTAGTTGCAATAGGGGAAATTGGTCTAGATTATTATTGGAACAAGGAAAATAAAGAGTTACAAACAGAAGCGTTTATAAAACAGATAGATTTAGCAAATGAATTAAACTTACCAATAGTGATACACTCTAGGGATGCTTCAGTTGATACGATAAACGTTATAAAAGAACATACAGTGAAAAAGGCAGGAATCTTCCACTGCTGTCAATTTAATCAAGAGATGATAAAACAGGCTCTTGAATTAGGATATTATATATCATTTGCAGGTCCTGTAACTTTCAAGAATTCAAAAAATGCGTCAGATATTGTAAAATTGGTTCCACTAGATAGAATTTTAATTGAAACAGATAGTCCATATTTGTCTCCAGAACCTAATAGAGGAAAGAGAAATGATTCGAAAAATGTGAAATTCATTGCTCAAAAAATTGCGAATTTTAAGGAAATGCCAATAGATGAAATTGCGAAAATTACATATGAAAATGCATTAAGAATTTTTACCATTGGGGACACTCATTAATGGTAAAAATTTTTACCACAAGGGACAACCTTTGAATAAAATAAATTATAATAATCTATAAAAAGCTCAGTATAAGATTGAGCTTTCTTTGTATTAATTTAAAATAAATCGTTATCTTATAATAAAAAAATTAATAAAAAACAAGAATTATGTTTACAAAATTTTGAAAATATGATAAAACTATAAAATAGAGTGATGGGGGCAATAAAATATAAAAAAGGAGGAGACCTTATGCCCCGAAAAGCAAGAAAAGATATGAAGACAGAATATCTTCATGTAATGTCCCAGGGAATAAACAAGGAATTTATTTTCAGGACAGATGAACTAAAGAAAAAATACAAAAATCTTTTAAAAAAATACATAGAAGAAAGTAATGCAAAGATACTTTCATATTGTATAATGGGAAATCATGCTCATGTATTATTTCATACTATAGAACCGTATGAAGTTACAAAGGTTATGCAAATGGTCAACACAAATTTTGCAATGCATTATAATTATATAAATAAAAGAGTTGGAGTAGTATTTAGAAATAGATATTTTACTCAGCCAATTTTGTCAAAAGAACAATTATATAATTGTTTAGTTTATATACATAATAACCCTGTAAAAGCCCGGAATAGTGCAAAATGCAGGGGATTATGAATATTCAAGTTATAGTGAATGGCTAGGAAAGAAAGAGATAATTGATTCACAATGTGCAAAATTGATTTATGGTGTAGATGAATATTTAGAAGTCTTTCTTAAACAACATTTAAATAAAAAGATTGTTGATATAAATGATATTGACGAAGAGATTAACTTTGCTGAAGTTATTAGCGAATATTTGCATAACGAAAACATTTCTATAGAAATGTTGAATAATAATGAAGAGTATCTTAAAGAGGTTATCAAAGAACTAAAAAAAAATTCGAATATTTCTGCAAGAAAATTATCAGAAATTTTGAACATAAACAGACCAAAGATTACAAAAATTTTAAAAAAGATGGAATAATAACTAGTTATTTATGTAATGGGTGTCCCCAGTGGTAAAAATTTTTACCATTAATGGGTGTCCCCACTGGTAAAAGGAGAAAAATATGTACAATAATTGGGAACAATTAGAAGAAGATGCTAAACAATGTAGAAAGTGTAAATTGTGCCAAACAAGAAGTAATGTTGTATTTGGTGTAGGAAGCAAAGAAACAGATCTAATGTTTATTGGTGAGGGACCTGGAGCAGACGAGGATATTCAGGGAATACCTTTTGTTGGAAAAGCTGGAAAGTTAATGAATATGGCATTTGAAATCATTGGATTAGATAGAAATAAAGTTTATATTGCAAATATAGTTAAATGCAGACCTCCTTCCAATAGAAATCCGCAAGATGATGAGGCTATGGCTTGTTTAAATTATTTAAGAAATCAGGTGATTCTTGTTAAACCTAAAATTATTGTTTTATTGGGAAGTGTTGCATTAAAAAATATTTTAGGAAAAGAGTATGGGATTACTGCTAGTAGAGGTAAATGGATTGAAAAGAAGGGAATATTATATATGCCCACTTGGCACCCTGCAGCTCTTTTGCGTGATGAAACTAAAAAGATTGATTTTATTAAGGATTTGAAATTGGTTATGGAAAGAATGGATGAACTTGGATTGCTAAACCAAGTCGAATTAACCTACCAGTCAAATCCATTGACTTAATTAGGATAACAGTATAGAATAATAATGTAAAATAATTTAAAGAAATATTTGGAGATTATAAATGAGAAAAGAAATAGAAGAAAAATCAAATTATTGCTTAAATTGTCCTGTTAAGCCTTGCTCAAGGAATGGTTGTCCATTAGGAAATAATATACCAGGTTTTATAAAAGCGATAAAAGAAGAAGATTACAAAAAAGCATATGAAATACTTTCTGAAACTACAGTGTTAGAAGCTATTTGTGGAAGAATATGTCCACATACTAAACAGTGTGAAGGCTCTTGCGTTAGAGCAATTAAATCAAATTCTGTGAGTATTGGCGATTTGGAGGCTTTTATTGGAGATATATCAATAAAAGAAAATTACAAGATTGCAACGGAAGTACATAATAGTCAAAGAAAAAATAAAAAAATTGCAATAGTTGGTGGCGGTCCTTCTGGTCTTACGGCTGCAGCATTTTTATTGAAAAATGGATATTCTGTGACTTTATATGAAAAATATAATTATCTTGGAGGACTTTTAGTACATGGTATTCCTGAGTTTAGACTTCCAAAAAGGGTTGTAGAACAGACGATTAAAAAAATTATAGATATGGGATTACAAATAAAGTATAATCAAGAACTTGGAAAAAACATATTATTAGAACAACTTGAAGAAAAATATGATGCTGTATATTTAGCTTTTGGAGCCAATATTACAGCTAAAATGGGAGTAGACGGCGAAGAATTACATGGAGTTTTTGGAGGAAATCAATTATTAGAGAAAAAAAACCATCCTAATTATGTAAATAAAAAGGTTGCAATTATAGGTGGCGGAAATGTTGCTATGGATTGTGCAAGAACAATAAAAAGACTTGGAGCACAAGAGGTAAAAGTTATATATAGAAGAGCAGAGGAACAAATGCCCGCTGAGAATAAGGAAATACAAGAAGCTAAACATGAGGGAATAGAATTTTTGTTTCAAAATAATATAGTCAAAATTTTGGGAAAAGATAAAGTTGAACAAATAGAGTTAATAAAAACAGAGCTTATTAAAAAAGATGGTGAAGATAGAAAGATTCCGGTAAATATACTTGATAGCAATTATGTTATAGATATAGATTATGTTGTAATGGCTCTTGGATCTAAGCCAGAAGATTTTGTAAAAGATTTAGGATTGCAACTAAATAAATGGGGATATATTCAAATTGATGAAAATAATCGAACTTCAAAAACTAAAGTTTTTGCGGGTGGAGATATTGCAGGTGCAAAAGGAACTGTTGCTTGGGCAGCTCGTTCTGGTAGAGATGCAGCAGAATCAATAATAAAATTTTTGGATGAAAAATAAAGTCGGCAAATTGTAAGCCGACTTTTAAAATTATCTATAGAATTATCATTGGTTTGATATCATTTGTATGGTTATCTTTTGAAACATCATTAGTATGACATCATTTGTAAAATAATCATTAGTGTGATATCATCTGTATAGTTATCTTTTGTAAAAATATATATCTTGCAAAAAATCTTATGTTTATTTTTAATTTTTCATTTGTTAATTATTTATTTTTTCTCCTGTTACGAAGTTTTTGATTGCTCTTAGCCAAGAGACAAATTTGCTTGGTTTCTTGTATTCAAGAGCGGTTTCTATGCCTCCATTTTCAAGTATATTTGATTTATGTTCTAATTGAGACATCTTTTCTGTATAATAATCATCAAAGAAAGTATAGTTGTCAGTACGGCCGACTAACTCTCTATAATGATCCAATTTTCTTCTATAATTATCAAGTTCTTCTAAATTGTTTATTAGTTTGAATGATTTATCAAAATAATTTTTTATAATTAGGTTTTGAGCTTTTTCATAATATTCAGCAATTTTATTTTTTGAATCGTTAATTTTTGAAACAATTTTATCAACTGTTTTATTTCTTTCATCATAAGCAGAAGACTTATTATTTAATTTTATAATGTTTTCTTCTAATTCAAGAATACGATCAACATAATATTCTATATCATCATAAGTTTTTTCAGAAGTTAAATTGACAAAAGTGTTTTTAAATTTATCATTACTTGTAAATGTGCTATCATATAAAACGATTTCGCCCGTAATATAAGCCATTTGTTCAATTAAATTACACTCTAAAGGATAATATGAAGGGCTAATTGTTCTAAAAGAAACACCAAAATATTTAACATAGTCTTTTTCGATATTAATAATTTTTGATGTAATATATTGAACGGCAGCCTCATTTAACCCCATACCGACAATTTTAAAATTATCAAAATTACATAAGCCCATTCTAACAAGATTGTTCTTTTTATCTTTTACTTCTTGAATATAGTGAATACATTCATGAATTGCAAATTCTTCTAAATCTTCGTAAGCAATTTTGGCATTAAAATATATAGATGTGTTTTTATAAAAGTAATTAGCCTCAGCCATACCATCTGGCATTGTGGCTCTATACATACCTAATCTAGAAAGTTTTGTAAATAAATCACTTTCATTGAAACAAAGTTCTGGAAATGTTTCGCAAAGCTTTGTTGCAATATTATGAGCGATACGATTTACAGACATTGTGTCAAGTATGTCAACTACTCGAATTCCATCTTTTCTTAAATCAGATTCGATGCTCATTGTATCCTCCATTTTAGCTACAAGAAAAGCGTTTAAACACCTTTCTAATTAAATAAAAAATTGCATTTTATGCAATTAATATGCAAAAAATATTTTTTTACAATATATTTCGTCAAATTCATTATACAATATTTTGACATAAAAGTGTATTACATTTCTGTTACATTTTTGTTACAAAAGTATTACAAAAATGCAAAAAATTGGTATTTTTATGTTGAATTAGTATGATGTATATGATATAAAATAAGAGGTAAAATTGTAAATTTTTATAAAAAGGGAGGAACATAATGGTTGAATTTTGGGATATATATGATAAAAATAGAAATAAGACAGGAAGATTAGCAGAAAGAGGAGTATATGAATTTAAAGAGGGAGAATATCACTTAGTTGTTGTCGCATTAATATTGAATTCGAAAAATGAGATATTGATAACTAAAAGATCAGAGAAAAAGAAAGCAGAACCATTAAAGTGGGAGATAACAGGAGGAGGAGCGCAAGCTGGTGAGACGAGTTTACAAGGAATATTGAGAGAAACAAGTGAAGAAATAGGAATGAGTTTTAAAGCAGAAGATGCTATATTTTTAAAAGAAATTAGAAAAGATGGCCTTCATGCAGATTTTAAAGATATATGGTTATTTAAAAATGATTCTCCAATTGAAGACATTAAATTTGAAGATGGAGAAGTAGTTGATGCAAGATGGGTTACTATTGATAAGTTTTTGGAAATGAAAGAAAATAAAGAGATGATTTCTACAATAGATTTGGGGATGGAAGAATACAACTTAGCATTAGAAAAAATACATAATAAGTAAAAATGAAAAAAGT
Organism: uncultured Clostridia bacterium; assembly: GCA_934149075.1. Taxonomy (GTDB): domain Bacteria; phylum Bacillota; class Clostridia; order TANB77; family CAG-508; genus CAG-269. The sequence continues at coordinate 123,223 of CAKPDR010000001.1, read as the reverse complement.
ATTGACAAATTAAATAAATGATAATAAATTATAAATGAATCAATGTAGTAAATCTTTTCTAAAATTAGAGAGGGGAACATTATGAGACATCAAATAACACAAATTGCAACAAATAAAGATGGAGCAATTTTTAAAGTTTCTATTAAAATTCCATTTGAAATGGGATGGATAGAGCGGGTAAAATTTTCTGTTTTATCATTTGGAAAAAAAGATGCATTTCAGATGAAGCATGTAAAAAATGAAGATAATTATGCATGTTTTGAAACTACAGTAACACTTGAAAATAGTGCTATGTACCAGTATTATTTTTCTTTTGAAGCAAATGGAAGATTTCAATATTATAAAAAGAAAAATATTACGGGAGACACCAGTTTAACAAAAGAAGAGTATTGGAAAATGTCAGTAGGATTTGACGTTCCAGAATGGGCAAAAGGTGCAACCATGTATCATATTTTTGTTGATAGATATCGTAAAGGCAAAGATATGAAAAAAGAACCAATGCCCAAAAGAATACTTCATGGAAATTGGTATGAGTCACCAATGCTTGGACCTGATGAAAACGGACTTTGGAACATTGACTTTTATGGAGGAGATTTAAAAGGAATAGAAGAAACACTGAAATATATCAAAAAGTTAGGTGTTGATATTTTATACCTTAGTCCTATTGTAAGAAGTCAATCAAACCACAGATATGACACGGCAGATTATGAAAATGTTGATCCATATGTTGGAACAAACGAAATGTTAAAAAGCTTGTGTAATAATGCACATAGAATGGGAATGAAAGTTATTCTTGATGCTGTATTTAATCATACAGGTGATGATAGTGTTTATTTTAATAGATATGGAACATATAATACTGTTGGTGCATGTCAAAGTACGGAATCAGAATATTACAATTTTTACAAAAGAGAGTGTATTTGTGGACAACAAAAATTTTCATATTGGTGGGGAATGCCGAATCTTCCTGTATGTGATGGAAACTCTGAAAAATGGAAAAACTTCATTTTGGGCAAAGATGGTGTAATTGACAAGTGGTTTACTCTTGGAATTGACGGATTGCGTCTTGATGTAGCAGATGAACTTTCAGATAACTTTATTGAAGAAATTCATAAAGCTGTAAAACGTAATAAACCAGATGGATTTATTTTAGGAGAAGTCTGGAAAAATCCTATGAGAATGAATAGAGGATATATCAGCTCAGGAAAAGGAATGCATTCTGTAATGAATTATCTTATAGTTGATGCATTAATTAGATACTATAAATATTGTGACACTGGAAAATTAAATAATATTTTAAAAGAGATTATCTCTGAATATCCAGAGGAAACAATACAAACACTGATGAATTTTACATCAACACATGATATTTCACGTGTGATCGAAATTCTTGGATGCAATGCCTTTCAACAATATGGAGAATGGGCTTGGAATTTACAAAACGATAGTTTAGAATGGATAAAATCTCATAAAATAAGCAAAGAAGAATACAAATACGGAAAAATGGTATACAAATCATATGCTGTTGCATTATCATTTTTACCAGGTATTTTTTCAATTTTTTATGGAGATGAAGTTGGAATCACAGGAATTGGAAATCTTGCGAATAGAGCACCATATCCATGGACCCATAAAGATAAAGATTTATTAAAATTTTTTAGAGTATTAGGAAAAATACGTCAACGGGAGAAATTCTTAAAAAATGCTGAAATTAGAATTTTAAAAATTGATCATGAACAGTTTGTATTTGAACGATATGATAAAAATGATAAAATTCTTGTGGTTGCAAGTAGAACACATCGAACTACCAAAGTAGATTTGCCAGAAGAATATAAAATTGCTGAAATATTATTTAAAGTTCAAGGCAGTAATAAAAAGCAATTATCGTCTTTTGGTGCTATTGTAATTAAAAAGTAATGAATGTTTCAAAAAATAAGGACCTAATATAAGGTCCTTTAAAAAAATAAAATAAAAGATTGAAAAAAAGTGTATAAATGGTATAATAAAAATGGATAATAATTTCAAAAGAAAAAGTTTTTATTACAGAGGAGTGATTTTAATGAAAATTTATTATGTTAGACATGGCCAAACGGATTGGAATCTGGCAAGAAAAATGCAAGGTGGAGGAACAGAAAAAGAATTAAATGAAACTGGAATAAATCAAGCAAATGAAACAAGAAAAGAATTAGAAAATGTAAAATATGATATAGTAATATGTTCTCCAATGTATAGAGCAAAACAAACAGCAGAAATAATTAATCAAAATAGAAATGTTCAAACAATAATTGATGAAAGAATAAGAGAAAGAAAATTAGGAAAATTAGAAGGACATGAAATAACAGATGAAATAGAAAATCAAATATGGGATTATGATTTGAATTATCAAATTCCAGATGGTGAAAATTTACATGATTTTGAAAAAAGAATATTAGACTTTTTAGAAGATATAAAGAAAAAATATTCAGATAAAACTGTATTAATTGTTGCACATGGTGGAGTTGCTAAGGTTATAAAAGCACATCTTTATGGAATGCCAGAAAGCAAATTGCTATCTGATATAACAATGAAAAATTGTGAGATTATTGAAGCAGAAATATAAATGAATCATGAATAAAAGAATGGAGAAAAAAGTGAAAAATTATTATGAAATACTAGAAGTAGATTCAAAAGCATCACCCGAAGTAATAGAAAAAGCATACAAAACACTTGTAAAAAAGTATCATCCAGATTTACAAAATGCAATAAATAAAAATGAGTATGAAGAAAAAATGAAAGAAATAAATGAGGCGTATTCTATATTAACTGATGAATATAAAAAGGCATCATATGATGAACAATTAAGAAGAACAATAATATCAAGAGAAGAATACGAAAACGCAATACAAGAAAATGAAAGACTAAGAAATGAGTTAGAAAAAAATTCTACAGTAAATAATAATCAATTTTATAATGAAAGAATTCAGAATAATTATCAAAGACCGGTGCAAAATACTGAATATAATGGTTTTGAAGAAGGAAATGCAATAACTAATATGGGAAAAATATTACGAGAAGAAATAAGAAGAGCAACAGAAAATGCATACAATAAGGCATATGAAGACGCATATATACAAGACATGAAAAATAGAGGGTATAAAATTAGATATAAACATAATTTTAAATACTATATAAAACTTGTCGGTTGTATTTTAGTTGTAATATTAGCATTTATGTTGATTTATCAAATACCAATAGTAAAAGGATTTTTTACAAAATTATATGAAAGTAATATATTTTTCAGGATAATAGTCAATTTATTTAAATCAATTATAAGTGTATTTAAGAGTACTTTTTCAACAAAACTTTGGTAGTTAATTATAACCGAAAGGAATGAAAAAATGAAAGCTTTAATAACAGGAGCATCTTCTGGAATAGGAAGAGATATTGCTAGGGAATTAAGTAAAAAAGGATATGAGCTTATATTAGTGGCAAGAGACATAGAGAAATTGAACCAATTAAAGAGTGAGTTGAGAACAAAATCTGAAGTTGTGTGTATGGATATATCTAAATCGGAAAATTGCAGAGAATTACACAATAAATATAATGACATAGATATACTTGTAAATAATGCAGGATTTGGGGATTGTGGATATTTTGACAAGACCGACTTAGATAAAGAATTACAAATGATAAATACAAATATTGTAGGATATCATGTTTTAACTAAATTATATTTACAAGATATGAAAAAAAAGAACAGTGGTAAAATTCTAAATGTTGCATCAATTGCGGGATTTATGCCTGGTCCACTAATGGCAACATATTATTCGACAAAGTCTTATGTTGTAAGAATATCAGAAGCTATCAGAGAAGAATTAAGAAGAGAAAAATCAAATGTGCAAATAAGCATTTTGTGTCCAGGTCCGGTTAATACAAATTTTAATAAAGTTGCAGATGTACAGTTTGCATTAAAAGGTTTAAGTAGTGATTATGTTGCAAAATATGCTGTTGAAAAATTACTTAAAGGAAAATTTTATATTGTACCAGGGTGGAAAATTAGACTAGCTAAACTTGGGGCTAAAATCACTCCAAATAATCTTGTCGCTAAAATTTGTTATAATATGCAAAGAAGAAAAATATAGCCATTTAACAATTAGTTAAATGACTATATTTTTTTTGAAGGAATTTTTATAGGAAGATTTCTAATAATTTTATATCAAAATAATAATATAAAATTAGATAAAATACAAGTATAGCCATTATGACGTCTATCATGTATCCTATAAACCGTATTACTGCATTTTTATCTTTTATCATTAAATCTGTTACAATAACGATAAAACAACTAAACGACATAAGTGAGCAAAGTAATAAAAATTCTTGCATATTAATTCCTCCTGTTTTAGGTTTTGTATAATTGTTATCTACTAGATTATAACATTTTTTATGTAAAAACACAATAAATTAACTAAAGTATTATTTCATAAAAAGATTTAACAAATTTATTGACAAAAACATATAATAGTGTTAGTATGAAAATATAAACATATGAGCAATTATTCATATAACAAAATATAATAGAAAAATAAAATTAAAATTTACATATTGAAAAGAAGGTGGAAGTATGGATGAAGGATTAATTGATATAGAAAAAGTAAATAAAATAAAAAAAGTAATGCCTAGTGATGATTTATTATTTGATATTGCTGAAGTTTTTAAAGTATTTGGAGATACAACAAGAATGAAAATAATAAGTGCATTACTAGAATCTGAATTATGTGTAGGAGATATATCAGAAATAACAAATTCTACGCAATCTGCGATTTCTCATCAATTAAGAGTTTTAAAACAAGCAAAATTAGTAAAATTTAGAAAAGAAGGAAAAACAGTTTATTATTCTTTAGATGATGAACATATTTCAGAAATGTATGAACTAGCTAAAAAACATATAGAAGAAAGCTATGAACATAGATAGGTAAAAAATGTACCCGGTACATTTTTTACCGGGCAATTTTGTACCGGGTACATTTTTGCCCAGGAAGGAATGATGAATATGAAAAAATACGAATTTATATTAAAAGATTTAGATTGTGCAGCATGTGCAAATGAAATACAAGAAAAGTTGGAAAAGAATCCAAATTTGCACAATGTAAATGTTAATTTCGCAAAGCTAAAATTAACATATGAAACTGATGAGGTTTCTGTTGAAGAGGTAAGAAAAGCAGTATTGGAACAAGAACCTGATGTTGAAATGATAGACGCTTCTTTAGAGCATACAGAACAAAAGGAAGAAAAATCAAATACAATGAGCCAAGTTTGTAGGTTAGTTATAGGAATTGCAATTGCATTTATAGGGATGTATGCAAAATTACCAGCAACTGCTTCAATAATCCTAATTATAGTAGGTTATGCTATTTTGTTATATAGAACAGCTAAAAATGCTATAAAAATGCTTTTCAAAAGTAAGAAGATAAATGAGAACTTCTTAATAACAATTTCATGTATTGGAGCTTATTTAGTTGGAGAACATCTAGAAGGATTAATGGTTATAATTTTATATGAAATTGGAAAAATTCTAGAGGAAAAATCAATTAATAAGAGTAGAAAATCAATAAAAGATTTGATGAATATTAAACCAGAATATGCAAATTTAAAAATTGAAAATGATATAAAGCAAGTTTCACCAGAAGAAGTACAAATTGGAGATATTATATTAGTTAAAGAAGGAGAAAAGGTTCCATTAGATGGAATTGTTACAAAAGGAAATGCAGATTTAAATACAGCTTCATTAACAGGTGAAAGCAAATTGTCACAAGTTCAAGAAGGAAAAAATGTACTTTCTGGAAGTATTGTTGTAGATGGAATGATAGAAGTAAAGGTAACAGAAAAATATGAAAATTCAACAGTTAGCAGAATTTTAGATTTGGTAGAAAATGCGACAGATAAAAAAGCTAAAACGGAGACATTTGTAAATAAAGCTTCATCAATTTATACACCAATAGTTATTGGATTAGCTGCAATTGTAGCAATATTTTTACCATTATTTACAGATATACCATATGTTGGAAACAATGGTAGTATTTATAGAGCATTAATATTTTTAGTAATTTCATGTCCGTGTTCAATTGCAATATCAGTACCACTTAGCTATTTTTCAGGGATAGGTAAATCTTCAAAAGAGGGTATTCTAATAAAGGGAAGTGACTATATAGATGCAATTAAAGACATAAAAGAAATAGTATTTGATAAAACAGGAACTCTTACAAAGGGTGAATTTGAAATACAAAAAATAGATATATTAAGTAATTACAATGAACAAGAAGTATTAAAATATGCTGCAATGGGAGAAAGATTTTCAAATCATCCAATTGCAAAATCAATAATAAAAGCTAATAAAGTTGACGTTGACAATGTAGAAGTTCAGGATTTCAAGGAAATTGCAGGAAAAGGATTAAGTTATCAATATGATGGAAAAACTATATTAGTTGGAAATTCAACTTTAGTAAATGATGAAAATAAAGCTGATGAAAAAGATGATACAACAATAATTTATGTGAAAGTTGGAGATGAACTTGTGGGAATAATTTATTTAGGAGATACAATTAAAGATGGAGCTAAAGAAGCAATTAGACAATTAAACGCACAAGGAATAAGAACAAGTATGTTCACAGGAGATAACCATAAAAATGCGGAAAAAATTGGAAAAGAATTAGGAATTCAAAATATAAAATCAGAAATGTTACCACAAGATAAGTATAATGAATTAGAAAAGATAATCAATGCAAATACTAAAAATAGTGAAAATTCAACAAATAGAAAAGTAGCCTTTGTAGGAGACGGAATAAATGATTCACCTGTTTTAGCTAGAGCAGATGTTGGAATATCAATGGGTGGAGTTGGTTCAGAATCAGCAATAGAGGCATCAGATATTGTAATAATGACTGATGATATTTCAAAAATTATAGATGCAATAAATATTTCTAAAAAAACATGCGGAATAATAAAACAAAACTTAATTTTCTCAGTAGGTGTTAAAGTATTAATATTATTATTGAGTGTTTTAGGTATTAGCGGAATGTGGCAAGCAGTTTTTGCAGATGTTGGTGTTACAATTTTGACAATATTTAATACACTTAGAATTCTTAAATAATTAAATGGTTGATAATTTAAAAAGTTTCTGCTAAAATAGTAACATAAATATAAAGGAGACGGAAAAGATGCAGGAAAATAATATAAATATAGATATAGAAGAAATAATAATGAAAATACATATACCAAGATGGAATGAATTGCCTGAAATTGATTTATACTTAGATCAAGTAGTAAATTATTTAGAAAAATATTTATCACAATATTCAACAAATAAAGAAGACAAAATAATAACCAAAACGATGATAAATAACTATGTAAAACAAGGAATAATGCCAGCACCTGAAAAAAAGAAATATAGCAGGTCACATATTGCATATTTAATGGTAATATGTATATTGAAACAGGTATATAGTATAAGTGATATAGGAAAATTAATATCATTAACAATACAATATTTTGAGCTAAGTAAAGCATATAACAGATTTTGTGCAAATTTTGAAATATCAGTAAAAAACGCATTTTCAAGAAAACAGTTTCCAAAAGTTGAGAAAATGACAGAAGAACAATATCTTTTAAAAAATGTTGTTCAATCTGTTGCAGATAAATTATATGTTGAAATGAAATTTTTAAATAAGGAATAGGAAAGGGTGTCCCCGTTGGTAAGAATTTTTACCAGTGGGGACACTCATTTTTGGTAAAAAAAATTACCAGAAGGGACACCATTATAAAAAAGATGTTAACCCCAATATTACAAAGGGTGTCCCTAGTGGTAAAAAAATTTACCATTTATGGGTGTCCCTACTGGTAACTATTTGTAAATTGATAAAATTTAAAATAGTCACTTACTTGTCACTTTAGTCATGATACAATCTAATTAACAAATATAAAAAGGAAGGAAAAAATTAATTATGGAAATATTAAGAGTTGAAAACTTAAGCAAGGTTTATGGAGAAGGAATTACAAAAGTAACAGCACTAGATAATGTATCATTTACAGTAAATAAAGGAGAATTTGTAGCAATTGTTGGAGCATCACGGAAGTGGAAAGTCTACACTTTTACATTTAATTGGTGGAGTTGATAGACCAACAAGTGGAAAAGTTTTTATTGATGGAAAAGATATATACAAATTCAATGATGATGAACTTGCAATTTTTAGAAGAAGGCAAGTTGGATTGATTTATCAATTTTATAATTTAATTCCTATATTAAATGTTGAAGAAAATATTACCTTACCATTAAATTTAGATAATAGAGATGTTAATCAAAATAAATTAGATGAATTAATTAAAGTTTTAGGATTAGAAAATAGAAGAAATCATTTACCAAATGAATTATCAGGTGGGCAACAACAAAGAACTTCTATAGGCAGGGCTATGATAACTAATCCTGCAATTATCTTAGCAGATGAACCAACAGGAAATTTGGATTCAAAATCAAGTGACGAAATTGTTGAATTATTAAAAAGGTCTAATAGAGATTATAAACAAACAATAATTATGATTACACATAATATGGAAATTGCTAAAATAGCAGATAGAATTATTAAAATTGAAGATGGAAAAATTGTTAAGGAGGTGTAGAAATGAATATTCTTAACAAGATATCTATTAGAAACTTAAAATTAAATAAGAAAAGAACTATTAGTACTATTATAGGAATAATATTATCAACTGCTTTGATTTGTGCTGTTGCGACTATGGCTACAAGCTTTCAACATACATTGGTGCAAGATGATATAAATAGAACAGGATATTATCATTTGAAACTTTATGATGTTACTGATGAAAATATAAGAACACTAAAAAATAATAGAGATATTGAGGATATTTTTACTATTAAAGAGGTTGGATATGGAAAATTAGAGAATGGAAAAAATGAGGATAAGCCTTATCTAAAGCTATATTCAATGGATAACAAAATATTTGATGAACTAAAATTTAAGTTGACAGAAGGAAGATTTCCAAACAACAATAATGAAATTGTTATTAGTAGGCATATTGCTACTAATGGAAAAGTAAATTACAAAGTTGGAGATAAAATAAAAATTGATATTGGTACAAGAAAGACTTTAGATGGATACACATTAGATACTAGTAATCCTTATAATCAAGCTGATGAACAATTAACTGATACTAAAAAATATGAATTTACTATAACAGGAATTATTGAAAGACCAAATTATTCTTTTGAAACCTATGGAAATCCAGGGTATACAATAATTTCTACTAATATAAAAGATGGAACAGAAGACGCATTTATATCTTTAAAAAATCCAAAAGAATATAAAACATCAATAGCTAATATTTTAGGGGCTTCTAATTATAATGATTTAGTTAAAGATACTGAAATTACGGATGACACAGAAAATACAAGCACTACACAGAATTCTGCACCAAAATTAAATTATGAAAAATTTGATGTAAATGAAGATCTTTTAAGATGGGAAGTTTTAGCAATTAGTGATGATACAATTATAATGTTATATCAAGTTGTTGGTGTTGTAATATTTATAATTATGCTTACAAGTATATTTTGCATAAGAAATTCATTTGCAATAGCAATTACAGAAAAAATGAAAATGTATGGGATGCTTGCAAGCGTAGGAACAACAAGAAAACAAATAAAAAGAAATGTGATTTCAGAAACATTAATATTAGGATTGATAGGAATACCTTTAGGAATATTATCAGGTATATTAGCAGTAATTATTCTAATAAAAATTGTAAATTTGATTGCAGGAGATAGTTTGTTTGGGAATGTTGATGGAATTATGCTTAAAGTATCAATATATCCTATAATATTATCTGCTATACTTGGAATAATTACTATATATTTATCAGCATTATCATCAGCAAAGAAAGCAAGCAAAGTAAGTCCAATAGATTTATTAAAAAATCCAAATGAAGTAAAATTAAAAGCTAAAAAGTTAAAAGTACCATTTTTGATTTCTAAAGTATTTGGAACTGGCGGAGTTTTGGCATATAAAAACTTAAAAAGAAGTAAGAAAAAATATAGAACAACTGTAGTATCACTAGCCGTAAGTATATTTGTATTTATAGCCATGAGCAGTTTTATTGCAAATATGTTTGATGTTACAGGTAATTATTATAAAGACTATGATTATAATATAAAAATAATTTGTGATGGAAGAACACAAGATGAAATAGATAAAATCTCAAAATTAAGATATATAGATGAATCTTATTGGCTATATGAAACAGAACAATGTTTAAAAATTAAGGATTTAAGCAAAATAAATAGTGGTGCTGGAATCAAATTGGAAGAAGATGAATATTATGATGAACAACAAAAAGAATATGTTCCAACAGGAGAAGGAAAAGTATCAAAATTACAAATCTTAGCTTTAGATAATAATTCTTGGAATAAATATATAAAAAAGATCGGAGCAAATGCTGAAAAATTAAAAGATAATGGGGTCTTATGTGATGATTATTTATATTATGAAAAATCAGGAAAGGGAATAACTCAAAGAATTTATAAATATTCAGTAGGAGATATAATTACAGGAAAATTAGATAATAAAGAAACAAGTTTTAAAGTTGGTGCTATAACTGATACAAGACCTTATGGAATTGAAAAATCATATTATGATGGAGGGTATTTTATTGTTAATTTAGATTATTTCAAAGACATGAATTTTAAATTAAGGTACATATCAATACAATCTAGTAATCCAGATGGATTTGTAGATGAATTAAAATCAATCAATATTGATAGCGGATATTTTAATATATCAGAACAAGTAAAAGAAGAAAGATCAATGGTTTTAATAATTAAAATATTCTTATATGGATTTATAACTGTTATTACGTTAATTGGAGTAACAAACATATTTAATACAATTACATCTAATATGGAATTAAGACAAAAAGAATTTGCAATGCTAAAGAGTATTGGTATGACTAAAAGAGAATTTAATAGAATGATCAATTTAGAAACAATATTTTATTCAACAAAAGCACTAATATACGGAATTGCTCTTGGAATGATTGGAACGTTTGCATTATATAAAGCATTTTCAACAGAATTTGAAGGTAATATGTATATACCTATAAAACCTATTTTAATTTCAATTATTGCTGTATTTATATTAGTATTTATAATAATGAGATATTCAATTGCAAAAATAAATAAGCAAAATATAATAGAAACAATAAGAAATGAAAATATTTAAAAAAGGGACTATAAAAGTCCCTTCATTTAATTTATTATATTAAAGTTCTCATTTTGAGGCAAAACAGAACCAAAATACAATTTGGCTTGTTGTGATTTTTTACATTCTATGCTAGAATAAAATTGAATAACTAAATGAAATAATTAATTTAGGTTAAAATAAAAGATTAATTCTAAAGAACAAAAATATCAAAGTAAAAGGAAGTAATATATGTTAAAAGAACAAATTAAAATGCCTGATTTTCAAGCACAACGAATATCAAATATGTTGCAAAAACAAGGATTAACAGAATCAGAAATTAATGAAATACTAAATGGAGAATATTTATCTTTTCAGAATGATATTGATTTGACACAAACTTTTAGTTCTGATGGAAACTATCAAGATATACTAAGAGGATTAGCAGATGGATATTCTATTGATGAACTACAACAAAAAGGAATTAAGCTAAAAGAAATTAATGACTTTATGCAAGAATTAGAGAAATGTAATCTAACGATAGATAATGCAAAGGCTATAAATCAGTATAGTAATGATAGTAATATGATTCTATCAATGAAGAGAGGTTTGGCAGATAGAGGTCAGCTTCAAAATAAAATAGCGTCTGATATGATTAGTAAATTACAAACTAGAGGTCTTTCGCAAGAACAGATTTTAAATTTAAAAGATTATATATGTAGATTAAATTTTAATAAACCATTATATGAAAACTACGAAATAGTAAATCAATATAGGCAAGAAACGAATATGCCTCGTAATTGCTATCCATCTATTTGTACGGCAGTTAAAAGTATGGATTCTTTGGAACATATTGATAGTACATTAGTAAGTTTAGATGATGGATTATCAAAATCAAGATTGCCACAATCAATGAAATTATATAGGGCAATAAAAACAAATGGGAAGATTAATCCAGAAGATTATATTGGAAAAAGTATGAATAATAAAGGTTATACTAGTACATCTCCAATATATAATTCATCATTTGCAAAATATGATGATTACGATACAGTTATGGAAATTTATGCACCTAAAGGAACTAAAGGCTTATATATGACACTATTATCTGATTATGATAATACAGAACAAGAAATTTTATTAAATCCTAATGATATTTATGTTATTGATGCTCAAAAAGGTGCTGTGGACGAAAATGGAAAAACAAAGACAGTTTTAAAGGGTTTATTATTAAGTAAAGAAAGAGAATGTTATAAAGGTGTAGATAAAAAACAGGAATTTGACAGAGAACAATATAGTAAAAAACAATATGATAGAATAATTCAAACTACAAATAATGAAAATAATTTACCAGCAAGACAAAATAGACTTTCAGCATTTTTTAACAAAATGAGACTGAGATTTTCGAAACAAAATTTAAATAAGAAACAAGAACAATCTCAATATGATAAAACAATAGAAACAGTAGAACAAAAAGTTTATGAAAAAAAATCATGGGAATTAGAGCCAAATGAAAAAATAAGAATTCAAAGAGAAACTGATGAACTAGCAAAAAGATTTAGAGAACAAGAAAATCAACAAAAACATTCACCAATGCAAGAAATGCATGAAGAAAGGATAGATGAGTAGATGGAAATTTTATTAGTGGAAGATAATGAAATTCTTGCAAAAGGGATAATTTATTCTTTAGAACAAGAAAAATTTAAAGTAATACACAAAACAAATGCAAAAGAAACAATAATATTTTTACAAAATGAAAAGCCTAAATTAGTAATTCTTGATATATCTCTTCCAGATGGAAATGGATTCAATTTATATGAAAAAAATATAAAAGATAAAAATATACCAACAATATTTTTAACAGCAAAAGATGATGAAGATGATATAGTAAAAGGCTTAGAAGTGGGAGCAGAGGATTACATCACAAAACCATTTTCAATAAGAGAATTAGTAGCAAGGATTAATAAAATACTTCTTAGAAATAAAAAGAATTCGATAATAAAAGTAAAAGATATCGAATTTGATATAGATAAAATGGTAGTATATAGAGATGGAAAAGAAATTAATTTAACAAGTTTAGAATTGAAAATATTAAATTTATTATTTATGAATTTAAATAAAGTAGTTACAAGAAATTATATTATAGAAAAAATATGGGAATGGACTGGAAATGATGTAAATGACAATACTGTAACAGTGTATTTAAAAAGAATAAGAGAAAAACTTGTAACAGATATAATAATTACAATTAAAGGAATAGGGTATAGAATTGATGAAAAATAAAATTGAATTAAAAAGAGCATTAATAAAAAGTTTTATTGCAATAATATTAATTTTAATAGTATTTGGAGTGTTTCAATATTATCAATATAAAAAATATACAAATAATTTTAATAATAAAATTGCACAAATTGTATCAGAAGTAAAAGAAAAATATCCAGATTTAGATAATAACGAAATAATGCAAATAATAAATAGCAAAGAAAATATAGATACTAATCTATTTAAAAATTATGGAATTAACTTACAAGATGATGCAATATTAATAGAAAATGATAATTATTTTAAAATATTTTTAATATTAAATACAACAATTTTGATAATATTATCATTAGTAATTTTAATCATATTTATGAAATATAATAATTCAAAAGACGAGAAACTAAAAGAAATTACAAGATATATTGAAGAGATAAATAATAAAAACTATAAATTAGATATAGAGGATAACACTGAAGATGAGTTATCAATATTAAAAAATGAAGTTTATAAAACAACAATAATGTTAAAAGAAACTGCAGAAAATTCTGTACAAGACAAAGTAAATTTAAAAGATTCTTTATCAGATATATCACATCAATTAAAAACGCCTTTAACTTCAATAACAATAATGATAGATAATATCTTAGAAAATCCAGAAATGGACAAAGAAACCAGAATAGAATTTGTTAAAGATATAAAAAGAGAAATTATAAATGTTAATTTTTTAGTAAATTCAATATTGAAATTATCTAAATTAGATGCAAATTCAGTAAAATTTATTAATAAAGAAATAAGCTTGCAAGATATAGTAAAAGAGAGTATAAAAAATGTTTCAGTATTGTGTGATTTGAAAAATGTTGAAATAGTACCAAAAGCAGAGCAATATATTAAGATAAATTGTGATTTTAAATGGCAGGTAGAAGCTATAACTAATATTTTAAAAAATTGTGTAGAACATTCAAAAGATAATTCTAAAATAGATATATCATATGAAGAAAATAAGTTATATTCAAAAATAGAAATAAAAGATTATGGAGTAGGAATAGAGAAAGAGGATTTGCCTCATATTTTTGAGAGATTTTATAAAGGTAAAAATTCTTCAAGTGAAAGCGTTGGAATTGGCTTAGCTCTTGCTAAATCTATAATTGAAAGTAATAATGGATATGTGAGTGTTGAGTCTGAAGTAAATAAAGGAACAATTTTTACGATAAAATATTTTAAATAAAAGCTACAATATCATTGCAAAACTTAACATAATGTGATATACTACAAAAGTAGCAAAAATATAAAAAATCGGTTATCAAATTAATTAGGAGGAAAACATGATGAAAAATTCAACAACTACTATTATGAACGAAACTAAAATCCGGGATATTCTTTGTGAATATTTAGGAAGAAGAAAAGCCAAGAAAGTTGCACAAATGATTTATAGTGCAATAGACGAAGAAACAAAGCATATACACAATAGCAAGGAATTTTTCGTCAGAGAAGACGAAAAAGGAGAACTCGTCATTTCAATGAAATCGCAGGTAACGGAATCTGTAAAAGAGATCTTGAAAAAAAATTTAGAAACACCTGAAGATGTAGATGAGTGTTTTTGGAAAATTATGAAAGAAAGGATTTTTACTGAAACACATCTTACCAAAGGAATTGAAACGATTCATGTAGAAGGGTCTAACAGTTATATTTATAAGGAACTGTTTAAAAGCTGTTGGTTATTAGCGCCTGCAGTAAAGGAATTTCTGGATAAGCTTAACGAAGCTATCAGTGCAGGAGTAAAAAGCTTTGAAGTACCAGTTTACGACATGACAATCGATGATAAAGGAAAGCCAATTTTCAGTGCAGGATGTGGTCCAACAACTGACTTATCATTTAACGAGCTCAAGCAGTTGGCAAAAAAAAATAATTTAAAATTAGGAACTAAACATCATTATGTTTTATTCCTTGCGACATTAATTGAGCATATGAAAATGGAGGGCTGGGAACAGGATGAAGCTGTGAAAGCCATATGTTGTGATTCTACAGAAATTGGTCATTATTTCAATACTAAATATGCACAGGATACGCTTGAAATCGCAGGTTGTAGAAAAGTAGCAGGTAAGTGTGGTCTTGCAAATGTTCGCAAAATTTTCGCGGAAGATGAGACATATAGTAAAGTTTGCGTTGCAAGTGGAAGTTTTGCAGAGTATGGCTATAAGTGCCCTATTGCAAAATGACTATTGGTAGCGATGTGGACTTTAAAGATCCATATGGGGTTGGCTGGTTTGTATTTTGATTAAATTAAAGATATACCGAATAATGGGGCTCTCTAAATAGAGAGCTCTGTTCTATTTATAAGTAAGTCCTCCAAATCTCATATATAGAAATACATTTTTTGTTCTTTTCATAAAATATTATTAAATAATATAGAAAAACAAAAGGGTTTGTGATAAAATTTTAGAAAACAAATATAAGCAAAAGAAGAAGGGGGATACAAATGAAAGAAAAAGGAATTTTACTTCCAATATTTTCGTTACCAAGTAAATATGGAATTGGTGATTTTGGAAATGAAGCATATGAATTTATAGATATTTTAAGTGAAAATGGAATGAAGTATTGGGAAATTCTGCCCATAAATGTATGTAATAGATTACCATATTCGCCATTAAGTTATTATGCATTAGAAGAAGACTATATATCATTAGACAAATTAAAAGAATGCGGATTAATAGAAAAAGCTGAAGAAAGAGAAGTAAAAGATAGAGTAGTATATGATAATTTTAAAGAAAAATATTATAAAGAAGCATTTGGTAAATTTGTGATAAATAAAGAATATGTGGAATTTATAAAAAATAAAGAAATTAATGAATATGCTCAATATATAAGTAATATAAAAGGTGAGAACAAAGAATATTATATGTTTTTGCAATTTATATTATATAAGCAGTGGATGGAGCTAAAGAAATATGCAAATTCTAAAAATATTCAAATAATAGGAGATATGCCAGTATATCCAACATTTAATTCTGCAGAAACAATGTATCATCCGGAATGTTTTAAAATGAAAAATGGAAAATTTACATTTGAAGCAGGAACACCACCAGACTACTTTAACAGTGAGGGGCAAAAATGGAATAGTCCAGTATATGATGTAGAAAACATGAAAAAAGATAATTTTAAATATTTAGTCAATCGTTTTAAATACCATCTAAAATTATTTGACAAAGTTAGAGTAGATTATTTTAGAGGATATGATTCGTTTTTTGAAATACCAATAGGAAAAAGTGGGAAAGAAGGATTTTATACTGATGGTGTAAGTTATGCCTTTTTTGATGAGTTATTTAAAGGTGAAAATATAAAAGTTGAAAATCTTATAGTTGAAGACTTGGGTGATATTAGAGAAGAAACAATAAAATTAAGAGAACACTATGGATTTACAAGACAAAAAATACTACAATATTCAATTGATTTGAATAATTTTTACGATAAAGACAATGAACAGGAAAATGTTCTTGTATTTCCTGGAAATCATGATTGTCAGACTATACATGGATGGTATAATACCTTAAATGATGAATATAAAGAAAGATTAAAAGAGTTTCTAAGAAGAAATGAATGTTATGATATAAATGTTAATATAGGTATTATGCAATATTGTGCAAAATGTAAGGCTAAGATTGCAATTATAACAGTTCAAGATATATTAGGATTAGATGATAGTGCACGAATTAATGTACCAGGTGTGGAAAAAGATGAAAATTGGTCTTGGAAACTTGTGGATTTCAGTGATTTTAAGCAAAGAATAAAAGATTTTTGATAAAATTCCCAAAAAACAATTGACATTTTTTTACTTTAAATGTAAAATAAAGGAAAAAATTCAAAAAGGGGGACATAAAACAAAAAATGAAAGATTTAGAAACAGAAAATTTAAAAATTAGAAAATTCAAGATTACTGACACAGAAGATGCACATAAGTATCTTGGCTCAGAAAAAAAGCTAGCAGATTGCTTAAATTATAATCCACACAAATCCCTTGAAGAAACAAGAGCAATAATCTCTTCATATATAAAAGAATATGAAATGAATGAACTTGTATGGGCAATGGAAGAAAAGAAGACAGGTAAAGTGATAGGATTTATTAATGCTCAAGAGGTATCTAAAACCAATAGAGGATGTAGAATAAAATTTGGTATTGCTTTGGATTGGGCTGATACAGGGTATATGGAGGAAGCATTAAAAAAAGTAATTATGTACTTAATTAAAGAACAAGGTTACTATATTGTAATTTCTAACTTTTATGATGGAAATCAAGAATTAACTCAAATAAAGGAAAAGATACTACAAAATGCTGGGATGAAAAAAGAGGCATGTCTACGTGATAGAAGGATAAATCAAAAAACAGGAAAATACGAAAATAAAATGATTTATTCAATTACAGAAGATGAGATTTAAATATAAAAACAAAAAAGCTTAAGAAAATATTTCTTAAGCTTTTTATTATACTAGTTAATTACATAATTAATAAAAACTGTTTCCTTTTCAATATCTGGAATACATTCAATTTTCACAAAATATGGTTGTACCCATCTGATATACCATTGAGAAAAAATAGAAGTATTTTTTTCTTTTATATCAGAATGTACTTTAAAATAATCTAATAAATCTTCTGCTGTAAAACTTTTAATACCAGTATCACCAATCAAATCGTAAATCAATACATCTGCACTTATTTCTGATATTGACCTACATTGACCATTAAAACTAATATTGTATTGGGGTTCAATTGGCTCAACCTCTGATATATAAGAGTAATTGCAATTTACATTTTGACGATAATAGTTATCTTTCATTAAAATAGAGATTTTAGAAAGAGTTTGCTCAAGAATTTTATCGTTATTATTTTTAACAAATTCTGTACCCCAAAAATTAGGTTTAAAACTTTTAATGTTTTGATTAACATTTTCATCTTGGCAAAATTCCTCCCAAACGAACATGTTTGCCCAAATGATAATGGCATTATAAATACTTCTGCATAGACCTTTATTTTTATTTACACAATTAATAACTTGATTTTTACAGTCAATACTAAGCTCATCCCAACTGGATATTTTAATATATTGATTTAAATTAGAGTTTATTATTGAAAGTAAATAGTTCTTATATTCTGTATCTTTATATAAATAAAAAAATAAATAAAGCAGATAATTTGTTGTACATGATTTGGGAATTACAAAAGGTTGAATTGTTATAATTCGCTTACCATTATTATACTGAAAGTTTTCAATAATTCCTAAATTGACGAAGAAATTACCAAAAAAAGAACTAGCATATTTAAGAAAATAAACTCGCGGACAGTTATTTTCTGACATAAATGGTATTCTGTAAATATATTCGTCATTATAATAAATCCATTTAAAATCACTAGAAATATTTGGTTCATAATATAAATTTACATTTTCTTCATGATAAGCAAGTGTATTTGAAAAAAATGGAATACCTTCATTGTAACAAAGCTGAATTTGATCTATAAGATCAAGGCTCATACTTGGTGCAGCTTTTAATGCTTTATAATAAAGTCGATTTTCAAAGTCTTTTAATAATGACATAAAATCAAAATTAGAAAGATTATTTTTTAAATTTATTTCATTTAAAGCCTTATTATAGGCTGCTAGACATTTGTTTTGCTGGTCATTTTGAGTATCAACAGTATTAACATATAATACTGAATAATCAATGTCCCATTCATATGCATATGGATATATATCATTTATTCCATAAAGTTTGCAAAGTACATAGTAATAAAACATTGTTTCATTGCTTTTTAAGAAACTTGTAAAAATTATGAATGAACTATCTTTGTAATAGTCGTCAAAAGACATATCTAATTGATGACTTGTGCAGATGTGTAAATTAGCATTTTTAAATGCTTGACTTATTTTATCTTTTTCCCATAAATTTGCTATATGGAACATCCGTATTTCATTATCTCCAAGAAGCATAAAAAAAGTTTTTTTCTTGTGGTTTTTGAAACGTTCTGCCGTAGCATAAAAAAATTTGATAATATTTTTTCTTTCACGTTTAATTTTGTAATTGAACATAGCCATTCCCCCTATAGTTGGAAGTAAAAATATTTAGTTACTTTTTTATTTTATCATGATTTATGCGTAAAATCAAGTAAAAAGAGAAAATCGAGTTACATAATGTTTTGAACTTATTTTTTACTAATATAAAAAGCTAATTTTTCGACAACGTCAAGAGCGGCAATAATTTCTTCTTCAGAATAATTTTTTAATAATTTTTTTGTTTTATCTATACAAGTATCATCAATACCGAATAATATAAAATCTGCAGAATGTCCACTAAGTTCACGAAATTTTTTAAGGCTGTAATAAACTAAATTACCTTTTCCTTCTTCTACCAATCCTAGAAATTGACTTGATGTACCAATTTTCGCAGCAAGTTGAGTTTTATTTAGATTTAACTCATTTTCTCTAATATATTTAATTCTTTTACCTCTTTCAATTTGTTCTTGTTTTTCTACTTCAATTGCTACGTTTGATCTTTTTCTTCCCATAATAAAACCCCTCCTTAATTTTTTTTATAATTTTACAACATAAAAAGAACAATGAGATGGTAAATAAAAATAGTAAAAAATAGTAAAAGATAATATTTTTTAGATTTTAAAGCAGAAAATATATTTTACTATTTTTTGTCATATATAGTCATTTTTTGCCACCACTTTCTATCACCGAAAATTGCTTGGCTCTAAGCTTTAAATGGTATTTTTATTATAGCAAAACGGAACGAGCACGAAAGATAAAAAAAGGTGGTGGAGAAGGATGAACATATATGATGCATTTATATATTGGTTAAAAAGATGGTTAAAGTAATTGATTAGGTAAATTGCAATTATGCAGTTTACCTTTTTTTATTGAATATTGAGATTTTATAAGTTATAATATAAACATATTAATTAAGCGGAGAGGAAATAATATGTTTGGCGATGTTGATTCAGTTTATTTACAAAGTGATGTTGAGTTAAATATAAATATTATAAAAACAATATTTTTGATATTTTTTATTTTCTATAGCAATTTTAAGATTATTGGTAAAAAGATAGAAATAAATTCAGAATTGATAAAGAAAAGTATTATAATTCTAATTTTTGGAATTCCGTATTCTATAATAAAAAATTATGTGAATATATTTATAAGCATAATAAGTCAAGTTTTGATAATTAGCATAATATTTTCAACTAATAAGATTACTAAAACAATAATTGCGACCATTATATCACATGCTATTAATTATACTATTTTATGTATGACTTTAGCTATAAGTTTTATAGTTAGTATATGTACTGATTTGAATAATGATTATATAAATTTGATAATTATATTAATAAGTCATGTTATTTTATTATATACATTATTTAAGATAAAAAGATTTAAAAAAGGATTTTCATTTTTGAAAGGTGATAATCAAAATGAATATTTAGACATACTGGTATTGAATATTGGAGTAATTATTCTTTTCTTAATAGCTATTTTAATACATACGGATGTAGCACTTGCTAGAGAATTAGCTTTAGGAATTATAACAGCGATTTTTATAATGTTTACAACAATCAAAAAATCATTACAAATTTATTACAAACAAAAATTACTAATTCAAGACTTAAATGAAACAAAAGAAGAACTAGAAAAAACAAAAAGTGAATTAAAGCAGGTAGAAGAGGAAAATTTGGGATTAAGTAAGAAAAGTCATTCAATAGCACATAAGCAGAAAGCGTTAGAATATAAAATACAACAATTATTAACAAATGTAGAAATAAGTAAAGAAGATGCAGGAGAAGTACAAGATAGAATAAAAGAAATAGAAAAAGATCTATATAAAGATAAGGTTGTAACCAAATTGAGCAAAACTGATATTCCTAATATAGATGATATGTTAGAATATATGCAATCAGAATGTATTAAAAATAAAATAGAATTTGAATTGCAAATATCAGGAAACATACACTATATGGTAAATAATCTAATATCAAAAGAAGATTTAGAAATATTGTTAGCAGACCATATAAAAGATGCGATTATTGCAATAAATCATACAGACAATATAAATAGAAGTATTTTAGTAAGGCTTGGCGAGATTGATGGCATTTACAGTCTGTACATATATGATTCTGGTATAGAATTTGAGAAAGAAACATTAGCAAAGCTAGGGAAGGAACCAATTACCACACATGCAAATGAAGGTGGTACAGGCATGGGATTTATGAATACATTTGATACATTGAAGAAATATCAAGCAAGTTTTATTATTAATGAACTAAGTGAACCTAACAAAGATAATTACACAAAAGTATTAATTTTTAAATTTGATAAGAGAAATGAGTTTAAAATAATATCGTATAGACAATAAAAATTAATAGGAGGATTAATAAAAAATGAAAGTACTAATAGGAACAAATAATAAAGGAAAGGTAGAAGGAGCTAAACAGGCATTTGAAAAATTTTATAATAATGTAGATGTTATAGGAATTCCTGTAAGTTCAGATGTTAGTGATGAACCTGTTAATGATGAAATATATAAAGGCGCAAGTAACAGAGTAAATAATTTAGTAAAATATGCTAAAGAAAATAATGTGGAAGCTGATTTTTTTATAGGTGTTGAATCAGGAATAACAAATAAATTAGGAAAATGGTGTATTATACAAATAGCTGTAATAAAGGATAAAAACGGATATGAAGGTTTTGGTACAGGTCCAGCATTTCCAGTTCCAGATAAATATGTAGAAGAAATTATAAATACAGATTTAGGAATAGTAATGGACAAAATATTCAAAGGAAATGGTTTAAAAAATGAAAAAGGTGGCATAGCTCATCTTACAAATGATGTTATTACTAGATATGACTTGACAAAGGAAGCTTTTATAATGGCATTAACACAATTTATAAATGGTGAGATTTGGAGAGATTAAAGATGAAAATAGGTATAATATCAGATATTCATAGTAATGTTCAGGCTTTAAAAGCAGTATTGAAAGAATTTAATAAAATAAAAGTTGATAAAATAATATGTTGTGGAGATATAATAGGGATAGGACCAAACCCAGAAGAAGCAGTACAAATGTTAATAAAAAAGAGGGAATGCTTAATATCGGTAAGAGGAAATCATGAAAAGTATTTTACAGACGGATTACCTAAAGAGGTCCATGACGATAAAAGAAAAATGAGCTTTGACAAAATTCAAAATCATAAATGGACGCAAAGTATGTTAAGTGAAGAATCAATAAAATTTATAAAAGAATTACCCGTAGAAAAAAGTATTGAAATAGAAAATAAAAAATTATATATAGTACATTATCCAGAGAATGAAGAAGGAAAATATAAAAAACATATTAAAAAGCCTACTATCATTGAAAATCAAGATATGTTTGATAAAATAAATGCTGACATATTTATATATGGCCATACACATGCTTACAGCGTAAATAATATGGAAAATAAATGGTATATAAATCCAGGGGCTTTAGGTTGTCCTATAAGTAACAATATAGCTAATGCAGGGATATTAGATATTAACAGTGGAAAAGTAGAATTTCAACATTTGAGAATTGAATATGATGTAGAGAAAACTATAGAAGAAATTGAAAAAATAAAATTTCCTATGTATAAAGAAATATTAAAAATATTTTATGGGAAAATAATATAAAATAATAAACTCTAAATAAAAACATAATATTAATATAATTAGTATAATGTTATAATTTGGAGTTTTTTTGTTCTTAATATTCAATAAAGAAAAAATATAACATGAAAATTAATTATAAGTTTGTTATATAAAACTTCTTAAATTTGAGCAAAAACTCAGGCAAAACTAAAAGTTTTTGCTCATTTGAGCAAAAAACTTACAAGATATAAAAAAAGATTTATTATATGTTTTGGAAAATATAATATTTTTGGAATTAAAAAGAAAATGCTACTGGAATGCTTGGAGAATTTTATAATGTAGAGTTTTGCATAATAAATAAATTTACGATACAATAATTATGTTAATATGTAGATGTACTATAGTATATTTTTATGCAGAAAGGAGAAATACTTTATGAAAGAAAAAACTATGTACGTAAAATTACCTAGCGGTTCGAAATTTCGACGGGTAAGTGTAGCAAAGAACGGAGAAATTGGTATTGTACGCTTAAAAATGGAGATACTTTTATGTATTTGTATGTAGAGGATTTAACAGAAAAAGACTTTTGTTATAATTCTGAAAAAACAGAAAATGAGTATCTTAAGATGAAGCAAGAAATGTTTAAAGCCAATGCTTTAGAGGCACTGGAGAATAAACCGAAAAAAGAAAAAATAATTTTGATGCAATTTTTTATATCAATGACAATGATGGAAAAATATTGTAAATGTGGTTTGGTTCATGAGATTTCGTTACAAAAGTTTTCGAAAGAAGAGAGAGCTTACACCAAAATATGCAAGGCTAAAGTATCTAAGGAAATTTGGAAAAAAGCTTTAAATGAGTTTGAAGAATATACTGCTGATGAAAGAATGGGATTCGAACATTTTGAATATGCAAGAATATACTGTAAGAGAATGGAGGACGAACTATGTGAAGTATTAAATCTCCCAATGAATTACAGTGCTATTAAATTAGCTAATCTTGCAGATACATTGAATATGAGGACAGGTTATACATTTCATATTCTTAGGAGTATGTTAGCAGAGATATATAATATTTATCAAGACTTTGAGAATATATCAATAGTTGTTCAGCATGACCATGTAAAAAATCTAAATGTAGATGCATGCAAAAGTATTGGTGAGTATGAACTTGGAATGCTTTATTTTAAGCATGATAAGAAAGAGCAAGCAGCTTTTATGTTCCAGAAATCCTTTTTACACAATAAACTCAATTATAAAACTATATGGGGATTAATTAGAGACTGTGATATAAAGGAAAAATATAAAGAGGAAAAAATGTGGCTGATAAATATGCTACAAATTCTTCAATTGGATCTTAAAGATGTAAGAAAATGTGATGAAAATCTTTGTAAATTACCAGTATTAGAGCTAGAATATGCTAAAAAGTGTTATCATATATTACGAAAAGTAGATCGAATGCTTAGTGCTATACCAGGTGAACCAGAGGTATCAAAGGAAAATGAAGATTATTTAAATATTATGGAGGAGAAAACGAAGACTATTTTAGAAAATAAAAAAATCTAACTTTTGGTTAAATTGTGAGGAACACAAAAAATAATAAAACTCTCTAAAAACTACAATACTTGTAAAAAAACTATCTATGATTTTATAGATAGTTTTTTTATAAAATAAATTTTTTCACCATAGCTGTTGCATAATAAATAAATTCATGATACAATAATTATGTTAATTTTTTATAAATAAATATATTTTTTCAAAACAAAAGGAGGATTACTTTATGAACGAAAAAATGTTGTATGTCGAATTACCCAAAGGCGCTAGATTCCAACGGGTAAGTGTAATGGATGATGGAAGAATTGGAATTGCATACACAGATGAGGCTGATATTCCGAAAAATGATATAGTAGAGAATAATTTTATACCAAAACCAGAGCCACTTGTAGGAGGTGGAGAGGTTTATCGGAAAGAGGGCAGCTTATACTGGTATTGTAAAGTAAAAATGAATGATGTATTCATGCATTTTTATACGAGAGATTTGACAGAAGATGATTTGATGTATGATTTAAAAGGTAAGAAAAGAAATTTTAAAACAAGCAAGCAGAAAAGTTTTAGAGACAATGTTTTAGAGGCACTAGCCAATAAACCACAAAAAGGTTTTTGCTGGATTTCAGCTTATGAACCGTCACTTGATGCAGTTGATGGTTTAAAGATTGTTGAGAACAAAGCACCTTTTACAGGTTGGGGCTGTGAAACTTGGAAGAAAAGTATAATGGATTACTTGCCAAGAAATGAAAGTAAAATGTGTTCAAAGACCACATACTTCCTGTTACTTTTAAGATGGTTAAAAGATGGAATTGCTACTTTTGAAGAAATTGTAGTGGATTCATCAGAAATAGGACATTATAGTAATACTACTGGAGCTTCTGATTATGGAAAAGAACGAACTGGAAAAAGAGAATTCGGAGGAGTATATGGTTTGATTGGTAATACCATTAAAATTGTTGAAGATGAATTATCTAAGACAGGTTTTTCGCGTGTAGGGGGAAGTTATATAAATGAAGGTAAATTATGGCCTGCTGCACAAACTAAACCAGTAAAATCAGACAACAATCACTGTAGTCAATTTGGAGTAGGAATTATTGAACTTCAAAAATAATATCTGATATTATATAGACTGCAAAAATAGGGAACTTTTAATAAGGTTCCCTATTAATAATTAATAAATATAAAATCATAATCTTCGGAATAAAACATAATATTAAATATAATTAGTATCATGTTTTAATTTGGAGGTTTTTTTATGTTCTTAATATTCAATAAAGAAAAAATACAAACATATGCTGTGTCAATATTAACAGTTGCAGTATTAATTGCACTAGCAAATATAAAAGATATTAGTGCAGTGCCAACGTTTGCACAGGAAAAATATTTACCTATATATAATGTACAAACAGAAGAAAACAAAGTTGCATTAACAATGAATTGTGCATGGAATGCAGACGACATAGACAGTATATTAGAAACATTAAAAAATAATGATGTACATATAACATTTTTTATAGTAGGAGATTGGGCAGACAAATATCCAGAAGCGGTAAAAAAGATAAATGAAGCCGGTCATGAAATAGGAAGCCACAGTAATACACATCCACATGTAAATAATTTATCAGCAGAAAAAAATTTAGAAGAAATACAGTTAAGTGTAAATAAGTTAGAAAAAATAACTGGAAGTAAAACTACATTATACAGAGCGCCATATGGAGAATATAATGACACAGTAATAAAAACTGCACAAGAAAATGGCTATTTCACAATACAATGGAATTTGGACACATTAGATTATAAAGGATTAACAGGGGAAGAAATGTGGAATAGACTAAAAAATAAACTTGATAATGGTGCAATAATTTTAAGTCATAATGGAACAAAGCATACAGCTGATAGTTTAGATATGCTTATTAAAAATATAAAATCAAAAGGACTTAAGGTTACTACTGTCTCAGATTTAATATATCAAAATAATTACACTATTAATAATAATGGAACACAGATTTCCAATTAGTGTGCATACAAGTATAAAAAAAAAAGTTTAGGAAATAATGACAACAAAGGAGAGAGTTATGCCATTAATTGGAATAATTGCGAAAAAAAGAGATAATCAGATTATAAAAAAGAATCTGAAAGAGAGTGATATTGAAATTGTAGAAATAACAAAAGAATCTATAAAAAATGTTAAGAATATTTGTTTTGAAGAAATAATTGTACTAGAAGATATAAAATTAGAAGCAGATGAATATAAATATATGAATGAGATAATATCAAAAACAAAGTATTTAGTATTAAATGGAGATATCAAAATAGAATTTTTGAAAAAAATGAACATAGAAAAGCCAATAAAAGTAATAACATTTGGTTTTAACACAAAAGCGACGATATCTATATCAAGTGTAAAAGAAGAAAAGATAATAGTATGTTTACAGAGAGATATAGAAAAATTGAATGGAGAAATAATAGAAAGTCAAGAAAAAGAAATAAAGCTAATTAGAGAAAACGATAAAAAAATATATACTAAATTAGTAATTTTTATAATAAAAGAACTGCATAATTTATAAAAAAGTACAAAAAATGCTAATATTTGAGCAAAAATATGAAAAAAAATAGAAAAAATTAACTTTTTATGTAGACAAAACCAAAAAAGTGTAGTATAATAAAAACTGTAGAAAATTTTAAAAAAAGAGAAGCAAGAAGAGAAATTTACAATTGATAAAGAAAAAAATAAGGAGGAAATAAAATTGGATACAAATTATTTAGAAAACAACTACTTAACATTAGTAGGAAAAGTTACAGGCGAAAAAAGATTTAGCCATGAAATTTACGGAGAGAAATTTTATACATTCAACTTATCAATACCACGCTTAAGTGGAAATGCAGACATCATACCAATAACAATATCAGAAAGATTAATAACTGATGAAATGTTACAAGAAGGTACAAGATTATTAATTAAAGGACAATTCAGATCATATAATAGTTATGAAAATGAAAGAAACAAATTAATATTAACAGTATTTGCAAAAGATGTTGAAGAACTTAAAGAAGTTGAAGAACAAGAAGAAAGTGACATAGTAAGAAAAGAAGAAACAACAAACGAAGTTGTACTTATCGGATTTGTATGTAAAAAACCAATTTACAGACAAACACCATTTGGAAGAGAAATTGCAGATTTATTATTAGCAGTAAACAGAGCATATAATAAATCAGATTATATTCCAACAATAGCATGGGGAAGAAATGCAAGATTTTGTCAAAATCTAGAAGTAGGAGCTCAAGTAAAAATAGTAGGAAGAGTTCAATCAAGACAATATGAAAAGAAATATGAAGATGGAACATCAGAAATGAAAGTAGCTTATGAGGTTTCAATTTGTAGTTTAGAACTAATAAATGAAGAAGGAACAGAAAACAAAGAAGAAACTGAAAGTAAAGAAGCTGTTTAATATAAAACAAAATCCAAAAAGCCTAGCCTTTTTGGATTTTTTCTGTTATAATATGGATATTATAACAAGGAAAGGAGAAGCGGACGTTTATATATTTATAGGCCGTATAAAAACATATGAAAAATAAAAAAACAATTTATTTCGAAATTATGGCAATAATTTTAATTGCAATATTTTGTATAAGTATAACACCAAAGACTTTACAAAATGATACATTTTACACAATAAAAATAGGAGAACACATAATAGAAAACAAAGGAATAGACATGATAGACCCGTTTTCGTGGCATCAGGATTTAGAATATACATATCCACATTGGTTATATGATGTAATAATATATTTAATATATTCAATAGGAGGAATTGTTGGAATATATATATCAACATGTATATTTTCAGCATTATTAGGAATAACGATATACGAAACAAACTCTAAATTAGTAAAAAATAAAGTTGTATCATTTGTAGTTACAATTGGAGCAATGTATATGTTAAGAGATTACATTGCAGCAAGAGCACAACTTGTAACATTTATATTATTTTCTCTACAAATATATTTGATGGAGCAATTAGCCAATACGAGTAAAAAGAGATATGGAATTGGATTAATTGCAATATCAATATTAATAGCAAATTTACATGTTGCTGTTTGGCCATTTATGTTTATTTTATACTTACCATATATAGCAGAATATATAGTAATTATTATAGAAGAAAAATTTGCAAAAAAATATGGAAAACAATTCAAAGAAGGAAAGAAAATCTCATTAACAAAAAGAGATGGAGTAAAATATCTAATAGTAGTAATGATAATCTGCACTTTGACTGGATTTTTAACACCTTTAGGAACTACGCCATATACATATTTAATCAAGACAATGCAAGGAAATACAACACAAAACATAAATGAACATTTACCAATGACATTAATAAAAAATGCAGAAATACTATGTGTGTTAATAATATTTATTGCAATATTGGCATTTACAGATATTAAAATTAGATTAATTGATTTGTTTATGCTTGGCGGATTAGTATTGCTAATGCTATATTCAAAAAGACAATCAACAATGTTTGTAATAATATGTTCAGTTATATTGAATAGGCTAGTATATGACTTTGTAAAAAAAGAAGTAAAAGATGTAGATGAAAAACTTATAGAAGTATTTACAACATTATTTGGTGGATTTATGATATCAGCATTAATCTTAATAATAAGTTTATATTTTGTGAAAACAAAAATTAAAGCAAAATATGTAGATGAAAAATCATACCCCGTAGAAATGAGTGATTTTATTATACAATATTTTAATAACAACAACATTAATATAAAAAATGTAAGATTATATAATGAATATAATTATGGAAGTTATTTATTATACAAAGGAATACCGGTATTTATTGACTCTAGATGTGATTTATATGCACCAGAATATAATGGAGGAAGAGATATATTTATGGACTTTATAAAAAGTTCAAATTTAGATATATGGTTTGAAGATATATTTAAAAAGTATGACATAACACATATTATCTTATATAAAGATTCAAAAATGAATATGATTATTCAAAATACAAAACTAGATGGATACAACCTAATAAAAGAAGATGATAATTTTGTGTTTTATGAAATAACAAAATAGGGACAAAATGTACCCGGTACATTTTGTCCCAGAGAGGAATAAGAAATGGAAACATATATAGTTAAACAAGAAGATCAAGGAAAAAGATTAGATACTTATATATCAAATCAAAATAATGATTTAACAAGAACAGCTGTACAAAGATTAATTGAACAAGAAAAGATATTGGTTAATGGAAAAAAACGAAAAGTAGCATATAAAGTTACTGAAGGAGATATGGTTATAATTGAAGAAACGGAAGCTCAAATGATAGAATTAAAAGCACAAGAAATACCAATAGACATTATATATGAAGATAGTGATATAATTGTTGTGAATAAACCTAAAGGAATGGTAGTACATCCTGCTAATGGAAATCCTGATGGAACATTGGTAAATGCAATAATGGCAATATGTAAAGACAGTCTATCAGGAATTGGCGGAGAGATAAGACCTGGAATTGTGCATAGATTAGATAAAGATACTTCAGGATTATTAATAGTTGCAAAAAATGATAAAGCACATGTAAATATGAGTGAACAAATAAAAAATCATGAAGTAAAAAAAACATATATTGCTTTAGTTAGAGGGATTGTTAAGGAAAACGAGGCAACTATAGATATGCCAATTGGAAGAAGTCGTTCAGATAGAAAAAAGATGGCTGTTGATAAAAATGGAAGAAATGCAGTAACCCATATTAAAGTATTAAAAAGATATGATAAATATACATTATTAGAAATTAATATAGAAACAGGAAGAACACATCAAATTCGTGTACATTTATCACATATAGGATATCCTATAATAGGTGATTATATATATTCAAATGGAAAAAATGAATTTGGAGTTATAGGACAATGTTTACATGCAAAATGTTTAGAATTTAAACATCCTGTAACAGGAAAAGAAATGAAACTAGAAGCTCCGTTACCAGACTATTTTGAAGATATATTAAAAAAACTGGATGAAAGAGCATAGTAGATGTATATTATTAAATAATAAAATCCGGCAAGAGAACCTTGCCGGAGAATCTATATAAAGCCTTTTAAAAAAGTAAAAGGAATTAATATATAATATGCAAAAATATATAAAAAAAGAACCAGTCCTATAAAGTAAAAATGTACTTGGGAAAAAATGTACCCGGTACAAAATTTCCCAAAGAAAAAAATAGGAATAAAATTTTAGAGAGGATTAAAAATGGAAGAGAGATTGCAAAAATATTTAGCCAGTTGTGGGGTTGCTTCAAGAAGAAAGTGTGAAGAATATATTTCACAAGGAAAAGTACAAGTTAATGGAAAAATTGTGAAAGAACTTGGAACAAAAATAAATCCAGACAAAGATATGGTCATATTTGATGGAGAAATTGTAAAACAAGTTACTAAACAAGTCTATATTTTATTAAATAAACCAATAGGATATGTGACAACTGCTGATGATCAATTTGGAAGAGATACAGTGCTAGATTTAGTAAAAGTTAGAGAAAGGGTTGTACCTGTTGGAAGATTGGATATGTATACATCAGGTGCATTGATATTGACAAATGATGGTGATTTTGTTTACAAGGTTACACATCCAAAACACGAAATAGAAAAAACTTATACTGTTACTGTAAAAGGAATTGTTAAAAATATAGAAGTTGAACAATTAAAAAAAGGTGTTAAAATAGATGATTATACGACAAAACCTGCAAAGGTAAAGATTTTAAAAACTGATGCAGAAAAAGATATTTCAAGATTAGAAATAACAATTCATGAAGGAAAGAATAGACAAGTTAGAAAGATGTGTGAAGCGGTTGGAAGAAAGGTCTTAGCTTTACATAGAAGTAAAATAGGAAAAATAGGTGTAAAAGATTTGGAACTTGGCAAGTGGAGATTCTTACAAAAAAGAGAAGTAGAAGAATTGTTAAAAAATTAATTAAAATAGTTGAAAATATGTTTAAGAAAAGATATAATATTGTTGAAACAAAAGAAAAAGGAGCAAAAGAAAAATGAAAGTCGAACAAGGACAAATAGTTGGTGGAACCGTAACAGGTATACAACCATATGGTGCTTTTATTAAAATGGATAATGGAATAGACGGACTTGTATTTATAGAAGATTTATCAGTTGCAAGAATAAAATCACCAGAAGAAAGAGTAAAAGTTGGACAAAAGATAAAATGTATGGTAAAATCTGTAGACGAAAATACTGGAAGAGTAAGTTTATCATATAAAAACTGTTTAGGAACATGGGATGATAACATAAAAAGCTTTAAAGAAGGAATGACAGTAAAGGGAATTGTAAGAGATACAGAAAAAAACAAAAATGGTATATTTATTGAATTAACACCTAATTTAGTAGGTATGACAGAGTATACAAGAGAACTAAAATATGGTGAAACAGTTGATGTATGCATAAAGAAGATCTTGCCAGAAAAGAAAAAAATAAAATTGATAGTAGTTTAAAAGACTAGGTGTAAAAAAGATGCTATAATTAGCAACTAAAATTATAAGGAGGGATTGAAATGGTTGAAGATAACCAAATCAAAGCGCAAGTATCACCATTTGCAATAAGAGAAGGTGAAATAAAAACATTTGATGGAAAAGACGGATATGTGTCTATGAATCAAATTATACATAAAATTAATATAGGACATATAACAGATATTCATTTTGCAATATTAGAGTTAGTAAACGAATTTGAATTTATAACTTCTAGACAAATATATCAAATGCTAGAGTGGAAAGGAATAGATCCAAAATCACAAGATAAATTAAATAATAAATTAGATCAACTTGTAAAATCAAAAATTTTAACAAGATATTATTTTACATCTGAAGAAGGTAAAGGAATATATAGAATTTATTGTCTTGAAAAGATGGGAAAATATTTATTAACTTCAAAAGAAATTGAATGTAAATGGCAACAAACAGATAATGTTAAACCAGTTGCAATGATAAAGAAAAGATTAGCAGGAAATCAAACATTAATTGCTTATCTAAGAAAAGTAAAAGCATTTGATAGTTATGTTGTTAAGCCTGCTTTAAATGCAAAAATGTCAGGAAAAGTATTTAAGGCAACAGGTGGATCTGTAAAACTTACTAAAAATAAAAAATCAATAACATTTTTATTTGAAGTAATTAGAAGAGAAAAAGATTGGCAGAAAAAACTTGTAGACAAAATGACTATGTATAAAGAGTTTTATGAGAATTTTGTTCCTGGGGATTCAGGATTTTCAGCATTACCACAATTAATATTTGTATGTGAAGATGATAAACATACTGTTGAAACATTTAAAGAAATAGTAAAAAATAAATTAGAAATTCCTCAAATAAAGTTATATTTTACAACAGATTTAAGACAAAATAGTGAAAGTCTTGAAAATACGTTAATAGAGTTTAAATTAGATGAGGAAACTAAAAAATACAAGATGTTTAATGTTGAAGCAAAAATATTGGGAATAGAGTAAGCAAAAGGGGAAAAGAAGATGTTTGGACATAGATCAGATGGCAAAAGAATAAAAAACTTACCACCAATTTTTAAAATTATGCCTTGCGTAATGCTTGATAGAGCTGATTCTCAAGTATATTTTAAACAAGACATAGCTTTAAAAAATTTAGATGAATACATTGAGAAAAAGGCAAAAGATGGGCTACGTTTATCATATATGAATATCATATATGCTGCTATTGTAAAAATTGTAGGTCAAAGACCTAATTTAAATAGATTTGCAATGAATGGAGTGTTATATAAAAGAGATAAAATATATGTTTCGCTTGTTATAAAAAAGAACCTAACTGATGATGGTCCTGAAACTCCATTGAAGTTAGAATTTAATGGAACTGAGAATATTTTTGAAATAAAAGATATACTAGATAATGCAATAGAACAAAATAAAGAACTTGAGAATTCAAATAAAACAGATAAGTTAGTTGCGGTTTTAAATGTTATTCCTAGTGGATTGATTAGAGCTGTTGTAAAGCTTTTTGTATTTTTAGATAAACATGGAATATTACCAAGAAAAATAATTGATGCTAGTCCATTCCATACGAGTGTTTTTATAACTAATGTTGGTTCTCTTGGAATTGATAGTATATATCATCATATATATAATTTTGGAACGACAAGTATGTTTTTTTCTATGGGTAAAAAGAAAAAAAGCTATATTTATGAGGATGATGAAATTAAAGAAGAAAAGTGTATTACGCTAGCTTTTGTTGGTGATGAAAGAATTTGTGATGGGTATTATTATGCTTTTTCTTTTAAATTGTTATCAAAATATTTAAAGAAACCTGAACTTTTGGAAGATACAATTGAGGAAAAAGAAGAAATCATAAATCAAATTTCAAAATAATATGAAAAAAAATTAAAAAATGGTTGACTTTGTCAATAATATGTGTTATTATAATTAGGTGTTAAGAAATGGGTCAGTAGCTCAGTTGGATAGAGTACGGGCCTTCTAAGCCTGGGGTCGGGGGTTCGAATCCCTTCTGGCTCACCATAATACATAAAAAATACGAATTTGGAATTACCAAATTCGTATTTTTTTAGTTAATTTAGTTTATTGTTACAATATACTTACTGTTTTGAGTAAGTATTTCATAGACACTATTGCCTTTAACAAGAACCCTAGAATCTGAACAATTAGGATAAGCTAAAGTATCGCCATTGTAACATACCATTTTTTTTGCCATAAGTTTTTCCACCAAAAATTTTTTTTTACTGGTGAATAAGTATAAGTGAGAACGCGAGGTCTTCTAATATATGATTTTATCATATATATTTAGTACAGCACACTTTACATAATAAGTAAAGAAACTGCTACAATATATTAGAGTATGATAAGTAATTTGCTAATATTAGAAATAAGCTCTCTATTTTTTTTGAAAAAATTTGTAACCTTTTTGGTTATAATGGGATTATATAAGTGAAGGTACTTTTAAAAGGAGTTTAGATCTAAATTGAAAAAAGAAACAATAAAAACATTTGAAGAAGATGGAGTATTAAACATTGAAAAAATAATTAATAGATATAATGCCTATATTTATAAAATATTAAAGAATAGTATATCAAGTGAAGCAGATATAGAAGAAATTTTATCAGATGTATTTATTATATTTTGGAAGAATTATAAGAAATTGGATAAAGATATTGAAATAAAACCATATTTAGTAGGAATAACCAAAAATCTAATTAAAAAGAAATATAGAGATTATAATGTAAATATGGAAAGTATTGATGACTATGAAAATGATATAATTACTCATATTAATATTGAAGAATTAGCAGAAAATAATGAAAAATCAAAAATAGTTTCAGAATCACTCTCTAAACTAAAAGAACTTGATAGAAAAATCTTTATAACATTTTATTACAATCAAAAGAAAATCAAGGAGATAGCAAAAATTTTTAAAATATCAGAAGCAAAAGTAAAAATAATTTTATATAGAACAAGAAAATCCATAAAAAGAAATTTAAAAGAAAGAGGGTATAACTATGGTGAATAATGAATTAAATAAAAAAATTGTTGAAAGTGTAAGAAACAGGGTAGTTATATCTAATTTAGAAAGTGAGGAAAATATGAAAATAAATAAAAGAAAACAAATTGTATCATTAGTGGTAGTTATGCTAATAATGCTAACAGGAAGTTTTATTACAGTAAATGCAACAACTAATGGAGAATTAGCAGAAAAGGCAAAAGACACAATTCAAGTTATATTTACTGATAAAGATGGAAAGCAAGAAGAAGTAAAAGGAACTACTTACACAGATTCTAATAATCATACAATAGAAAAATATCATATAGAAAAGGATGGAGCTGAACATACAATAGAAGTAGATAAAAATAACTTGGATAATCAAAACTTAACATTTAAAGAAAATATAAAAGATGGAGAAGAAAGTATAACGATAGAAAACAAATAAGTTTTAGAATACTCTGTACAAATTTATGGAGTATTTTGTTATGTTATGGTATAATTTTTAAAAATAGTAAGTTATTGTGGAGGTATTTATGAAAAAGAAAATTGTATTAACAATTGCATTCTTAATTAGTTTATTACCAATGTTATTAAATCAATATGGAGGAAAGAAAGGTGTACAGGAAATTAGTGGGTTGATTAACTTGTTTAATCTAATAGGAATTATATCGGTAGTATTATTCATTATAGGTGTATGGGTATCATTTAAAAATAAAAAGACAAATAAAATATTAGGTGCATTAGGAACAATTGGAATTGTAGTTTCAGAAATATATCAATTCTTTACTTGGCACATAATGAATATAACTGGAAAAATGAGTATTCATAATAGTATTGAATTTGCTTTTCCAGAGTTTTATATTGGATTAGCAATCTCTTTAATTATGATATTTATCTATTTTTTTATTGATAAAATAGTAAAAGAATAACAAACTACAAGTTTTAGAGCGGATAGTTAGTTGATAATTATCTGATTTTATGATAGGATGAATAAAAACAAAATAGTAATATGAATTTATAAATAAAATACATATTAAGGAGTTTCTTATGTCAAAAATTTTAGAGGAAGAAATATATGGTAAGGTAGCGACACCAAAAAAGAAAATAATTGGAGAATTTATAGAAAAGTATGTTATATTGTCACTAATTCCATGGATTATTTATCGTATTGGAATTTATATTGTAACAGATGTTGGATCAAAATCAATGCAAGAAGAACAATTTTCAATAAGCTCTATATTAAATTATTATAATATAGCCAATGAGTTGTCATATAAGATTTTGTTTTTTTCTATTGTAATAGTGTTAGCTGGACTACTGGTTGTAATTGTGAGTTCAATGTTTGTATTGAAGAAATATAGACTAAGAAGTGAAGATGTAAATAGTGTGATGAAAGCAATTATTGCTATACAGATTATATTTTGGTGTTTTACTACATTTTTTTATTTTATATCATATAATAATGAAATAAGATTTAATTCAGCATTAGGAAGTAGATTTGAATGGTTATCTAACAAAGAAGAAAAGAAAAATAGTACTGATAATTATGATGTTAAAAAATATATTACGGATATAGAAAATTGCTATCAAACAAATTTGGTTATATTATTGGTTACAAATTTTTCATGTACGGTACTTGAAGTTGTGTTACAAAAAAAGATATTAGAGAACAATAGCTATTGAAAGCAAAAATTATACAAATTATAGATTTTACACAGGTAGTTAATAAAACTATCTGTTTTTTGTCATATAAAAACTTAACAGGAAAAATAAAAAAAATAAATGCAACCAATTGAAAAAAATTGGTAATATATAAATGTAAGATATCTCAAAATAAAAAGGAGTTTAGATCTAAATTGAATAATCAAAAAATATATAACTATATGGATGGCAAAATCTTAAATATTGAATTAGCAATGAAAGATTATAATAACTATATATAAAATTATAAGAAACAAATATAATAATTTTTCAGATGAAGATATAGAGGAAAAATATAATAGAAAAATATGGAGTTTTAGATGAAGATGGATTATATACATCAGAAAGCCAAAAAATAATGAGTCAAAAGATGAATGAATTGAGTGTAACATCACCATATAAAGAAATGCTAGAGAAATATGAGAAAGAAGATGCACCGATTTTAAGTCGCGGTTTGACAATAGATGTAAAATCAGATATTGAAAATGGTTGTTATGTTATGAATAATAAAGGAGAAAAGTTTGAATGCACTATGAGTCCATCAAGAAAATGTAACTATAATTTCATTGATGGAGATAAATACGATTTTTATGAAACATATTCGATGACTAAATATGATGCAACTGATGATATTACAATGGTTGTAAATTACAGAGGTACATTAGAATATATAAAACTACAGAAAGTAAAATTAGTAAATACATATGGGATAAAAAAATAAAAAAATTTAAATCTACTCTGTTTAAATACTACAGGGTAGGTTTTTAGATATTTTGTGTAGATTATTGTTGAACTTCATATTCATTTTTATAAAAAGTTTCTTGGGTTAGTTCTTCTGAGATATCATTATCATGAGTTAAACAGAATAGATATTTGTTTACTGTTTCAAAATATTCTTCATATATTTGTTTGATATCCTGCATAACTTTTATCCTCCTTTTGTATATAAGACGTTATAAAATGATTTTTGTTACAAAAAAATTATTACTTTTGCTTCATTAACTATGAATGGTCTCTTTTTTTGTAAAAATATTGTTTTTTAGGTGTTTTGCATATAATAATAACAGAAAACTAATTTGACACCATTTATTCTGAAAATAGTTTGACAAATTTAAAGTATACGTTATTATTTAAGTACAAAATGAATGTGTTTATAATCGTTAGCATTCAATCTGTGAACCACCTTTTCGCTCTTTAGAAAGAGCTATCCTTTCTTAGCGTCAGGTTGGCAATATCTTACAACAAATATACAATAAAATCAAGGGAACAAACAAAATTGACATAAAAAATGTTTTGATAAATTATTTTCGTTTTGTGCCCAAAGTGGGACAACTCGCACCCGCGTCACAAAAATAGTCCACTGGACTATTTTTACCTTCGCTTCGGCTGGTGCCTGACCAGCTCGAAGCTTGGCACGTTCCTTTTCGAGTCCCACTATTAAAAATTTGAAAATGAAAAAGCACAGATTTTCTGTGCTTTTTTATCTATGGTGCCCAAAGTGGGACTCGAACCCACATGGTTTCCCGCACGATTTTGAGTCGTGTGCGTCTGCCAGTTCCGCCATTCGGGCATATATTCTAAAATAATACAAAATAAATTTGTATCTTAGATATATTATCATAAAAAGAAAATTTTGTCTAGTCCCAAAATGCATTTTCTATTGACTATTTGGAAAAATTAATGTATTATATATAATATTAAAAAAGAAAAGAGGAAAATTTATATATGTTATGTTCAGATTGCAATAAAAACAATGCAGAAATATTTATAAATAAAATCGAAAATGGCGAGTCATCAATGGAAGGTTTATGCAGAGAATGTGCTAAAAAAAGAGGTATAGAAATTCCTAATATGCCACCAGTAAACGATAAGCAAGAAAAACAAAACAATGACGAAAAAAATCAAAAATCAAAAAATAAAAATAGTAATAATAATGGTAATGTACCACCAATAAATAATATAGATATGTCAAATATGTCAAAACAATTAGAAAGCTTATTTAAAGATTTATCAGCAAATTTAAAAATGGAAAATATTGAAGGTTTAGAGGACTTTGATCCAGAAGATTTTGATGCTGAAGATTACGAAAATGATGAAGATGGAGAAAATAACTCAGGTAATCCATTAGGAATTCCAATTGGGTCTATATTTGCAAGTATAGTTCCTAAAAAACAAAATCAAAATGAAGAAGAATCAAATGGTAGACAAAAAGTAAAAGTAGACAAAAAGAAAAGCAAAAAGAAGAAAAAATATTTAGATGTATATGGAACAAATCTTACAGTAAAAGCAAAAAACAATGAATTAGATATGGTAATTGGACGCGATAAAGAAATACAAAGAGTAATTCAAATTTTAAATAGACGTACAAAAAACAATCCATGTTTAATTGGTGAACCAGGTGTTGGTAAAACAGCAATAGCACAAGGCTTAGCTATTAAAATTGCAAATAACAATGTACCGGCAAAACTTTTAAATAAAGAAGTATATTTATTAGATATGACAGCTGTTATAGCAGGGACACAATTTAGAGGACAATTTGAAGCTAGAATGAAAGGTATTATTGATGAATGTAGAGAATATGGAAATATTATACTTGTAATTGATGAAATTCACAATATAATTGGTGCAGGCGATGGAGAACATTCTATGAATGCTGCAAACATTTTAAAACCATCATTATCTAATGGAGAAATTCAATTAATAGGTACAACAACATTAAAAGAATATAGAAAATATATAGAAAAAGATTCTGCACTAGAAAGAAGATTCCAACAAGTAATTGTTGAAGAACCCAATATAGAAGAATCAATTAAAATTCTAGAAGGAATAAAGAAATATTATGAAGAATATCATAAAGTAAAAATTTCAAATGATGTAATAAAACAAACAGTTATAATGTCAGAAAAATATATACATGATAGATTTTTGCCTGATAAAGCAATAGATATACTTGATGAAGCATGTTCAAGAATTAACTTAGAAAATAAAGAATTATTTAGATTAGAAATGTTAAAACAAGAATTAGCACAAGTTCAGGCACAGAAAGAAGATGCAGCACAAGCAGATTCAACAGAGGATTATCAAAAAGCTGCAGATTTAAAAACACAAGAATGTAGATTAATTGAAGAAATAGATCAATTAAACAGTACAATTCAATTAAAGAATCTTACAACACAAGATATAGCACAAGTAATTGAAAATTGGACTAAAATTCCTGTTAAAAAGATAACAGAGGCTGAAACTCAAAAATTGCTAAACTTAGAAACAAATCTTCACACAAGAATAATTGGGCAAGATAAAGCTGTCAGTGCAGTATCTCGTGCAATAAGAAGAAATCGTGCAGGATTACAAAGCACAAAACGTCCACCATCATTTATATTCGTAGGTCCAACAGGTGTTGGTAAAACAGAATTAGCTAAAAGCTTAGCATATGAAATGTTTGGATCAGAAGACTCAATAATTCGTGTAGATATGTCAGAATATATGGAAAGTCACTCAACATCAAAATTAATAGGTGCACCTCCAGGATATGTTGGATATGATGATGCTGGTCAACTTACTGAAAAAGTTAAAAGAAAACCATATTCAATAATACTTTTAGATGAAATAGAAAAAGCTCATCCAGATGTATTTAATATACTACTTCAAGTTCTTGATGATGGAAAACTTACAGATTCACAAGGAAATACAGTAAGTTTCCAAAATACAATAATTATTATGACATCAAATGCAGGTTCAAACTTAAATAATAATTCAATTGGTTTTGCAAAACAAACAGTTGATACAAGTAAGATTGAAGAAAATTTAAAACAAGTATTTAGACCTGAATTTTTAAATAGAATTGATGAAATAATTGTATTTGACTCATTAACAAGACCTGAATTAATACAAATAGTAGATTTAATGTTAAAAGATACCAAAAAAGCATTAGCTGATAAAAATATTGGTATAACTGTTTCAGAAAGTGCAAAAAATTTCATATTAGACAAAGGTACAAATTTAAAATTTGGCGCTCGTCCTTTAAGAAGAGCTATTCAAAGATATGTAGAAGACGAAATTTCAGAAATGATTTTAAGAGGAGATGTCCATGATGGACAGAACATTAATGTAAACTTAGAAAATGACGATTTGAAGTTTAATGTGAACTAAAATAAGGGCAAAATGGGAACAGTTCTCCTTTTGCCCTTGTAATTTTGTGAAAGGAAATAATTAAATGAAAAAAGAAAATATACCCAATATTTTAACAATAATACGTTTTATTTTTATACCATTTATTTTTACTTCTGTAGTGAATAATGATTATTTAGTAGCACTAATAATTTTTACAATATCTGCAATAACAGACATTCTTGATGGTTATATTGCACGAAAATATAATTATATAACTGATCTCGGAAAATTGATTGACCCACTTGCAGATAAATTAACACAAGTTTCATTATTATTATCATTATCAATTTTAAAAATTTTACCATGGTGGATTTTTGCAATAGTGTTTATTAAAGAATGTGTTATGGTAATATCAGCATCACTACTTTATAAAAGAAAAGATGTAGTTGTTTATAGTAAATGGTATGGAAAACTTGCAACAGTATTATTTTATTTGGCGATAGTAGTTTCTTTAATTGTAAACCAGTTCCATGTTCAAATGCCATTTAGAATTGATTTGTATTTATACTATTTAGCGATACTTTCCACAATATTTTCTTTAATTATGTATTCGATAAAATTTAAAATAAAAAAGGAAATGTGAAAGTTTTGTGAATTTTAGCAATCTGATATTGACAGTGCTAAAAATTAGATGTATAATAAATATGTAAATAGAAATTAACCAGATGGTTAATAATATATTATGTGCAACCGAATATGTGTCAACACATAAAATTATAGGGAGGTAATGTATTATGATGATGATACCAAGAAGAAATGGAAATGGATTAGATTTTTGGGATGAGGTTTTACCTGATTCATTCTTCACAGAGAAAGAAAGTAAATTAATGAAAACCGATTTAAAAGAAAAAGATGGAAAATACTTTTTAGAAATTGATATACCAGGATATGACAAAGAAGATATAAAAATAGAATTACATGAAGGATATTTAACAGTAACAGCTGAAAAGAATGAAGAAAAAG
Organism: uncultured Clostridia bacterium; assembly: GCA_934149075.1. Lineage (GTDB taxonomy): Bacteria > Bacillota > Clostridia > TANB77 > CAG-508 > CAG-269. The sequence continues at coordinate 81,172 of CAKPDR010000001.1, read as the reverse complement.
AAGATAAACATGCTAAATATCTAAAGAGAGAAAGATTCTCAGGAATGTGTTCAAGAAGCTATTATGTTGGAGAAAATGTAAGTGAAGAGGATATTAAAGCAAATTTCAAAAACGGAATTTTAAAAATAGAATTTCCAAAAGAACCAGAAAAGAGAATTGAAGAAAAGAAATATATTCCAATAGGAGAATAGAAGAAACCATAATAGGTTTCTTTTTTTTGCCTCTATTGAATATACTTCAATAACACATGGATTAGAAAAATTTGACAGTTATGTAAAATTGAAGTATAATTAATTTAAATAAAAGTTTTTTGATTTCAGGAGGTGATTCCTAATGAAAGAAAAAGTTGCAATTTTTGTAACACTATTGATTGTAGGTTTATTTGTACCAATTATTTCATATGCATCAAGCTCAACATTTACACCTAATTACATTCAAACTGATGATTTTATAGCATATACTTCTATAAATGCAGCAACAATTACATTGGCTAATGGGCAAGTTATATCTAATGCTGTGGTTACAGGTGGAAGTTCAAATGAAACCCAAACAATAATGAATGATATTGATATTATTTTAATAATAGACACATCTGGTTCGATGGGTGGAACCATAGAATCAGTGAAATCTGCAGCAATACAATTATCAGAAAGATTTTATGAAAATTTTGAGAATGCAAGAATAGCCTTAATCTCTTTTGAGTCAAATGCAACACTTCAAACAGATTTTACTAAGGATAAATCTCTTTTGAAAGGTAAAATTAATGGATTAGATGCTAGTGGAGGCACGAGTCTTCATAATGCATTAAGATATGTTGAGAGACTATCATTTTCGCAAGAAGCGGATGCCAAAAGAACTATTATTACTCTAACTGATGGTGCAACAGAAGGTGAGCAAGCTTGTCGAGATGCATATAAAAAATTTTACGAAGAAAAATATTTAATTTATAATATTTCGTTAGGAGGAGATTACATAGGAGCCTTTATAGACGAAACAAATACACCAATAGGAAGATTATATACAAATGTTGATATAAGTAATTTAAATAATATATATAATGAAATTTATGATAATATATATGAAGAATTTGTAAATACAACTATAGATAGTAATTTTAATTTTGAATGTGATAATGGATTTTGTTTAGGCAATAATACATATTTTACACTTGATGATGAATTAGCACAGGGGGCATTATTAACTGTAGAATATATTTTTGATATAAAACCAAATTTCAACTGTACACAAATAAGTATTATGGACACAATAGGAGATAACTTCTGTTATAGTTCAGAATCAAAATTGCTAACAGAAAATGGAACAAATGCAAGTCAGGGATGGAAATATGATGATAATGATAGCACAAAGATATATTATTATAAAAATGGAAGTGCAAGTAATTATGCAATTAAAAAGTATTCTGATTTTAAGATAAAAATAGTATTAACAAGACTGTTAGCAGCTAGTTCAAATAAAGATAATGTATTTAAAAATAATATAGATTTTGCTATTAAAGGAAAAGACTATAGGGGAAATGATAAATACTATTCAACATTAACATCAGGACAATCTTTTTCTACTTTAGATTCAGCAATTTATGTTATTCCACCATTAGGTTTAAAAACTGATTATGCTAATATGATATTGATAGTGTTAATCATAATACTTATTACTATCATAATATGCAATAATAATGTAAAAAAAGAATTAAATTTTTATAAAAATGTTGAAGCTTGTAAAAAAATATGATATTATATATTAAGTTTTGATAGATTAAAAAAAAACCGATTTTGCAGTTTTTAATTTAATCTATCTTTTTTTATATAATAGGAAAGTGATACTTTCCTATTATATAAAAAGCTACAATCGCTAGCCCGTTGAGATTTTCTCCTTTTAGTCGAAAACTCAAATCGGGCGAGAACAAATCAAAGAAAAATTTCCAATTTTTCTTATTTGTTTTTTTATAACAAAACGGTTAAATAGGAGGAAAAAATGAACACAAAATATGTATTTGTAACAGGTGGAGTAGTATCAGGACTTGGAAAAGGAATAACAGCAGCATCATTAGGAAGATTATTAAAAAATAGAGGATATAAAGTAACGATTCAAAAATTTGATCCATATATAAATGTAGATCCAGGAACAATGAGTCCGTATGAACATGGAGAAGTATTTGTAACAGATGATGGAGCAGAAACAGACTTAGATTTAGGACATTATGAAAGATTTATAGATGAAAACTTAACAAAAAATTCAAGTGTAACAATGGGAAAAGTATACTCAAGTGTTATAGAAAAAGAAAGAAGAGGGGATTACTTAGGAAAAACGGTTCAAGTAATACCACATATAACAAATGAAATAAAAGAAAAGATTTATAGTTTTGAAAATACTGACACAGATATAGTAATAACAGAAGTTGGTGGAACTGTGGGAGATATAGAAGGATTATCTATAATAGAAGCAATTCGTCAAGTTGGGTTAGAAAAAAATCCGGAAGATGTTGTATACATACATGTAACATTATTACCATACATATTTGGTTCAAATGAAATAAAATCAAAACCAACACAACACTCAGTAAAGGAATTACAAAGTTTAGGAATACAACCTAATATACTTGTTTGTAGAACAGAACAAGAAATTCCAGAAACTATAAAAGATAAATTAGCATTATTCTGTAATGTTAGAAAAAGTAGTGTAATTCAAAATAAAACAGCAGATAATTTATATGCGGTACCATTAATGCTTGAAGAAGAAGGATTAGGTAGAGAGGTATGTAATCACTTAAGGCTTGATAAATATGTGCCAGACAATAGAGAATGGCAAGAAATGATTGATAATGTAAGAAGTATTGGTGATGAATCTGTAAATATTGCAATTGTTGGAAAATATATCAAATTAGATGATTCGTATTTATCAGTAATTGAAAGTTTGCATCATGCAGGCTTTGCAAATAAAGTTAAGGTAAATATAAAATTAATAGATTGTGAATCAATAAATCCAGAAACAGCAAAAGAAAAATTGTCAGGATTACAAGGAATTATAGTTCCTGGAGGTTTTGGAAATAGAGGGGTAGAAGGAAAAATTGAGACAATTAAATATGCAAGAGAAAATAATATTCCATTTTTAGGAATTTGTTTAGGAATGCAAATGGCAGTTGTTGAATTTGCAAGAAATGTATTAGGATTAAAGGATGCAAATTCAGCTGAATTTGATGAGAAAACAACAAATCCTGTTATACATATTATGGATGACCAAATAGGAGTAGATAAAAAAGGCGGAACAATGAGACTTGGAGCTTATCCATGTATAATAAAAGATGGAACTCTTGCTAAAGAGCTATATGGAACTGAAAAGATTTCTGAAAGACATAGACATAGATATGAATATAATAATGAATATAAAGCAAAATTAGAAGATGCTGGTTTGATTTGTTCAGGTACATCTCCTGATGGTAAATTAGTTGAGATTGTAGAATATAAAAAACATCCATATTTTATTGCTGGGCAATTTCATCCAGAATTAAAGTCTAGACCTAATAGACCAGCTCCATTATTTGTTGGTTTAGTTAGGGCTGCTAAAAGTATAGTTTAGATACTGGAAAAAGAGATATATAATTTTATCGTTTAACTGCGGACGCTTTGCTATTTTAAATTTGTTTTTAACAAATTTAAAACACCTTGTTAAACTTTAAAATTTTATATTTCTTTTTTGGATATAAAAAACTACAATCTAGAATTATTTGAAATTTCAGTGTTTTGTTCAGAAACTCAAATATGATGAAAAGGCTAAAGAAATGTTGGAAATTATTTTTGCTTGTTCTAAAATTGAAATGACTTGCATAAAATAATTTGAATGCAATTGTGAATATTATGTGAAATTTGAATAAATGTATTGACAAAGGATAAAAATGGGTATATATTATTAGCAGTCAAACAAAAAGAGTGCTAACATAAAATATTAGCAATACAATTATTCTTTTAGAAATTTTTTAAGAAAGGAATGTGAGGAGACATGATAAAACCATTATCAGATAGAGTATTAATAAAAATGAAAGAAAAGGAAGAAACTACAAAAAGTGGAATAATTTTAGCAAGTTCAGCACAAGAAAAACCACAAATTGCAGAAGTAATTGAAGTTGGACCAGGAAGAATTGTGGACGGAAAAAGAGAAGAGATGGAAGTAAAAAAAGGTGATAATGTAGTTGTAAGCCAATATGGTGGAACAAAAGTAAAATATGAAGGTGAAGAATACATTATTATTAGAGAAGAAGATATATTAGCAATAGTTCTTTAAAAAAGAAAAATTGTGAAAATTAAAAGAGAGGAGAAATAAAAAATGGCTAAACAAATTAAATTTGGAGAAGATGCAAGAAAATCATTATTAGAAGGTGTCAATAAATTAGCTGACACAGTAAAGGTTACATTAGGACCAAAAGGAAGAAATGTAGTATTAGATAAAAGCTATGGAGCACCACTTATTACAAATGATGGTGTAACAATAGCAAAAGAAATCGAGTTAGAAGACAAATTTGAAAACATGGGAGCTCGTTTAGTAAAAGAAGTTTCAACAAAGACAAATGATGTAGCTGGAGATGGAACTACAACAGCAACAGTATTAGCTCAAGCAATGATAAAAGAAGGAGTTAAAAATGTAGCTGCAGGTGCAGATCCAATGGCAATTAAAAGAGGTATTGAAAAAGCTGTTGATGGAGCAGTTAAAGAATTAAAAGAAATTACATCATCTGTTAATGGAAAAGAAGATATTGCAAGAGTTGCAAGTATTTCTGCAAATAATTCAGAAGTAGGAAGTTTGATTGCAGATGCTATGGAAAAAGTATCAAAAGATGGAGTAATAACAATTGAGGAATCAAAAACATCAAATACAGAATTAAATGTAGTAGAAGGAATGCAATTTGACAAAGGATATGTATCACCTTATATGGTAACAGATACAGAAAAAATGGAAGCAATAGTTGACAATCCATATATATTAATAACAGATAGAAAAATAAGCAATATTCAAGAAATATTACCATTACTAGAAAACTTAATGCAATCATCTGGAAAATTAGTAATAATCTGTGATGATATTGAAAGTGAAGCATTATCAACATTAATATTAAATAAATTAAGAGGAGTATTAAATGTTGTAGCTGTTAAAGCACCTGGATTTGGAGATAAGAGAAAAGCAATGCTAGAAGATATTGCAATTTTGACAGGTGGTGAAGTAATTTCACAAGATTTAGGAATGGAATTAAAAGATACACAAATAGAACAATTAGGTAGAGCAAAACAAATAAAAGTTCAAAAAGAAAATACGATAATTGTTGATGGCTCAGGAGATAAAGAAGCTATTTCAACAAGAGTTAAACAAATAAAAGCTCAAATTGAAGAAACAAAGAGCGAATTTGATAAAGAAAATTTACAAGAAAGATTAGCTAAAATTGCTGGAGGAGTTGCAGTAATTGGTGTTGGTGCAGCAACAGAGGTTGAAATGAAAGATAAAAAACTAAGAATTGAAGATGCTCTTTCTGCAACAAAAGCAGCAGTTGAAGAAGGTATTGTTGCTGGTGGTGGAACAGCATATGTAAATATTATTCCAGCAGTTGAAAAAATTGCTAAATCTTTAAATGGTGGAGAAAAATTAGGTGCTGAAATAGTATTAAAAGCATTAGAAGAACCAGTTAAACAAATTGCAAGAAATGCAGGATTAGAACCAGCAGTTATTTTGGAAAATGTAAAAAAATCAGCAGTTGGATTCGGATTTGATGCTGATAAAGAACAATATGTTGATATGAAAAAAGCTGGAATTGTTGACCCAACTAAAGTTACAAGAAGTGCATTACAAAATGCAGCATCAATTGCAGCTATGGTATTAACAACTGAAAGCTTAGTAACAGATGCACCAGAACCTAAAGGATGTGGATGTGGAAATAACCATGAAACGGATAATGGAATGGGTGGAATGTATTAAAAAAGTGGCGAAAGCCACTTTTTTAGTTATATGGTTTGAAATCAAAGTCAAATCCTATATAAGTATGTAATTTCATATTTAAAAAATTATTTATATCATTATTAGCTTGAGAAGAAACATCAGAAATTCTACAAGCTTTATCATTATAAATTACCAAAGGATTAATATATCTTTTTTTACCTTTTACAGTTGTACAATAAATTTTAACATTAGGAAAATCACTTTTATATACAGAATCTCTAGTAGCATTTTCAAAAAGATTAAATGAATTTCTTATATAAGGATCATCACAAGTTTTTATCAACTGTAATACTTCTGCTTCGGAAAGAGTGTATAAATCTTCAACAGTAATATATCCTTTTTTATTCATTGATTTTATAATATCTGCAATGAATTGCATACATAGTCTATCTTCGTCTTCAATCCAACGAGGCCATAGTTTTGAAATATCATGGATGAAACTTTCACATATTTTAACATCTTTAAAAGTAAGCTCATCAATATTATTTTCATTTTTAGATATGATTACATTATTATAATATTTTTCGATAGAATCAAGGTCAAAGATTCTGATTTGATAAAGTCCGCCAGATAAAGTATATTCGAAACGGTCAGCACTTAGCATTGGTGTATCATTATCAGCAATTGGATAAATATGATAATCAGAAACTTCTTCAATTTTGATATTATCTTTATTTAGTAAATTCATTATTTCTTTTGAATTTCTAATTATTTGTTCAGTTCTTTCTTCAGTAGATTCTTGATGTTCAGAATCTCCATTCATAAAGTCTATACAATGCTTAAATGTTGGTGTTGCAATATCATGAAATAATCCAGAAAGCGTTTGCTTTTTATCATGTGTAAAGTGCCAGATTATAAGCGCAACTGCTACACTATGGGTTAATGTTGAATAAAAATATTTGTCATTATAGACTTTGGTATATAATGTACCACAAGACATGCTTATTTTATCTAGTCTTAACATTTCTGGCGTATATATGTAGTCTAATAGCCATTCTGGAAATTGAGGTGATAGTATTTTTAAATAACCTTGTATTTCTTTATTTAAATTTTCTAAGTATTTGTTCACGTCTTATTTCACTCCTTTTATTTTTTTTAGTGTATATAAGTTATATCATAAAATAAAAAAAATTTCAAAAAAAACTTGAAAATTTGCTAAAATAACAGTATAATAATTATTGTGTAGATGCGCTCGTAGTTTAGCTGGATAGAATGCAAGGCTACGAACTTTGAGATCGGGGGTTCGAATCCCTCCGGGCGCACCAAGACAAGTTTTCGCCGAACTTTTTGAAAGTCTTGATACAACTTGATTTCAAGACAACAAAAATTTTGATGAACACAAAAATCTTAAACCGTTTCAAAAGAAACGGTCTTTTTTTGACCAAAAGTATTGAAAGAAGGAGGTTTTTGTGGTATTATGTTACATATAATTAAAAAAGAAATCAATATGAGTAAGGAATTACTCTCTAAAATTGAATGGACTTGCAAAATGAAAAAGGTTAAACCAGAAATTATCAATGGTACCTTAAGAATTGTGGAACATACCAATTTAGCGTATGTAGAGCCACACAGAGTAATTATTAAAGATAAGCTGTACTTATTCTTTAATGAGCAAGATTACTTTTACATAGATAGTTTGGAAAATAAATATCCACTATCAAAATTTAATGAATACATAACATAGCAAGTCAAAATGTTGATATTTTAGAGTTCTTAAAAAATTGTACTATATTGATTTATTAATTATATTTAAAAGAAAAAATAGAGATAGTTAAAACAATAAATAAAAACTTTAAAGTGTCAATAGCTAAGCCGATATGCTATGTGGCACTTTTTTTAGTGTCTTTCTATATTCATTAAAAGAAGGAGGTAATGTTGTAATGAATGAAGAAAGAAAAGTCGCAGGAATTTATATTCGTGTAAGTACAGAAGATCAGGCAAGGGAAGGATTTAGTTTAGGAGAACAGGAGGAAAAGCTAAAACAACTTTGTGAATATAAAGATTATAAAATTTACAAAGTTTATAAGGACGCAGGAATATCCGCAAAAGATATGGAACACAGACCAGCTTTTCAGCAAATGCTAGAAGATATGCGAGCAGGTAAAATTAATTATATTATTGCATATAAACTAGATAGAGTTACAAGGTCTGTAAGAGATTTAGAGGTTTTAATATCAGATTTAGAAACACATCATTGTTATCTTGTTTGCGACCGTGATGATGTAAACACCAGCACGGCTAATCGGTAGATTTTTTGTCCGTATGCTAACTGTTTTATCACAATTAGAAATTGAAATAGTAAGCGAAAGAACAAAATTCGGTCTAACAGGTGCTATAAAATGTGGACATATTCCACGGAACTTGCCCACTAGGTTACAAAAGAGATGAAACAAAGAAAGTGAGAATTGATGAAACTACAAAAGATATAATTGTTAGAATATTTAATCTGTATCTTGAGGGGAAAAGTTATCAGACAATAGCTAATATTCTAAACGAAGAAAAGATTTTAAGTCCAAAGAAATGGAAAGATTCTAAAATTGAAAAAATAATCAATAATAGAATTTATGTAGGAGATTACGAAAGATTTAAAAGAGTCGCAAAAGAACAAGGAAAAGAGCCTGTAATATATCCTAATGTTGTAGAACCAATAATAACAAGAGCAATGTTTGAAGATGTTCAAATTCAAAAAGAGAAAAATCAAAGAGCATATTGTAGAGATAGAGTTTATATATTTATGCAGAAGATGATATGTCCAAAATGTGGCAAAATAATGCAATGTAAAGGAACTGGTGGTAAAAAGAAGAAATATATGTATTACCATTGTACAGATTGTAAAATTTATCTTCGTGAAGATTTAATTGAAGAAGAGGTAATGCCAATGATAATGGACTTAATTGAATATGATATGACAGTAAAGAAATACTTTTATCCTGTTTTAGCTGATAAGAAAGAACGAAATACAGCCAAACTAGATAAAGAAATATCATCATTACAAAGTAGAAAGAACAGAATAAAAGAAGCATATTTAAAAGAAATTGTTGATGTAGAGGAATTTTCAAAAGAATATAAAGAAGTTGATGAAAAGCTGAATTTGCTTGAACAAAAGCGAATTGAAGCCATTGATTTGAATAAGCAAGCTTTTTCTCCACAACACTTAATGGCAGATAGAGATGTAGAAAAAGAAAAGTTAATTCGTTCTAATAAATTTTACGATATGTTAATGGCAGAATGGAACAATAAAAGCAAAGAAGAAAAGCAAGAATTTATATCAAAGTTTTTGGAAAGTATTACTATTGAAAAAGATAAAAAAGGAAACTACAAATTAGTCAATATGAAATTAAGAAAAACATTTATAGAAGTAGTATATAAATTAATGCAAAACGGAATGTTTGATATGACTATTGCAGATGAAAAAGGTAAAGATGTTAGAACAACAATTATGATGGACAAGCAAGAATTACAAGACTATATCAATAAATTAAATGAATATTATGAAGTATCTTATTACGAGATTGCAAGATTATATAAACCAAAGAAAGGTTATCAGAAAAAATATCTTACGATAGATGAAATAAATGAAAATGGAGAAAAGCTTTTTAAATTAGTTGAACTAGTTACAGATGATAAAAAGTTCCCACATAAAAAAGTAAATAGAATTGTTGGAGCAATTAGAGTCAAAGAACGAGAAAAAGTTAGTTAAAAAATTTAGTAAATGGAGGAATTGAAAATGGAAAGTAAAGAATTAAAAGAAAACAATATTGACAATAAATATGGAATTGAATATACAAAGGTTGGCGATTACTATATTCCTAATTTAGTTTTAGAAAAAGAAGAAAAAATTACTTTAAATAAATACGGAAGATTAAGACTAAAATTTTTGAAAGAAAATAAGAAAGCAGAATATATAATAATGTGTATGAACAAAACTCTCAATAAGCATTTAAAAGAAATACAAGAAACAGCACAAGAAAGAGTTGACCTTATAGTTGAGCAATTAAAAAAGGAAAATAATTTAACAGAAGAAATGAAAAATACTAATCAATTATATTGGGTAGGAATGATGAAAAATTTTAAAAATGAAGCAGAGGAAATTGTATTTAATGAACTAATTTATGTATAAGAAATTAGTAGTAGGACTACGCAATTAAATGTATATACAAATTTAATGTCTATAAGTGTAGCGAGCATAGGTTTTGTATTGCCACAAAACCGACAGCTTACGCTGAAAGGGGAAAATCTTCCCCTTTAACCCCTACCTTATAAAATTAAAAATTAAAGTTTTTTAAGAAAGATTTTATAAAAAACAGAACAGAAATTTATCAAAAAGGAAGTGAAAAATTATGAGAAATAGAACAATAGGAATTAATGTTAGAGTGAGTGAAAATGAGAAGAAAAAGTTGCAAAGGAATGCTAAAAAGTGCAACTTAAATTTGTCATCTTATTTGAGAAAATCAGGATTACAAAAAGAAATTTATGAAATACCAGATGAAGAACTTCGTAAAATTTTTGCAAAAATTGTTGAACTAAAAAATGAATTTCCTTATATGAGTAATGAAGAAATAAAAGAGAAAATAGCAAAAATGCAAAGTGATTTCTTAGACATTTACAATTACAAAAAAGATGGTGATGACAATGGCAACAACGAAAATATGGGCAATTAAAGATAGTCTTTCTCGTGTAGTAAATTATGCAAAGAATCCAGAAAAAACAATATTCTCTGATTTGAAACAGGTACTAAAATATGCAGAAAATGATGAGAAAACTATTGATAAAGACGAAAAAAATATGTACGTAACTGGAGTAAATTGCAATAGAGAAACAGCTTATGAAGAAATGACAGCAGTACAGAATAGATTTGATAAATCTACAGGAAATATTGCTTATCATGCATATCAAAGTTTTAAAACTGGAGAGGTTTCACCAAAATTGGCACATAAAATAGGAGTAGAACTGGCAGAAAAAATGTGGAGTGAGCATCAAGTAATAGTTGCAACACATTTTAATACTGACACATATCATAATCACTTTGTAGTAAATTCAGTTAATATGTTTACAGGTAAAAAATTTAATTGTAATAAAGGAGCATATTATCATTTTAGAGAGTTATCTGATGAATTATGCAGAGAATATGGACTAACAGTTATAGAAAAGCCAAAAGGAAAAACACCAAGAAATATATATTTCGCAGAAAAAAGAGGTGAGCCAACCAAATATAATCTAATGAGACAAGCTATGGATGAAGCAATGGAAATATGTGTAACTTATTCACAATTTAAAAAGGTAATGTATAAAAAAGGCTATATTATAAATGATGATAATAATAGAAAATATCCTACAATTTGTTCAATAAATGATAAAAAAGCAGTAAGAATGTATCAGTTAAGAGAAAAGTATTTGCCGAAAAATATTGCAGAAAGAGTTTTTCAAAATCCATGTTATGTGCAAGATGAATATTATAAATTGATAAAACCAAAAAAAGATTATACAAAATGTAAAGTTTATAAATATAAAGGAAATTTAAAAGATATTAGTAAAATGAGTGGAATTGATGTACTTTTTATATTACTATTTCATTTATTAGGTTTAATGCCGAAACGAGAAAATTACAAACCATTATCTCCAGAAATGAAGCAAGAAGTTAGAAAAATGCAACGATATTCTAATGAAATTAGACTTATTGTGACAGAGAAATTTAAAACATTAGATGATGTAAAAAATTATATTTCACAAACTGAAAAAGATATAGAAAGTGTTACCAATTTAAGACAAAAATATAGAAATAAGCTAAGAAATTGCGCAGATGATAATCTAATAAAAGAATACAAAACAAAGCGAGATGAATGTACTACTATTTTAAATAAGTATAGAAAAAATCTAAAAATAGCAAATTATATTTTAGAAGATACACCAAAAGTTAAAGAAGTTATAAAAATTGAAAGACATATGAAAATGGCTCAAGAAGATATTACTAAAACAAAGAAAAAAGACAGATATGCAAGATAATAATATTAAAGGTTGTTATATAAAGGTAACAGCCTTTAATTATTTAAAATTAAATATATACAAATATTAATAAAAAGCTATGAAAATGTTGTAAATTATGATATAAATATATAAAAAGATTTAAAAGATAGGAAGTAATTATGGAATATATAGATATATTTGATTATAATAATAATCCAATAGGAGAAATAAAAGAAAAAACACAAGCACATGAAGACGGGAATTTTCATAGAACAGCACACGTCTGGATTATGAATGATAAAAAGGAACTTCTATTACAAAAAAGAAGTGCAACAAAAAAATCTCATCCTAATTTTTGGGACATTTCTGGAGCAGGACACATTAGAGCTGGAGAAACAGTAATTGAAGGAGCTATTAGAGAATTAAAGGAAGAATTGGGAGTTGAAGTAAAAGAAGAAGATTTACAATATATTGCAACAATTAAAAGCACGGAAAATCCTAAAAATATGGAATTTCAATATGTATATTTATTAAATTGTAATAAAGAGATTGAAGAATATATTTTTAAAGATAATGAAGTATCAGAAGTTAAATATGTATTTTACAAAGATTTAGAAAAAATGGTCGAAGAAAAAGCAGAAGGATTATTAATACATGAAGAAGAATATAAATATCTTTTTAAATACATTAGAAAACAAAATATAGAGATAAGAAAATGCACCATTAATGATGTTGGTGAAATATACAATATACAAAACATTATAATAGAGAATTTTGAACAAGAAGAAAAGGGGTATTTTTTGCCGTTTAAAAAAGAAACATACTTAAGAATATTGAATGATCCAATAAATGATGGAGAGATATATGGTACTTTTATAGATAATAAAATGATAGCATGGATATTCTTATCAGTTTCAAATAGAATGAAAGAATTAAAACAAATGATTCCTAATTTAAATGGAAGTTGTGCAGATATAGATGGTGTTGTAGTATTACCAAAGTATAGAGGCTATGGATTACAGAAAACATTAGTAAAATATCTTGAAGAAAGAGCTATAGAAAAAGGAATAAGCAATATTATTGCAGAAGTAACTTTTGGAAATGTTTATAGTTTAAGAAATTTAAAAGATTTAGGATATGAAGAACAAACTTGGTATCAGAAAGACAAAAATATAAAAAGATATATTTTATTAAAGAAATTAGGTGAAACAGAAAATGGATAATAGTATAAAGCCAATGACTTTTGAGTTAAAAGATTTAGAAGGAAAAGCTAAAAATGGAGATAAACTTGCATGCTATATTTTAGGAAGAAGTTATGATAGTGAAGAAAATGGAGCAGAGCAAAGTTATGAAAAAGCAATGTACTGGTATGAAAAAGGAAAAGAATTAGGAAATCCTTGTTGTACATATGGAGTTGGTGCTTGTTATTATTTTGGAGATGGAGTAGAACAAGATAAAGAAAAAGCAAAGCAAATACATATAAATGCTTATAAACCATTGTTAGAACTTATCGAGAAAGAAAAAGAAAATCCAAGGAAACAATCATTTTCAAAATTTTGCCTAGGAGCTTATTACTATTTTGGATTTGGCAATATTGAAAGAGATGAAAAGAAAGCATTTGAATTAATACATGCTTGTGCAATGCAAGGGCATTTACCTGCAATATATGATTTAGGTGCAAATTTTTATTACAACGGAGTTGGAACAGAAAAGAATTTAAGATTATCAGAATACTATTTAAAAATGGCAGTTGATGCAGGATTACAAAGAGCGAAAGTTAAGTTTGAGCAATACAAAGATACATATGAGAGTGAAATTGAAAAATAGCATAAAACAAGGAGGTAGAATATGGAAAATTATTTTATAATACATGGAAGTTTTGGAAGTCCATTTGGAAATTGGTTTAGTTGGGTACAAGATTTTATATCAACAGATGGAAAACAAGTATATGTACCACAATTTCCAATAGGAGTTGATTATCAAAATTATGAAAATTGGAGCAAACTACTTAAATACTATTTAGATTTAGGATTAATCAATGAAAACACAACAATAATAGCACATAGCATTGCACCAGTATTTGTTTGCAAATTTTTAGTACAGAATAAAGTGAAAGTGAAAAAGTTAATATTTGTATGTGGATTTAACAACTATTTAGGAATAAATGAAGAATACGATACAGTAAATAGAACAATGTATTTTGATAACTTAGAAGATGTAAAACAATATGCAAATGAAATAATATGTTTCTATTCAGATAATGATCCATATGTAAAATATGAAGTAGAAAAAGATTTTGCAAATAAGATTGCAACAGAGCAAATTTTAATACCAAATGCAGGACATATAAATAGTGAAAGTGGATATGACACATTTGAAGATATAGTAAATTATCTTTAATGTAGATTTATAGGAGATGATTATGAGAAATATAACAGTTGAAATGGCATGTTCTATTAATGGACTAATTGCTACAGAAGATGGAAATGAAGATTTTCTATCTTACAGAGGTTGGGAGATAATGTTAGAATTCTTAGAAGAATATGATGTACTAATATGGGGAAGAAAAACTTGGGAAAACATATTGTCTTGGGGAGACGACTATGTAAAGGACTTAAAAGACATAAATATAATTATTTTAAGTGAAACAAGTAATAGGCAAAATGAATTTTTGAATAGTACATATTGTAATTCAATAGAAGATTGTTTAAAAGTATGTGAAAATTTGAAATATGAAAAATTATTTATTTCTGGTGGTGCAACAATAAATAATGCTTTTATGGAAAAAGGTATAGTGAATAATATAATTTTAAATTATAATCCATTTGTATTAAATAAAGGAATACCACTGTTTAAAGGTAATTATTTTGAAAATAAATTAAAACTTGAAAAAATAGTAAGAGAACAGGAAGATATAGTACAAGTTCATTATAGTGTCATAAACTAAAAATAAGAAAATAATTAGAGTAGAGAAAGGAGATGTTGATAAATGAAAGAATTAGATAACAAAGAAAATTATAATAATAAAACTTTTGAAGATATAAAACACATTGATGAAAATGGAATTGAATATTGGTATGCTAGAGAATTAATGAAAGTTTTAAGTTATAAGGATTGGAGATATTTTGATGCAGTAATTGAAAAAGCAAGAACAGCTTGTAAAAACTCTGAAATAACTGATGTTGACCATTTTGTTGTTGACAACAAAATGGTAGAAATAGGTTCTGGTGCAAAAAGAGAACAAAAAGATTATAAATTAACACGATATGCTTGCTATCTTATAGCTCAAAATGCAAATCCAAGATTAAAAATTGTTGCTCTTGCACAAACATATTTTGCAATTCAAACTAGAAAACAAGAAATTAGTGAAAAAGAGTATAGTTCATTAACGGAAGATGAAAAAAGATTTTACCAAAGAAATTTAACAAAAAAAGGAAATTATTCACTTAATCAAGCAGCTAAAAATGCAGGAGTTAAAAATTTTGATAAATTTCATAATTCTGGATATAAAGGTTTATACAATGGAGAAACAGCAGATGATATTGCTAAAAGAAAAGGATTAAGATATAGAGAAGATATTTTAGACAATATGGGAAGTGAAGAACTTGCAGCTAATTTATTTCGTATTACGCAAACAGAATCAAGATTAAAAAGAGATAAAGTTGATACTGAAAAGAAAGCCTGTGATACTCATAATAAAATTGGAAAAATAGTCAGAAAAGCAATTAGACAAGCAGGACGGAACTATGCCAGAAGAATTGCCTACACCTAAAAAGAGTTTGAAACAGTTGGAAAAAGAAAAGAAGAAATATCTAAAATAGGAGCTGAGTAGTATGTTAACAGTAATATCAAAAACAATAATATTTATTAGTTCATATATACCTTTATACATTATATTGTTTGTGCAGTACTGCGACTTTTCTAAAAATCTATTAAAACAACCATTATTAGTTACTTTATTAAGTATAATAATACTATCTTTTTTTATGTTAATTCTATTTATTAAATATATATCTAGCACAAATAATATAATAAAAACGATAGAAGTAAGAAATGTAAAAAAATTAAAGGAATCAAATCTGACATATTTATTAAGTAATATAATTCCTTTAATAGCATTTGATTTTACTAATAAACAACAAATAATTAGCTTTTTAATTATCTTTTTTGTATTATTACTTATGTATGTCAAATATAGTCTTATTACTTATAATCCAACTACTGAACTATTAGGTTATACTAATTATTCAGCAGAACTATATAAAAACGATAAAAAAGTAAGAGACACAACAATTTTAAGCAAATGTAAATTTATACACCAAAATACTTATAATAATGTCAAAAGCATTGAACTAGACAGTGATTTATTTTTTGTTACAAAGATTATTGAGGATTGATTTTTTTAGGATATGCTACTTCATATCCATCGTTATTAAAGTCTATTAGTAATTTTCCACATGCAAAATTTAAAACTTGCTCTCTTTCTTCGGGACTATTAGCTACTATAGCACCTTGACTATTTAGTAAAATAGAAAAATTATTAAGTATTTTTGCCTTGGTAGGAATATCTAGTTCAGCAAAACTATTAATTCTATCAATATCGAAGCTCTCAAATTTTGCAGCCTTAGGCCAGCAACAGGCATAATTTTTGAAAGAATCAAAGTCCTCAATTATGCCTTTTTCTTGTAATTGAGTTAGACATTTTGAAGCTAATACTTTATAATGTTTTTCTAAATCAAAAATGCTTTCAGCTTTTCCTGTAAAAAATAAAGCATAGTCATTAAAAATAATACAATCGCAAGAAACATTTAATGAAAGAATAGGATCTGTCAATTCTGTAAAATTATTTATTATAAAAGAAAATTTATGTTTGTAATATTTTATAGGATTAGAACTACTTAATACTTTCATATATGTTTGTCCATTGATATTACATTCCAATACATATCCATGTAATGCTAAATCTTTAGAAGCAAACTGAGTATAAGTACTTATACATTCATTCAATAGATTTAGACCATGTTTTAAAACATTATCATCTTTCTGTAAATCAATAAAACCTATTTTATTTTTTGGCATTTCTGATGAATAATCACACATGTCTAACTTATTAAGAAAATTTTTAATAAGATAGTTGTGAATATCACTATAGAGTGTATCTATAGAAATTGTATCTATTTTATACACATCATATGTATTGATAATTTTATCTTTATATCTTTTCTTATATACATATAAATTCCATTCTACATTTGCATTTCTTAATGGAATGGATAAATCATTACTAATATCAATTGTACTTTTCATATATTTTATATTACCCCTCAATAAAATAAATCTAAATCATTATAGCACTAATTTAGTTATTTAGCAAATTTTGTCAAAATTTAGCAAGTCTAAAAGTAAAATTTATAAAAATAACAAGAGGAATTTTCTTTTATATTTAAGTGTAAGATAAAAAATAGAAAAAAGTATTGCCAAACTTTAAAAGTTATGTTAAATTAAAAATATAGTTAATAGCAAAAAAATCACATTTATATATACATTTTTTGAAACTATTGCTATAACTGATTTTGAAACGGATAATAAGGTGCTTTTGTGCGAGACATTTTTCGAATACGTCCTCCGCTAACGCACCAGACAATAAAACAAGAAAATCAACTGTAAAAGGTTGATTTTTTTGTTTTAATTATTCAAATATAGCTTTTATGATGATATACTTTTTTGTATTACTTGCATTAATGAGGGTATTTAAAAGAGAAATATTTGGATTTTCATATTTGTTGGCAAAAAAAATATACTTTTTAATATGCACAACAAAAGGCAAAGCTATTTCCAAAAGTGACTTTAAAATTATCAAGCAGGTAAATGAAAAGTTATATGAACTTATTTCAATGCAAAGATGTCGAGGATATTGCTATTCAATTTGTTTTAGAATATGTAAAGTTCTAAAAAAGGGTTCTATAGAATTTCTTGCAGTAAAAAAGTTTTCTTTACATGATAAAGAAGATGACGATGAAAAAAATTTTATAATGCATGTTTTATATGTAAACAATGGTTGGGCTTTTGATACATATAGTTCTAATCAATATCCGCTTGAGAAATTGCATAAAATTTATAAAGCTAAAGTTTATAAGACTTTTAGTTATGAAGAAATTAGTGGTAAATCTTATGAAGAATTTAAAGAAAAACAAGAGCATGAATTAACAAAGTGCTCTAATGATAACGATTGTTTCATGTTTTTGAAAGTTGACAATGATGAAACTTAACATTTCACGATTGGTTATATAATTATAACCAGTCGTTTTTTTAGTGCGACAGGCATGTCGTTTAACTAATCGGTGAAAGTCCGTAGTGGAGGTATATATCGCCAACCACATAGAGAAGCACAAGCTATCCATTGTGAGATGGAAGTGAAGGAAGTGTGTATCAAAATCTTGGCTGGATGTATAAAAATTTGATACTAAGGCTGTTTAAAAGGGTAAGATTACTAAACAAGTTATAGCCCCAAAGATATGCGTAACCTTAAGTAGTAAATCAAGCGAGTAAAAGAGGAAAGTTAAATGACTTACCCTGTGAGGTATTGTGAACATAATGAGGAGAGTATGAGCATATCTTAAAGGGTTACTCAAAATAAATGATTTATCTATCTTCGGAAAGGAAAGAGGAAACAGACATGGAACTTTTAGAGGAAATTCTTAATCCAGAAAATCTAAACAAGGCATATAAGAAAGTATATCAAAACAAGGGAGCATCGTGGGTTGATGGTATAACAGTAGAAGAAATAGCTGATTATATAAAAGAAAATAAGGAAAGAATAACAAACCAAATAAGAAATAGAAAATATAAACCCCAACCAGTACGAAGAGTTCAAATTCCAAAAGAAAATGGAAAGAAAAGAAATCTAGGGATACCAACAGTTATGGATAGAATAATACAACAAGCAATGGTTCAAGTAATAAGTCCAATATATGAAAAGCAGTTCAACAATAACAGTTATGGGTTCAGACCAGGAAGAAGCTGTGAGCAAGCAGTAATAAAGGCATTAGAATATTTAAACGACTGGTATGACTGGATAATAGACATTGATTTAGAAAAATTCTTTGATACAGTAAATCAAGACAGACTAATAACAAAAAGATATAAAGCCTTAAGACAACTTGGAGTATCGTACGAAATAGCATTTACTTGTGCTAATACTAGAAAAGGATATTATCAAATATGCAAAACAACATATATACAATTCGAAATTAATACAGAGAGATTAAGAAAAAGAGGTCTAGTATTTCTACTAGACCAATATACAAAAGTACATATTGAATGTACAGATTGAACCGCCGTATACCGAACGGTACGTACGGTGGTGTGGGAGGGGAGAAATTCATTAAGAATTATCCTCTACTCGATTAATGTTATTATGAGGCATAAGATTATTTTAATATTGATTTATATCTTCTACAATCCACTTTTCCGGACAAATATGTAGATAACTTTTCTCCAAGTATTAAATTTTCTTTTTGTTTTTTAGTTAAATTTTTAATTTGATATTCTAATTTACAAGCTAATGATTTATCTTTACTTTTCCAAGCAGCTTCAAGCTTAATTGCACTGTGTGATTTTGTATATTTAGCACCTTTATTTAATAAATGTTGATTAACTCTTCTTTCTAAGTTGTTTGTCATACCTGTATATATAGAATTATCTTTACATCTTATCATATATGTATAATACATTTATTTTCTCCCATATTATCATAATTATTTCTTTATCATTTTATCGAATTTTTCACATAAGTCAATAATATAGTTATAAAATTATATTGAATTAAAAAAGAGATAAAAAAAGATGCTTGCTTAATGCAGGCACCCTAATAATATTTGGTTGCGGGGGGAGGACTCGAACCTCCGACCTTTGGGTTATGAGCCCAACGAGCTGCCAACTGCTCCACCCCGCGATGTATTGACAAATACAATTATACATCTTATATATAATAGTTGTCAATACATTTTACGGAATTTTTTTAATTATCTTTCTGATTAAGCTATATAAAATGTAGAAAAATAAGAGAAAACATTTGAATAATCCACATAAAGTGTTATAATTGTGGAAAAGAAAGGAGAAATTTTGATGGATATAACAATTGATGTAGGAGAATACAAATTAAATGTAAGAGCGGCAGGAGTAATGATTCATAATGGAAAAGTTTTAGTACACAAAAATATGAATTCAAATCATTATGCTTTAATTGGAGGAAGAGTAGAAATAGGAGAAAATTCAGCAGATACTGTAAGAAGAGAAATTAAAGAAGAATTAGGAAAAGACGTTCAAATAACAGGATATGTATCAACAATTGAAAACTTTTTTGAAATGAAAGGCTCAAAATATCATGAGATAATGTTTGTTCATAGAATCGAGTTTACAGATGAGGAAGATAAAAAGATTGAATATACAATGAAGAACATTGAGGGAAAAGATTACTTGCAATATGAATGGATTGAATTAAGCAAGATAGATCAATATCCATTATTACCAGAAGCTGTAAAAGAAGTTTTGAAGCAAGGCAAATTTCCTATACATAAAATAAATTGTGACTTGAAATAATAATAGGTCATATCTTAATGTTGATTTTGCTTATAAATTATGATAATATCATATATATTAATTTGTGAAATCATGAATTTGATAATTTCATGATATTAACAAAATCAATAAAAGTAAGTGATATTACTATCAATTTTGCAACATAAACTATGTTTACAATTAAGTAAATGGAGGGAAAAAATGAAAAAAATAACATTTTATGTTGAAAAGCAAAACGATAATTCAGTGATTTCTTTAATAAAAGAAATAGATGAAGTATCTTGCAGATTAAAAATTGACTTTGAAAGAAGTTTTGTGATGATTGAGAATGCTAAAGGAGACATTATTGAAGATATCATTAAAATTTTAAAAAGACATTATAAAATTAAAAGTATTGATATCGATAATGTAGAACCTAAACAAGTAAGCACGAGAAATCCACATACTATTATGACCAAAAGAACTGAAGAAGATTTATAATATTTTTTTATCAAAAATGTTGAATATATTGATAATGTAATAAAATTTACAAATAAGATTTTGGATAGATAGGAGATTATTTCCTATCTATTCCTATTTAAATAAAAAAATCAAATAGATAAAAGGAGAATTTAATGAGAGATATAGAAAAATATTATGACAAAACCGAAATAGATATACCTAGAAAAAATGTTAAGTATTTTATCGAAAATATACAATGTAATCATGGTAAAGCAATTGAATTAGGGTGTGGTGCAGGAGATTCAACAGTGTATTTAATAAAGAATAATTGGAATGTGCTTGCAATTGATAGAGAAGATGTAGAAGGAAGAATTTCTAGGAGATTAAATGATGAAGAAATTAAAAAATTTAGATTTCAAAAGCAAAATTTTGAGAATATTAAATTAGAAAAAGCTAATTTACTTATAGCTAATTATTGTTTACCTTTTTGCAAGAAAGATAAATTTAAAGAGTTCTGGAACAAAATAAATAATTGCATTGAAAAAGATTCTGCCACCGCATTAGGCAAAATGAAGCATTGGCATATATTTGATGTTATTGCAAGGAAAAAATAATTTGAGAAGATGCTATAAAATAGAAAATTAAATTTTAGGAGTCTATATTACAAAATTTGTCTAAATTTATAATTTTATTACAAAATTCGACAAACTTTGTAATAAAAAGTTGATATTATAGTTCAGTGGGATATATATGAGAAAAATCAAGAAGAAATTAATATCAATTTTTTTTAGTTATTTTAACTATAATTTCAATAGGAGTCAATGCTTATGCACATTCAGGAAAAACAGATTCAAATGGTGGGCATAGAGATAATGAAAATAAGAGTGGACTAGGAAGTTATCATTATCATTGTGGTGGAAATACAGCACATTTACATACCAACGGAGTTTGTCCATATTCATCGAGTTCATCATCAAGTGAGAGCAATGATTCATCTTCATCATCTAATGTTACAACAACAGCTACAGTACCAGCAACAGTAGAAGTAATGGATATTAGAATAAATGAAAATATAACGGATATGGGAGAAGGGGAAACAAAACAATTAACTGCTACAATTACACCAGATGATGCAACTGACAAAAGTGTTACATGGAAATCAAGTGATGAAAGTATTGCAACTGTTAATGAAATAGGAGAAATTGTTGCTAAAAAGTATGGAACAGTGGATATAACTGTTTCTTCCTCTAATGGTAAAACAAGTACAATGACGATAAATGTAAAGGATGTGCCCAAGGCAGAAAATAGTGATGTAATAACTGCATCAACAGATAATAATAATGCTACTAATAATATAACAACAGAAAATAAGGATGATTCAAATATATTTTCCAATATTATAACGTTTGGATTACTTGGCGGAGGCGGATATTGGGGATATAAAAAGTTTAAGGATAGGAATGAATCATGATAATTTTATATGTGAGTTAGATAACAATATGAATTGAATATTTTTTTATTTTAATTATATTCAGTATTATTGAGTTGTTTGGTAGGGCTCATAACCCGAAGGTCGTAAGTTCGAGTCTTACCCCCGCAACCATTGAAAAGTCCCATTTTCGTTGAAAAATAGGGACTTTTATAAATTTTGAAGTAATCCATTTAAGTACATTAAAAACCGTTAAAAATCATTAAAATTTGTTTCATAAAGGGAAAATAAAGGGAAAGAAATAATATTAAAGTGAAGTGAAATATACTAAGTAATCTCAAGGTATTTGGGATTATTTTTTTTGGAGGTTTTATATGTATAAAGGGAAAATTGATAAATTAATTAATGAAATAAACAAAATTACAAGATTAAAAAGAATATCATATAAATTAGAAAATATATATGAAGAATATGATGAGTATATTGAGAATTATTACTTTATGGAATGGCTTAGGATGTCACAAGATGGAATAACACAAATAGAAGAATTAAATAATATGTTAGAGTTATTTGAACAAATACTAGAAGAAATAGAAATTGCAATTTATAATGCTGAAGATAAAGTTGATATTATATGCAATTCTATATTAGCATATAATAAGAAACAATTAGGAGACTATATAAATGACTTTGAGCTATATAATGACAATTATATAAAAGATACAATAATGAATTTTATTAAAAATAATATGTATGAGATAGATGAAGATTACCTATTTCTTGAACTAGAAAAGTTACTAGAAGGAGGAATAGGGCAGTATGAATAAAACTGATTACAAAAAGATAGAGTATTATTTATATAACTATAGTAATATAGATAAACTAATTGATGAGATAAAAGATGGCTTGATAAATAGTGTTAATGTAAGTGGAAGTGCATGGAGAAAAGGAATAACAGTATGTAATAATACTTTAGAAAATCAAGTTATTAAGATAATAGAAAATAAAAAAATACTAGAATTTAAGAGATGGCAAGTACTTATAAAAAAGGTACTTGTTTTTTTGTTGCAAAAATATCCGAAATATTATGATTTTATAACTCAAAAATATTTTCAAAAGAAATCTAAAGATGAGATTGAGAGAACTCTTAAATTCGATTTTAAGAAACAAAAAATAATAAAGGACAAGTTAATTGAGTTCGTATATAAAAATGCGAAAATAAGAAATTTGGTTTAAATATGGAGGTAATAAAAATGTTTTGGATAGGATTAATTATAGGACTAATAGTAGGAGCAAATATAAGTTTGATATTATATGCTTGTATAATTGCAGGAAAGGAAAGTGATAGCCATTGTGAGAGATGAAGAGATACAAAGAATAGGATATTATGCAGTAATACCTGCTACTGTTCTATTTAATGAACGATTAAAACCTAATGAAAAATTGCTTTATGCTCTTATAACAGCTTTATCAAATAAAGAAGGCTATTGTTATGCTTCTAATAAATATTTAGGAGAAAAGTTAGGAGTAGATCCTGTAACAGTTTCAAGATGGATAACTGATTTAAGGAGGAACAATTATGTTTTTGTAGATATAATGAGAAACGAGAAAAAAGAGATAATTTGTAGGAGAATATTTCCAAATGATGTACCCTATAGACTAAATAATCAATACCCCTATATACTAAAAAATCAAGAGGGTATTGATGAAAAAGTCAAAGATAATAATATAATAGATAATAATATAAATACACACACAGTCAGCAAAGAAAAATTTAATGAAAATGTATTTCTTTATGATTATGAATATAAAAAATTACTAGAAGAATACGGAGAAAACAAAACAAAAAAATGTATTGAAGAATTATCTTTATATAAGAAATCAAAGGGAGTAGAGTATGAGAGCGATTATGCAACAATAAAAAGATGGGTAATTATAAGGGTTGAAGAATTAGAAGCAAGAAAAGATAAAAAAATTACTAAAAATAAAAGCTTTAATAATTATGAACAAAGAGAATATCCTAAAGAATTTTTAGATAGTTTATATGAAAATAATAATTTTACTTCAGTAAATACTGAAGAAGATGAAATGGATTTAGATATGTAACACAACTAAAGAGTTGTGATTTTTTTATTTTAGGAGGTACAAAGTGATTACTAAAAAGGTAAAAAAGATTATTAGAAAAAAATTATATGAATACCCTATATATGATAGATTAATAAATGAGTTAGAGCTTGAAAAAGAGACAATAATCGGAAGAGATATTAATTCCTCAATAAGAAGTAAAAACAAAATTAGTAGAGCAGTAGAATCACAAGGTATAAAAAATATCAACATAGATTGCAAAATAAATGAATATAAAAAATGGAAAGAGTTAATAGATAATGTGCTTCAAGATTTTAGAAAATGCGATAAAACTAAACTAAAAATAGTTGAATATAAGTTTTTTGGTAATATTACTGAAGATATTATTGCAGATGAATTATATGTTTCAAAGTCGACAGTAAGAGCTTATATAAATGATATTTATTTTGAAATAGGAATAATTGCTACTTTGAATAATTTAATAGCTAAAAGTATACTCAATATTTGAAAATATGATATAATCGAAATACAAGATAGTAATTTGTAGATGAATATCTAAAATTTGAAAATATAAATAAATCTTTTTCAAATAAATACATTCCAAAATAATAAAATATAATTATAGAGAACATGTAATAATATGCAAAAGGAAAAATAAATGTGGTTTTAAAAGTATAGATACATTTTATGACCAAAATAGTGGACGGAATATATAAAGTTTGATAAAATAAAAGAAATAAAATGAAAGAAAGGGATTATATGGAGAATGTACATTTGTCTAAATCTAAATACTGCAAAGCAAAACAATGTAATAAAATATTATGGTTAAATAAATACAAACCAGAATGTGCAGAAGAAACAGCAAGTGAATCAGTTTTAGAGAATGGAACAGAAGTAGGTGAACTTGCAAGAAAACTATTTGGGGAATATATCAATATTGAATATCAAAGTGATTTATATAAAATGATAGAACAAACAAAACAATATATAGAAAAAAAGCCTAATATTATTACAGAAGCATCTTTTGATTATAACAATAATTTTTGTAGTATAGATATTTTAAAAAATGATGTAGATGGAATAGAAATATATGAAGTAAAAAGTTCTACTTCAATAAATGATATCTATTTAGATGATATTTCATATCAAGTATATATACTTCTTAACTTAGGATATAAAGTAAAAGAAGCAAGTATAGTGTACATTAACAATCAATATGTAAGAAATGGAGAACTTGAATTAGACAAGTTGTTTAATATAGAAGATGTAACAGAAATTGCATTTTCAAAACAAGAAGAAATCAAAGATAAAATCAATGAAATTAATAAATATATGGAACAAGAAAGCGAGCCAATACAAGATATTGGAAAACATTGTTTTAATCCATATAATTGTGAGTATTGGAATTATTGTACAAGAAAGCTACCAGAAAACAATGTATTCAAAATTAGAAGGATGAGAAAAGACCAAAAACTTAATTTATATAAGAAAGGTATTTATACATTTAAAGATTTATTAAATCAAGATATAGATTGGAAGTTTAAGCAACAAGTGGAATTTGAAGAATTAAATAAAGAGCCTGTAATCGATAAAGAAAAAATTAGAGCTTTTATGAAAAATTTATACTATCCATTATACTTTTTGGATTTTGAAACATTCCAACAACCAATTCCAAAATATGATGGAATAAGACCATATATGCAAATACCTTTTCAATATTCATTGCATTATATAGAAAATGAAAATGGAGAACTCAAACATAAAGAATTTTTAGCAGAGGCAGGAATTGATCCAAGAAGAAAACTAGCTGAAAAGTTAGTAAATGATATTCCAGAAAATGCTTGTGTATTAGCATATAATATGCAATTTGAAAAAATGGTAATAAAAAATCTAGCAGAATTATATGAAGATTTAAGAGAAGATTTATTAATAATACATAACAATATAAAAGACTTAATGATTCCTTTTGTAGATAGAATGTATTATTGTAAAGAGATGCAAGGTTCTTATTCAATTAAATATGTTTTACCAGCATTATTTCCAGATGATCCAGAACTGGATTATCATAATTTACCGTTAGTACATAATGGTGGAGAGGCAATGAGTGTATTTGCATCACTTGACCAAAAAACAAAAGAAGAACAAGAAAAAATAAGGCAAGGACTTTTAGTTTATTGCAAATTAGATACTTATGCGATGGTTAAGATATGGGAAAAATTGAAAGATATATAAGCAAAAAAGTATGTGCATAATAATAGAAAGAAGGTTAAAAATGAAAAGTATAGAAGAACTAATAGAAAATTTGAAAAAAATAGATATAAAAGGTTCCGAAATTACAGTTCTTGACATTTTGAATAAAAGTCATTATGATGAAAATTTTATATCTGATTGGCTTGCATTTATATTTAATTCGGAAATAAATGGAATGGGAAACAAGCCTATTTGTTCTCTAATAAATTCATTAGACATATCTAAAAGTAATGTTCAAAATGAAGATATTAAAATAGGATGGAGTAATGACATAAAAGAATTTAAAGATACAGTGAATGAACAAAAATTTATTGGTATAGAAAGAGAAAAAGTCATTGATGATAATAAAAGAATAGATGTGCTAATTAAATATTCAAATACTTGGATTATAATAGAGAATAAAATAAATTCAAAGGAAAACGGAACACAAACAAGAAATTATTATAGGTATATAATGAAAAAGAAGAAAGAAACAGAAAAAGAATTAACATCTGGTAAAATTAATGTGATTTTTATTTATTTAAAACCAAATTATAACAAGTCAGAACCTAGCGATGAAAATTTTATACCACTTACATACAGTCAATTATTTATGCAAATATGTAAAATAAATGAACATGATTATAACGAAAAAGAAATGTATAAATATAAATATTTAGAGGAGTTAGAAAGAATGATGAAAAATTATATGAAAGAAGAAGAATTTGATTTGAGTAATATAGCTATAAAAACTTATATCAATTATAGTAAAGAAATAGCATCTATAGAAGAACAATATAGTAATAATAATAAAATTTTAGTTCAAAAAATAGTAACAGAAATAGAAAACTTATTTAATAAAGATAATCGATATGAAATCAATAAAAAAAATAATGACACTTTGATTCAAATCGGTAGAATTACTTGGAAAAATGAAAATAAAAATGGATTATTTAATGGTATACATTATGAAGTTAGCCTAAAAAATAATATATTAGGTTTTGAGAATGTAGAATTAAGCATAGCATTACATATTGAGGGGAATATTAATAATAAAGAATTAGAAAAATTGAAAGAAATTAATATAGGAAAAATGCCAAAAGATAGAATAAATGATAATGAAGATAGAATAAGTGCTTATGATTACGAAAAAGATGAAAAAGTAAGATATACAGAAAAATATAATTTTTCGAATGAGAAATTTATAAATCAATCAATAGAAAAGATAATAAATAGATTAGAAAGTATAGATAAAGAGTACTGTAAAAAGATTGATTCTGTATTTGAAGAATAGAAAATTATAATATATAGTAATTACAATAAAAGAGGAATAATATATGAAAGATAAACTACATACAAATTTAGGAAATATAATTTATATTTATGATGTTCTAAAGAAGTATTCAGATGTAGATCATGTTTTAAGTGTAAAAGATATTATAAAATATGTAAAAGAAGAATTTGATGAAGAAATAGAAGACAGAACGGTAAGAAGAAACATAAGAGTGCTAATAGAGAAATTAGATATAGATATAGAAACATTTAAAGAAAATAGACAGGGGTACTATTTAAGAACAAAAGATTTTGAATTTAGTGAAATAAAAATGATGATAGATTTACTACATTATTCAAAATTTATGGAAGAAGCATTTTCAGTTGAAATAATAGAAAAATTAAAGGGTTTATTAAGCATATATGAACAAGAAACCATTAACAAAACAGAAAAAATAGAAGTATACAGCAAAAATATAAAAACAATAAACAAAGATGTATTAAATAATATAGAAGTATTATCATATAGTATAAAATCTAAAACAAAAGTTGAATTTGAATATTATAAATATGATATAAATAAAAAATTAAAATTAGAAAAAACAAAAAGAGTAAGTCCCTATGCTATTCTTTGCGAAAATGAATTTTATTACTTAATAGCATATAACGAAAAATTTAATGAATTATCATATTTTAGATTAGATA
The DNA here is from genome assembly GCA_934149075.1 of uncultured Clostridia bacterium. Taxonomy (GTDB): domain Bacteria; phylum Bacillota; class Clostridia; order TANB77; family CAG-508; genus CAG-269. The sequence continues at coordinate 52,470 of CAKPDR010000001.1, read as the reverse complement.
GAATTAAAAATATTAAATCAACTGAAATACCAAGTGTTAAAACTAATCAATCAATTAAAGATTTTGTACAAAGTTCTGTATATATGTTTGGTGGAGAGAGAGAAGTAATAGAGTTAAAATGTGATATGTTAATATTAGATGCTGTAATAGAAAAATTCGGAACCAATATAGAAATTCAAAAAATAGATGATAATCATTTTAAAGTGAAATTATATGTTTGTCCTAAAGGACTAAAAATGTGGATTATGCAATATTTGAATTATGTGGAAGTTTTAGAACCAACATCAATTCGAGAAGAATTAAAAAATAATTTAGAAGAAATACTAAAAAGATATTAAATAGAATTAAATGTAGTATAAATACATAATATGACCAATATGTTTTACAATGAATAAAAAATCCTATATACTAATAATGTAGATAGGATTTTTTAAAATTGTGAAGGGAATTGGAATTAAAATGGAAAATTTAGAAAAACATAGCATAATAAAGAAAGAAGAAACTACAGAAGATATTTTAAAAAGTTTAGATAAGTGTTATGGTGTAACTTTTTTTAGAAATAAACTAAAAGAGTATGTAGAATATATTAGACTAAAAAAAGAAAATAAGATAAATATAGGAAATAATAATATTATACTGTTCTGCGATAACGATTCTAAAGATTATGAAAAAGAAGTAGAGATAATTAATAAAATATTGATAAAAGAGAACATAATAGAAGATAATAGAATAACAATTATTACTGATTTATATACTTTAAAAAATACTGAATTTGAGAAAAATAAACTGTATATTATAGATGATGAAAATAAGATTGATAGAAAGTTAGAATCAATAATTAAGAAGAATCCATTTTGTATATTTATTGTTATAATAAAAGATTCAAAATTAATGTCAAAGAGAGATAAAGATAACACACTAGAAATGTTACAAAGAAACTTTTATTGGGAGCTAAATATAATAGAACCTACGCAAGAAGAAAAGATACAATATATAAACAATGTAGCAAAACAAAATGGTTTAAAAATAAATTTAGAAGATTGGATAATAGAATCTATTGCAAAAAATTCAATGATAGAATTGGATAAAACACTTATTAGAGCTTGTATTAAAGCCAATAAACGAGAATTAAAAGAAATAAATACAGATTGTTTTGATTTAGACGATATATTGTTTAAATGGGATAATCTTAAAACAGATAAAAAATCCGAACATGGATTATGCCAATTAAATTCTTTAATTGGATTAAATGATATAAAAGAACAAATAAGGAAAATATTAAGCTACATTGAAGTAGATGGCAAGCGAGGCGGGCAAGGAAGAACTATGCTACACATGTGTATGAGTGGAAATCCTGGTACAGGAAAATCTACTGTAGCAAGAATAATCGGCGATATATTTGCAGAAAATGAAATATTAAGCACTAAAAAAATTTTTGTAGAAGTTTGTCGAGAAGACTTAATTGGTGAATATGTAGGACATACAGCAGCAAAAACAAAAAAGGTTATTGAGCAAGCAATAGGTGGGATATTGTTTATAGATGAAGCATATTCACTAATACAAGGCTCAGATGGACGAAGGAATGACTATGGCTATGAATGTATAGCAACATTAATAAAAGAAATGGAAAATCATAGAGAAGATTTGTGTGTTATATTAGCAGGTTATCCAGAAGAAATGGAAAGACTGATTAATGCAAATTCAGGTTTCAAAAGCAGAATACAATTTTTTATAGATTTTCCAGATTATAATGTAGAAGAATTATATGAAATATTTTTAAAACAACTTAAAGAAGATTTTCTTAAATTAAAAAAAGGTTGTAAAGAAATTGTAACCCAGTATTTTGAAAACGAAGTAAAATTAAAAAAAGAAAATTTTGGAAATGGTCGTTTAGTCAGAAATCTAGTAGAAAAAATAAAATTTGAACAAGCTGTGCGAATCAAAGAAAACAATAGTGATGATTTGTATACAATAATACCACAAGACATAAAAAATGTGGTAGATAAAATTAAAACTGTAGAAAATAAAAGAAGAATAGGATTCGGCGTCTAGGACCTTGACTGATTATTTAATAGTTAATGCTTATTATTAACTAGATTTAAAGATAATTAAAAAAATATGAAAGGGATGTATATAAGATGAGTTATGTAATACAAAAAATAAGTCAAGATATATTGAAAAATAAGAAGTTTGAATATTTGGCTTTAGGTTTTTCAAATTTAGACACAGCAATTATAGAAAGAAAAGCAATCAGAAAATTTGAAATAGATACTATTTTGACAGGTGGTAGGTTTAATGAAAAGAGTGTATTAAAATTTAGATTAGAATTAAATAAAGAATATTGTGATAATAAGTTATTAGAATATGATTATGATCCAAAAGGCAGAATACCAATAGAAGAAAGAGAAACGATTACGAAATTAATAGATAATAAACAACATATATGTATTCAAGACCTATTTTTATTGAACCAAGATTTAAAGCAATATGATAAATATCATGTTTTTTACAAATATACAGATATAGATACACCAAATACAGATGTGTACATTCGTAAAAGAATGACAGAAGATACAATTTATTTGATGATGGATATGTCCTTTGAAATAGCGATTATAGATTCGGAATTTGAACTTGCTTCTGATAAATATCTTCTAAAAAGAGAAAAAGAACAATCAAATAAAGTGGATTTCATGAAAGAAAAGAAAGCAGTAGAAGAGTTTATGAAAGATAATAACGAAATGCTTGACTTTGACTCTTTTGCTAGTCCTAATTCAGTCTATTTTTATAGCATATATTTTTCAGAAGATAAGTTAAATATATTAAACAGAAATGGTTATATGACAATTGAAGAAACAATAGAAGCATTAAAAAAAGAATCACCAATAAAATCTCCAAATCAATTTGGAGATTTACAAATAATAATAGAAAAACATTATTTTTCTAATGAATATGCTTATTGTAAAGTGATATTTAATAGAAAATGGGAAGTTATTAAAATAGAAACAAGCATATAGAGAAGGAGAGAAATTATAATGAAAATAAAAGAAATTAGTGAGGTTAACAAAATTTTAATGGAAATCTCAAACATAGATGATAGTATAAAAAAGTCAGATAAAGAAGAAATGGTTATATTAAACTTAAAGGATTATACAAAAGATGTAGCATTGGATGTCATTTCTAATGTGTTACAAAAAATAAATAATCCAATTGCAATTTTTAGTTCAAAGATAAACAAAAAGCAAATTATAAATAAAATCTTAACGAATGATTCAAATATTGATTATAGCAAAATAGAAAGTGGACAGATAAATAGTGAAGAATGGGATGGACTTACAAAAATAATAGAAACACTTTCAGAAAAAGAAATTTATATAGATGATACTGTAGAAAATTCAATGAAAGAGATTATTGCCAAAAGTAGAGATTTAAAAGAAAATAAAGATATAAGAATTATAATATTGATGGATTAATATTGTTATCATACTAAAAAAATAGGGAGAAACAAAAAAATGAAATTATATTTAGTAGAAGTAAGCGTATTTACTTTATTAGATTGTGATATTGTATTTGATACAAGTTACTATTCCAATGTATATAGCAGTTTTGAACAAGCTAGAAAAGAGGGATTGAAACACTTAAAAACAACCATGAAAGATATAGAAGCAAATCAAAATAAAACATTTGAAGAGATTTTAAAAAATAAACAAGTTGATTATATTTTTAATATAATACGGAATAGATAATTTAGAATATGCAGAAAACTTTGATATTGATTATGATGCTTATCATAAAGAAGAATATAATAAATTAGAACCTACACATAAGGTATATCATTTAAATTATGCAGGAAATATTTTATATATGATGTATGAATATCGATATAAAAATAGTTTGACAGATACAAAACATAGTATTGAATTATATCCAGAAGATTTAGAAGAAGAGGCAAGTGAAAAATTTAAAATTGGAGATATTGTAAAGTTAAAGCATAATTTAGAAAAAGGTGAAGGTTATATAGACGACAATACAGATAGAATATATGTTGTGCGATGGCTACCAAGAAAATTTAATGGAGAAAAATATTTTGAAAATAAATATGCCTTAATTTCCTTCTATAAGATGAGTAACAATCAATGGAAAAATAAAGAATTGTTTACATTTGAATACTTTGAAAAAGACATAGAAAAATATAATGGAGTAATTGAAGAAGATTCAGAATATGATTTATTAGGTAGAATTGTAAAAGGAGATTTAGAAATATCAAAAAGAGATTATTGGAATGAAATTAAAGTTGGAAAAACGCCATTAAATATCAGTACTTTTGAGGAAGCAACTTTTGATGATTGTGATAATTGGGGATGGTATTCTACAGCACTTACTGAACGTATAACAGGATTAAAAACTAACATATATCCAGAAAAGAATAGGTCTAAAAGTAGTAATGTCCGTGTTCATAATGATTTACCTAGAATTCGTGTTGCAAATACTGAAAATAAATATAGAGATACATTTAGCATTACATTAGAAGAAAATCCAAGAGTAATTATAGGGAAAAATAAGCTTTCAAAAGAAGATTTTGATAAAATATGTGATTTTGTAAGGAAAAATTTAGATATATTATTAAAACATTTTGATCCAGATAACGAATTTGAAGATGATGATTTATGGGATGCTCTTAAAGAAAATGGTTCAATTATATGAATTGCTAGAAAAATACAAAATGAATAAAAATATCATTATTTTTAAAACAAGAGAATAAGCAGATAATTATTTAGAAATATTAAAGAATAAGTAAAACACAAATTACAAGCTGTAGATGGTAACTTAGTACAAATTTTATGTACTAGGTTATTTTTTAAATTTTTTTATAAAAAGGGTTTGGAATCTGATATATGCTCACTATATAATGATCGAAAATAAAGAAAGGGAGGAAAAAAGTTGGAAAATTTGAACGAAGAACTTTTAAATCAATATACATGTGAGTGGTCTGATTACTTCGCAGATTATTTTGAAAATCAAAGAGTAGGTAGAATAAGATTAAGAAATGAATATAAAGAAATAGAGAAGGCTATTTGTGAAATCAAAAATAAATATCCTAATGTAGTAACTTTATTAGAAGATGGAGAGAAAACTAAATTAAATGATGAAGAAGAAAATGCAATTATAGAAATACTAAAGTTACAAGAAGAGATTAATTTGATTGAATTAAAAGAGGCTTTTAAACTAGGATTTAAGGAAGCTTATATTTATTTTGAATCAATGGATATGTTAAAAATATAGATGGAGGATATAAATGGGAGAAAGAATCAGATGTAGAAAATGTGGAGATATATTACAAAGTAAATATAGACATGATTTTCAAATGTGTAAATGTGGATCTTGTTATATAGATGGAGGAGATGATTATTGCAGAGTAGGAGGAGAAAAAGAAAATATAGAATGGATTGACAGAAACGATGGAAAACAGTTTAAATATTTATTTGATTATTGTGAAGAAATAATTAATAAAAAAATAATGTCTAATTGGTATACAAGAGGAAGGTTAGATAGAAAAACATGGAAGTTAGAAGATCAAGAAAATGAATTTTTGTATTCGGAAGGAAAATATATTACTAAAATAAAAGAAATAGATTTACCAAAAGATTATATTAAAATTAGAAGTAGAACAATATGGTATTTGACTGGATATCTAAGAACATCAGGAGTAAAAGATTTATATTATACATATATAAAAGAAAATCATTTATTTAAAGATGATTATTTATATATTTCTTATGATAAGAAAATAGAAGGAATCACAGGAAAATATGGTAATGATGAAGTAAGAAATTTTGATTTTTTTATTTGTGGAGGAGATATTATAAAAGTTTTATTTGCAATAGAAAAGAATTCTGATATTGATACTACAGAGATAAGAAATAAAATTAAAGAAAAATTTGAATGGTGGAAAGAAAATGAACAAGAAGACTATAAAAGATCATTCGGTGGTAAAAAAATTGATGATATCTTTGAGTATTATGAGAAAAATATTAAATAAGGAAGGAGTCTAATAATATGCTTTGGGATGATTTTAAGAAAAATTACAATAATTATAAGGAACAACCAATAGAAAATCTTAGTATAGATGTTTTGAAAAATATGTATAAGGATTTAGTATATATAGCCACAGAAACAGCATTTGATGAAGTAAATCGCGATACAGAATTTTTATTAAGAATATTATTATTACAACATAGAATAAATTTTAATGAGGAAAGTAAGCAATATGAAAATCCTAATTGGGACAAAAGTTGCGAAATAAATGGAATAAAATTTGAGAGAGAAAAAACTTATTTAATAAATGAAGATAGAGTTGATGAATATACTAAACAACTTGAATATCAACTAAAAGAGAAAGATGAAAAAATAATTGAATTAGAAAATATGTTAAAGTCTATATTAGATTTGAATATTCCAACAGCAACATTAGTTAAAGAATTTCAAAGATTAGAAACTTTAGAAGATGAAACTGATGAATTGAAATTAGAAATACAATATAAAGATCAAGAAATTTTTGAATTTATGAATAGTGATAGAGGAAAATTATTGAAAGAGAACAAAGAATTAAAAAAAGAAATGGCTGATTTAAGTGAGTGTTGGTTAAAGAAAGATAAAATAAGAAATAAAATAAAAGAAGTAGAAAATGGAAAAGAAAATTATATATTTGAAAGATTAACAAGTGAAGATATTAGAAGGACAATAATAACTAACTTAAATGAATTACTAAAATAAAAAAGTTTAACTAAAATAGTAACAAAAAAAGTACACACAAAAAAGAGTACCAAAAAAAGACCACCTTGAAAAGCTAAAAATAGGTGTTATAATATGTATAATGAAATATTTGTAGAGATGCAGAGAAAAACTTTGTATCTCTTTTCTTTTTGGGTTTGGAAAACCTGATATTGGTAAAGTACAATATAAATGAAAGAAGGTAGAAAACAATGATTTTTGGAAAATATGGGCAGATGATTTTAAGTAATATGGAGAAAAATTATCCATACAGAAAACAAGAATTAGAATTAACAGGCGAATTAAATGTGAAAATATATGAAAGAGAACAATATATTTTAAAATTAAAAGAAAAATTAGAAAATGAAATAAAAACAGAATATAAAGAACCTAAAACAAGTGAAATGTATGTTATAGCGAAATATCAACAAATGATTGATGGTTTAGTTGATGAAATTCTAATGAAGGAAGTTTTAGTAAAAATATAAGAGGAGAGTTAGTAAAACATAAAATTACTAGCTCTTTTTGGTATAAGGAAGGAGAGAAAATATGCTTAATATATGGGTTGGTAATTTAGAAAAATATAATGAAGGAGAATTAAAAGGAGGATGGCTAGAATTACCAAAAGAAAAAGAAGAAATTGATGAATTCTTAAAAGAAGTAGTTGGACTTAATGATGAATACGAAGAATATATGATAAATGATTTTGAAACAGATTTACCATGTAAAGTTAATGAATATGAAAGCATAAAGATGCTTAATTTATTAGCAAAAGTATCAGAAAATATCTATAATATGGAAGCAATAGAAGGATATGCAAATTCAGAAGGAGATTTAAGCATTGAAGAATTAATGAATATAATTATTCAAGAAGATGAGCTACCTTATTATTCTTATCAAATAGATAGTTGGACTATGTCAGCAGAAGAAAAATATGGATATAGATTTGCTGAAGATACAGGTTTATTAGATGTATTAAAACAACATGGAATTGAAGGATATTTTGACTTTGGAAGTTATGGTAGAGATGCTGAAATGAGTGGATATGTTGAATTATTAGATGACGGTTATATAGATAAAAGTGAAAGTATAGATTTAAATAAATATTCACTACAAGAAATAATAGAAATGTATGATATGGAAGAAGAAACAGAGAAAAAGTTAAAAGTTATATACAAACAAGTAGGAAAAGATCCAATAGTAATGAAAATAGATGACACATTAGAAGCTAAGCAAAAGTTAGTTGGAGGATTAATTGAAGTAGTACCTTATAAAGAAGATTTATTATTAGTTTGTAATGAAGAAGGGAAGATTCTTAATCAAAAACCTAATCTCGATTTTGGATATGATTATATTGTAGGAAATTGTTTTGTTGTAGGAGATGACTTTGAAAATGCAGGTTTTAAATCTGTTAGTGAAGAACAAATAGAAGAAATAAAACAAGATTTGAAAGATAGAAGTATTGAAGTTAGTGAAATAGAAAAAATTGAGGAAGATGATATGGAATTTTAATTTGGAGGAATAATGAGTATAGAATTAGAAATAGATAAAAAACCCAAAAAGGAAATTATAAAGGATATAAAAGTAAGCAATACAAATGATATTTATGATTTAGAGGAAGTTCAAGAAATAAAAGATGCAATTCAAGAGCATTTGATATTTATAGGTTTAGATAAAAGTAACAATATCAGAAAGATAAGTCTTTTAGGTGTTGGATCAAGTTGTGGAATTTTAGTAGATACAAAAAATATAATAAGAACTGCATTGATGAGCACGAGTGATAGAGTTATCTTAGTACACAATCATCCTTCAAATTCTCTACATCCTAGTAAAGAAGATATACATATAACTAATATTACTAATAAATTATTGAAAACATTTAATATTGAACTATTAGATCATGTTATTGTTACAGAAACAAGTTATATAAGTATGAATAAAACTAAAAATATAGATAAAGAATTCAAAAATGAAGATATAAATTTATTAGAAAAAGCATTATTAGTAGAAGAAAATACTAAATTAAAAAATGAAATAAAAGAACTAAATTATAAATTAGAGAATAAAGAAATGGCTGAAGAAAATGATATGGAATTTTAAAATAAAAGGTTTGGATATATAAAAACACCATAGTATAATCTTATACAGGAGGTATAAGATATGGGAGAAGAAACAATATTAGAATCTATTTTTTTTGACAGAGAGCAAAGAGTACTTGCGAATGTTTCTGATGAAGAAAAAAATGTAATTTTAGAAATTAAACGAGATGGAAATGAAGATAAATTAAGAAAATTAATAGAGCAAGTTAAAGAAGATAGACTAAGAAATAAAATAGAAGAGATGCTTGATTATGCACTTGAAGATATTTCAAAAAGATATTGTGCTAGTTTAGAAAAATATTACAAGCAAGGCTTTAAAGATGGAGTTAATTTAATAGTAGAATGTGTAAGCTAAGGGTTAGAGTAAAACCTAGCTCTTTTTTATACAAAGGAGGGATGAATTGAAAAATATAAGATTATTCATAGAGAGTAATAAACTAGATATGTTAAAAGCTTTTTCAGATGATAGTTATTTATATAATTATATTGTAAATAATTATTCTGAATTACCTGAAGATAATATATTTAGAAATCCAACAATATTAAAGAAAATAAACAATATGATTTATTTTTCAAAAATAGGAATAACTGAAGATGATGAGTTTGTATGGAAAGAAACTAGTCAAGATTTAAAAAATAAAAATGTATCATATTATGCAGTAGTTCTAGATCCTAAAAATGGCTCTCTTTTTATATATAACAATTTAAAAGATAAAATACCATATATAGAAATAGATAGAGATACAGATTTATTTGAATCAATAAATAAAATAGAAAAATTTAATAAAGAATTAGAATATGAAGAAGAAATGGAGATGTAAATTTGAGTAGTATTGATGAAATAAGATCAAAATTTGTAGTTGATAAAATATCTGAAAAAAATGAAAGGGAAGAAAATAAAAATATAACTAATATAGAAATAAGTAAGTTGGTTGCTTTTAGAAAAGGGCAACCTTTTTCAATGTATGATGAAAATAAAAAAGAAGATATGAAAGAAAGCATGAAAGAAAATGGAATTCTAGTACCTATTATAGTTAGAAAAATAGAAAATGACAAATACGAAATTATATCAGGACATAATAGAACAGAATGTGCAAAAGAACTAGGATTTTCCACAATTCCATCTCAGATTGTGGATTGTGATGATGAAAAAGCAACATTAATAATGTTAGACACAAATCTAAACAATAGAGAAAAAATACTACCTGTTGAAAAAGGCTATGCTTATAAGCAAAGAAATAATATTATAAAAAATAGACAAAAAAGCAGTAATATAAACGAATTTAACGATAATTCCACCGAGTGGAATGAAGAAGGAAAATCACAAATTTATAACTATATAAGACTAACGGAACTAATTAAACCTTTACAAGAAAAAGTAAATAAAGAGCAAATACCTATAAAAGCAGGAGTAGAAATATCATACTTAAATATAGAAGAACAGGAAATTGTTAATCAAGTTATTGAAGATGAACAAATAAAAATAACTGTTGCACAAGCACAGAAAATTAGATTAAAGAAAAATAATATTAGTTATGAAATTATGCTTAAAATTATCAAAAACGAAAAAATTAAAGTAGAAAAGTTTACAGGAAAAATAGAAAAAAGAGCAATGAAAATCTACAAAGATAGATTTAAAAACGATAAAGAATTTTCTGATTTAGTAATCAAATTATTAGATGAATACTTTAGTAGCGAAGCGATAAGTTAAGCAAGATTCCTATTTGTAAGTACAAATAGAACGAAAAGTATAACTTTTCTTATTTAAGGGGAGGTGTCCCCAAACCCTTCATAAAATTTTTAGGTGGAGAGGAGAGTAATTGAAAAAAACTGAAAGAATTGAAATTAGATTAACTCCTGAAGAAAAAACAATGATTATAAACAATAGTGTAAAAGCTAATACAACAATTTCAGAGTATCTAATTAAAAGTGCTACTAAAAAAGAAATTGTAGTTATCAATGATCTTGATAAATTAGTAATTCAATTAAGAAAGCTAGGAAATAATGTAAATCAATTAACAAAACTAGCAAATGGAAGAGTTATAACTTGTGTTGAATTGGGAGGAGTAAAAAAGGAGTTAAGTAAAATATGGCAATCATTAAATTCATTAATAACAAGGTCGGATTAAAGAAAACTTTAAATTATATTTGCAAAGAAGAGAAAACTAATAACAAGTTTATTTCAGGAAAAGATTGCATGGTAGAAAATGCTTATGAAGAAATGATGGCTATAAAAAATATGTATGGTAAAACAAAAGGTAGAGAAAAATTACATTTTGTTCAAGCATTTAGTCCAAATGATGAGTTGAGTTATGAAACAGCACACGAAATAGCAATGAAAATAGCAGAAAAATATTTTAAAGGTTATCAAGTTGTTGTAGCAACTCATCAAGATAAGGAACATATACATTCACACTTTGTTGTGAATACAGTAAATTTTGAAACAGGTAAAAAGATACAATTTTCTAATAAAGATTTAGAAAGCTTAAAAGCATATTCTAATAAATTATGCATTAAGCAAGGATTATCTATAACAAGAGAAAAATCAAGTGTAGATGATATAAGAATTAATGAATATAAAGCAAAACAAAAGGGGATTAGTTGGAAAGAAAAGTTAGAAAAAAGTATTGATATTGCTATGGAAAAATCAAATAATAAATTTGAATTTTTTAAAGTGATGAACGAAATGGGATATAAAGTTACATGGATTAAAGAAAGAAAAAATATTACATATACAACTTCAGAAGGTTATAAATGCAGAGATAGAAAATTGCATAATGAAAAGTATTTAAAAGAAAATATGGAAGCATATTTTAAAAAAAAATATAAAGCAAGAATTAAAGGTGTAAAAAAATACGAAAGGCATACTCAATATAGGAGTATGTCTTTATCTTTGGCTGAATTAATCAAACAGTTTCAAAGAAAAGAACATGAAAAAGATATTACACATCATTATGAATTAAATGAAAGTGCTAAAAAACAATATGCAATGGAAATGCATTATAGCTTAGAAGAATTAGAAGATATGGAAATGTAGGAGGTGGTAGTAATTGAAAAGCAAAATATGTATGTTCTTATAATAGAAAATGAAAAAAATCCTGAATTAAAAAGAATTCCAAACAGACTTGAAACATTAAGAAAAATTGTAGGTAATGAATATATAGATGTTATTAAATATAAAGATGTTTTAATAATTTTTGATGAAGAAGCTTATAAAAAATTACTACCAATAAACAGAACTCTTGATGGTTTAAATATAAGGGGAACTTTTATTGTTACAGGTAATGATAAGAAAAATCAGGATTTTAAAGATTTAACCAAAGAGCAAATAGAAGAATATACTAAAAAATTTCAATTAGAACAAGAAAATCAAATGGAAGAAGGAGAAGAATTAGAATGAGAAAAAGAAAAATCGGAATAATAGCTTTTTTATCTATATTAAATATTTCTGTTAGTATTGTTTTGAGTACGATAATTCATTTGAAACTTTCTAATATGGAATTTTCACAAATAGTAGTAAATAAACAGATTTTACTACTATTTTTTCTTATCTATATGCTAATTGAAACAACAATTATAATTCTTTTCGGATTTGGAAGTAAAAATGTTTTTGAAAGTGGAATAGTAAATATAACAGATAAATTAAAGACTCCAGAAGTTATGGGACAAGGGCAACATGGAACGGCAAGATGGCTGAGTAAAAAAGAATTTAAAAAATTTTTTAAATGTAATTCACTATCAAAGGAAAATACAGAGGAATTCAATTCAGGTGGAATTATTGTAGGATATGAAAAGGACAAAAAGCAAGAAAGGATTTATTACATTGATGATAATATTCATAGTTTAGTTGTAGGAGCTACAAGAAGTGGTAAAACAAGAAGTATAGTATTACAGACAGTTGGAAACTTAGGATTAGCAGGAGAGAGTATGATTATTTCAGATCCTAAAGCTGAAATTTATCATTACACTTCAGAGTTTTTGAAAAAACAAGGTTATAAAATAATAACCTTAGATTTTAAAAATCCAACAAAAAGTACAAGATATAATTTTTTACAACCTGTTATAGATGCAGTAAATAACGGAGATTTTAGAAAAGCTGAAGAGTACACTTGGGATATTACTCAAAGTTTAGTAGGAAATGAAGATACAAAAATGGAAAAAATATGGAGAGATGGAGAGATGTCAGTTATTGCAGGAGCAATAATGAGTGTTGTTTTTGACAATAAAGAGCATTCTGAATATCAAAATTTAACAAATGTGTATTCTTTTATTTCAGAAATGTGTAGAACAGTTGGACAGACAATGCCGATAAATAAATATATTGAAAATTTACCACCTGATCATCCTTCAAGTACAATATTTAATATTGCAAGGATTGCACCTGAAAAAACTAGAGGCTCTTTTTTTACATCTGCTTTAACAACATTAAGATTATTTACAAGTAAAAGCATATACGGAATGACTTGCAAAAGTGATTTTAGTTTAAAACAAGCAGGAGAAGAAAAAACAGTTACTTATATTATTCTTCCTGATGAAAAAACGACTTATTATTCTTTAGCAAGTTTATTTATTTATCAAAATTATGTATCACTTGTAGAAAGTGCCGATGAACGAGGAGGAGAATTAAAAACAAGAGTAAATTACATATTAGATGAGTTTGGAAATTTTACAACAATACCTGCTTTTAGCAATATGCTTACTGTTGCAGGAGGGAGAAAAATAAGATTTAATTTATTTCTTCAATCTTTTTCACAACTGGATAACAAGTATGGAAAAGAAGTCGCAGAAAATATTAGAGATAACTGCCAAACTTGGATATATTTAAAAACAGCAAGTAATGAAACAGCAAGTATAATTTCAAAAAAATTAGGAACTTATACTACTTCTAGTTATAGCAGATCTAGTAGCTATACAAAATATCAAAGTGGTAGTAATTCAGAATCAATGAACTTAATAAGCAGAGCATTACTGACAGAAGATGAAATTTTAAGAATAGAAAGACCTTATGTTTTAGTCATTCAAGCAGGATTATATCCTATAATAACAAAATTGCCTGATATTTCTAAGTGGAGATTTAATAAATTGTTTGGAATGGGAAATCAAGAAGAAAATAGGCAACTAAGATTAAAACGAGAACAAGCAAGAGAACAAAAAGAAATTGAAGATATAAAACTATGGGGAATATGGAATTTATATAGATAGGAGAATTTATGTATGAGAGAAAAGATAACAGAAAAAATAAAAAAATATACAAGAAAAATAGGAAAAGCAGGACTTGTTATAACAAGTCTTTTATGTTGCACAAGTACTTGTTTTGCAGGAGTGCAAGACAGCAAAATTGCAACAGGTACACAAAATTTAATAACAGATTTAACTAATTGGTTATTAATTTTAGCTCCAACATTAACAATTTTATTAGTGGGATACTATTTATTAAGAAAATCATCTAGTGATGATATGGACGGAAAGAGATGGGACAATAGAATAAAAATAGCAATAATTTGTTGTGTAGGTGTAGTCGTTGCAAGTGGATTAATTAACTTAATCATAGGATATTATAGATAAAGGGAGGTACATTTTTTGGAATCAATTTTAACTGGACTAATAACCAGTATAATTGGTGGAGCAGATAATGTTATAAATTCAGCTTTTAATGGCTTAATTGATATGTGTTTTAATTCGGAAAACTATTTAACTACAAACTTTGGAAGTAATGTAATAAGTTTTTCTAATTTAAAAGCACTAATTTTAAGCTTATCAATTTCTTTGATAGTGTTAAAATTTTTGAAAAAAGGTTTTGATATGTATGTAATGTGGACTGATGGAGAATCAGATACTCCACCACTTACATACATTGTTTATTTTATAAGAGCAATAGTAGTGGCAGTAAGTTTTTCCGTACTATATGACTGGGTTATTCAAGTTGCTACTTCATTTGGAAATTCAATACTGACTGCGATGAACTTTACTGATAATGTATCTTTAACAACAGCTATTGCAAATATAGCAACAACAGGGTTATTTACAGCAATAGTAGCTCTAATAGCAATGATATTGTTATTTGTTTTATACATACAATTTCTTATGAGAAGTTTAGAAATGTTTGTATTAAAATTAGGATTTCCTTTAGCTTGTGTTGGGCTAGTAAATCCTGATGGAGGAGTTTTTAAATCCTATTCAGAGAAATTATTTAAAAGTGTGCTAACAGTTTTAGTGCAAATTATATTATGCAAGATAGCAATAATATTAATTCTAAATGTAAAAATGTTATTTGGTATTGCAGCAATTATAATGGCGATAAAAACTCCTAAATTCATACAAGAGTTTATGCTTGGTGGAGGAACAGGAGGTATTAGTAATGTAATAGTTACTACAAGTAAGACAATGGAATTGTCTAGTCAAATAAAAAGAAAGTTTAGTCAATTAAAGAAAGGATAAGTATGGAAATACTAAATGAAATAATAAGTTTATTGAGAGTTGTGATAATACCACTTGGAGTTACATTCCGAGTGATATTTTGTTTAACAAAGATGATATATGATGAAGATGCTCAAGGGACATATAAAAAGAAAATAAAGAACACCATAGTTTTTGGAATTATTGCAGAATTAATATTTGTAATTTTAACATTAGTTCAAAATTATTATGGATATTCAGGAAGTAGTGGTATTCCACACGGTGGAGGAGGTCGAGATTTTTAATGGATGAAAATAATGAATATAAGCTATATATACCAACTAATGTGAAAACTAGATTAGAATTTTTTAAAGGTTATGGAATAAAAGAACTTATATCTACAGTAATAGTTTTAGTTGCTTTACTACCGATTAGTTTCATAGTTTATAAATTAAAAGATAATTTTTTGCTACCAGTTGTAATTGAATTCATAGGAGTAGCAGGAACAATAATAGCAACTACAAAAGATGATAATAACTTATGTGTTGTAAGTCAGATAAAATACATGATTGAGTTTAGTAAAATTCAAAAACAATATAGATATAAATATTACAATAAATGGAGGGATGATATTGTTTAGTCTATTTAAGAAAAAGGATAAAGAAAAAACTTGTAATGAAGAAGTTGGCATATTAGATATTAGAAATAATTATATTTATACACGAGATGGAAATGTAATTACAGGAATAAAAATATATTCAATAAATACACAACTTTTAACAGATAAAGAAAAAGAAAATTTAATAAATGATTTATCAGCTGAACTATCTTCAGAACAAGAAGATATCAAATATTTTAATATTGCAAGAGCAGTTGATATTTCTCCGTTGCAAGAATATTTGTCAGAGATAATAGGTACAACCGATAATGCAATTCAAAAAAGATTATTAAAAACACACTTGAAAGAAGTTCAAAGAATGTCTTTAAATGGAGAAATAGTTGAAAGGCAAAGTTTTATAATGATTAATTCTAAAAGAACTGATAATTGTGAGAAAGACTTATTAAAGAGGTGTATGGAATTAAGTAATAAGTTTGAAAGATGCGATATAAAAACAGAGATATTAGATGAAGCTTCATTAATACAATTATGTAATAGTTTTTTAAATATGAATTATGCATATAGAGAAGATTCTGATATTGAAGATAAAGTTGTAATGCTTAAATGATTGTATAATAAAATATAAAGTGATATAATCTAAGCTAGAAATAGTAATTTGCGAGTGAGGTTGAATGGAAAATTTATTTGTAAATAGAGTAAGATTAAATAAGGGGAATGTAGATAATAGTAAATATCCTTTTAATATAAAATGTTTAAGTAATTTTGATGAATTAAAAATAGATAATTCTGTTACATTATTTTATGGAGAAAACGGAGTTGGAAAATCTACACTTATAGAAGCTATTGCTATTGCTTTAGGATTAAATCCAGAAGGCGGTAGTAATAATATGCAATTTTCGAACTATGATGATTATTCAGAATTATATAAATATGTAACAATTAGCAAGTTTGGAGTACCTAAAACAAAATTTTTTTTAAGAGCAGAATCTTTTTATAATGTTGCAACGGATATTAGTAATAATAGTGATTTGATCTATACAACTTATGGAGGAGAAGATTTGCATTCTTGTTCACACGGAGAATCTTTTTTGAAACTGGTTGAACATAGATTTTGGGATAATGGTTTATACATTTTGGATGAGCCAGAGGCAGCTTTATCTCCACAAAGACAAATGACTTTGCTTTGTTATATACACGAATTAGCTAAAAATGGCTCACAATTTTTAATAGCAACACATTCTCCAATATTACTATCGTATAAATATGGAAAAATAATTGATATGAATAATAATATGAAAGAAATCAAATATGAAGATACAGAAATTTATAAAATATATAAAGATTTTTTAAATAATCCTTATGGAATGCAAAAGGTATTATTTGAAGAATAACGATAACTTACAAGTTATAGAATAAAAGAGATACCTATCACATATCTCTTACATACGATTAATATGGTTCAATGAAATGGTGCAACCCAGTAATGATAGTACTATAAGGGGGTCACATATTTCATTGAACATAACAATTATAACACACACAATTAAAAAAAACAAATTTAATAGTTAGGCTATATTAAAAGATTATCAGTAATGATAGTCTTTTTTTGTTGCAAATAAGGAGGGATAGTTTATTTGAAGAAAAAAGAAATTGATGGAATAATGGAAAATAAAACATTACTTAATATTTTAAGTCCAATAGGTGGAATAGAATATAAGAAAAACTATATAAGAGTGGGCGATTATTTAGGAAGAGTATATGTAATAACAAAATATCCTCAAAAAGTAAGAATAGGATGGCTTGAAAGTATTGCAAATATACCTAATACAGTATGTTGCTTAAATATTTCTCCAACAGAAAAAGATACATTAATGCAAAACATAAGTAGGGGAATAAAACAAAATGAATCACAATATGAAGGAATAACAGATGAAATATTAAGACAAAGAACAGAAAGAGAAATACAAGATGCAAGAAATTTAATTGAAAAGGTAGATTTAAACGGAGAAACAGTAGTATATGTAACAATAGCAATAATGGTAATTGCAGAAGATGAAGAAGAGTTAAAACAAAGATCTAAGGCAGTTTTGACAAGGCTTACATCAATGCAAATGAAAGGGCGATTATTAACGAATTTGAGTAAAAACTCATTGAAGTTAATGTCGCCTTTTTCTATTACAGATCCAGTTGTAAAAAGTATTGCAGATAGAAATATGCTAGAGAGTACATGGATTGGTGGATTACCTTTTTCAAGTTCAGGATTTAATGATGGAAATAAATATTATTTTGCTAGAGATACAAAGGGAGGAATTGTAATACTTGATCCTTGGAAAAGAGGAGGAGATAGAACAAACTCAAACTTTGTAATTATGGGTACAGCAGGAGTTGGAAAATCTACAGTTGCTAAGCACTTAATATTAAATGAATATATGACTAATACGAAAGTAATTTTGATAGATCCTGAAAGAGAAGAAAAAGAAATGGTTGAGAAACTAGGAGAAAAATGGATAGATGTAGGGAGTGGTAAAGGTGGAATAATAAATCCATTACAAATTAAAAAAGTTCCTTTAGATGATGAAGAAGCAGATGAAGTTGAATATAAAAGTAAAGGAATGGGAGCAATGGCTCTACATTTTCAAACATTAAGAACATTTTTTAAATTGTTATATCCTGAACTTGATTCAATACATATAGCTCGATTAGAGGAAGTATTAGAAGAATTATATAACAGATTTAATATTGATTGGGATACAGATATTTCAGGAATACCAAATAATAAATTTCCTATTATGACAGATTTATATAATCTTTTAAGAGAGAAAGCAAGTAATGAAATTGATGAGGAAAAACAAAAAATATATGAAACATTAAGAAGTCTATTAAGAGGTATTAGCATTGGTGCTGAAAAAGGCTTATTTAATGGTTATACTTCAATAGATGATAATGCAAAAATCGTATGTTTTGATACCTTTAATTTACAAAATGCAGATGACAAAGTAAAAAGAGCTCAATATTTTAATATTCTAACTTATTGTTGGGAGATAATGAGTAGAGATAAAGAAGAAAAAACGATGCTAGTTTGTGATGAAGCTTATTTGTTAATTGATTCTAGAGTTCCTGAAACAACAATATTTTTAAGAAATGTAGCAAAAAGATGTAGAAAATATGAAGGAAGTTTAGTTATAATTTCACATTCTATTGTAGATTTTCTTGATGATTCAATAAAAATGTATGGACAAGCTATACTTGATATGGCTACATATAAAATATTGATGGGAACTGATGGAGTGAATTTAGAAGAAACAACGGAGCTATTTAAGTTAAGTGAGGGACAATCAGAGTTTTTATATAAAAAGAAAAGAGGTTTGGCTTTATTTATCATAGGCTCAAACAGAATATTTGTTAGGTTTGATATATTTCCTATTGAGTTTGAGTATTTTGGTAAAGGTGGTGGTAGGTAATGGCTTTAGATCCTGCTACAGCAAAATTAATCGCAAAGATAGTAATAAGTCAAATAACAGATGAAGAAAAAAGACAAAGATTAATTATAGGAATAATTATAGGGATAGTGGTATTTACATTTATAATAATGATACCACTATTTGCTTTAACATCAACAATAGATAAAATAAAAAGTTTCTTTGGATTTGAAGATGATGGACAAGCTACAGATAGTTCTTATTATTCATTAGTTGAAATGCACGACACTTATGCTCCTACTGTAACTATTGAAGATTTAGAATATAATGGAACATTTCCTATGCCTGTTCAAAATGCAACTGTAACAAGTGAATTTGGAACAAGAATTCATCCTGTAACTGGAAAGCAGAGTTTTCATACAGGAATAGACTTAGCAGGAGCTTGGCACTCAAATATTACAGCAGTTGAAAAAGGAACTATTGTATTTGCGAGAGTACAACAAGGCTATGGAAATTGTGTAGAAATAAAACATAGTACTGAGAATGGAACAATTTATTATACCTTCTATGCACATTTGGCTAGGATTGATGTGATAGAAGGACAAGAAATACAGCAAGGGACTGTTGTTGGAATTCAAGGAGGAGATCCTAATCGTGATCCTAATCCTGGATATAGCACAGGCTCACATTTGCATTTTGAAATTAGAAAATCGAAAAATGGAGATTTTATAAATCCTAGAGAATATTTATTTGGAAACAAGGAGGTTTAATTGGTAATAGATATAAATAATACGGAAAATAAATATAATATAATTTATGCAGATCCTCCATGGCATTATAATACATGGAGAGATGGAATGGGAACAGCAGAAAAACATTATAAGACAATGAAAGTTGAAGAAATAGTTAATATGAAGGATACAATCAAGAATATATCGGAAAAAGATTGTGTCCTTTTCTTATGGGTAACTTTTCCCTGCTTATTAGATGGACTAAAAGTTATGAAAGAATGGGGATTTAAGTACAAAACTTGTGGATTTAATTGGGTAAAAAGAAATAAAATAAGTGATACATGGTTTTTCGGATTAGGACATTGGACTAGGGCAAATTCAGAAATCTGCTTAATTGGAACAAAAGGAACTATAAAAAGAAAATCAAATAAAGTATCACAAATAATTGACACTCATATAGAAGAACATAGCAAAAAACCAGCAATAGTAAGAGATAAAATAGTTGAACTTGTAGGAGATATGCCTAGAATAGAATTATTTGCAAGACAAACAGTAGATGGTTGGGATTGTTGGGGAAATGAGGTGTAAATTATAAATTTATAAAATATTGTCCCAACTATTGCATAATTTGTCCCATAATGATATACTACTAAAAGTAGAAAGGATTGATTGATATGAAAAAGAAGAATGTAATTAATTTAATAAAATATCACATAGATGGAAATGATAAAGAATTTAGAAATGAAGCTTATGAAATTGCAACAGATTTTCAAAATAGTGGGGATGAAGAGTTGGCAAGATATATAATGGCACTATTATCAAATGCCAATACTTTTAGTCCTCAATTCGTTGATGATTATTCAGAATTTTTTGTAAAGATGAATAATCCATCAAATACATTTAAAGTACCAAAACCTATAGAAATAGATATAATGGGAATATTAAATGCTGTTAATAAAAAATCTAATGTAAATAAATTTTTATTTGTTGGAGACTCTGGAACAGGAAAGACAGAAGCAGCCAAACAAATTGCAAGAATTTTAGATAGAGAATTATATTCAGTGCAATTTGATAGAATAGTAGATAGTAAACTTGGTCAGACTTCTAAAAATTTGATTCAAGTTTTTGATGATATAAATTGTCTAAAACAACCAGATAAAGTAATTATTTTATTTGATGAAATTGATGCTATTTCATTAGATAGGATTAATTCTAATGATTTAAGAGAAATGGGAAGGGTAACATCTACTTTATTAAAAGAATTTGATAATTTAAATGAAAAAATATTATTGATTGCAACTACAAATTTATATAAACAGTTTGATAAAGCATTATTAAGACGATTTGATTATATTGTTGATTTTAATAGATATAGTAAAGAAGATTTAGAGGAAATAGCGGATACAATAATTACTTCTGAACTTAAAAAATATTCAAATGTTAAACCTGAATATAAAATACTTAATAAAATTTATAGTTTGGTAGAAACATTACCATATCCAGGAGATCTTAAAAATATAATAAGGAGTTCAATAGCTTTTAGTGATATGACTATGGAATATGGATATCTGTCAAAAATTTATGAAACTATAACAAATGAAAAATTAACAAATGATCTGAAAAAACTTCAAGAGCAAGGTTTTTCTGTTAGAGAAATTGAAAAATTAACGGGAATTTCAAAAAGTAGTGTATCAAGGGGGATAAACAATGAATGATTTATTAGAATTAAAAGGAAGATTAGAATCATCAAAATACAAAGGACCAATAAATTATTCAATAGCTAAGTCAAAAGAGGTAAAATCTGATGATTTGATTAAGTTGAAAAAAGATTTAGAGAGATTAAATGAATTTTGGAAAGATAAAACTATAATACCAGGAGCATTAGTTAGTGTATATTACAATAGAGTGATTCCAAAGTCATCAAGACTAAAAGGATTTTTCTCTATTGGAAGTGAACCATCAAATAATTATGTTAGAGGAGTAAGGTTTTCTGACATTAAGAATAAAAAGCATATAATTACATATTATATTGATAAAAAGACTTTAAATAAAAGCATAGAAAGAATAAATATACTAATAGATATTATAAATAATGGCTTTGATGGCGTTATAAATTCGGAAAATTTTAGTTTAATAGACAAAAAAGAAACTTTATTAAAAAAGCATAATATGGTTAAAAGTGCATTTAAAAAGTATGTAACAGATTTGATAGATATTGAAAAGTTTGATGTATATGAAAATGGAGATATTATTGATGAAGTAAAATCTTATATAACCATTTTTGATACAGGAATTAATATAGTAGAACTAATGAATAGAATTGGTTTGAAGAATACAGAATATGAAGTGTTTTCAAATGATACAATATATGTTAATAATTCATCAATATTATTTAAAATTAGACAAAATGCTTCATATTTAGTTTCTATGGCTATGACAGATTTTGCAACATACTATCAAGAAACAGAAAATAAAATAGACACAAACATAAATTTTTTAGATATGCCATTACCAACGAGTGAACCAACTATTGGTGTTATAGATACATTATTTGATGAAAATGTATATTTCAGCAAATGGGTTGATTATACAGATTGCTTAAATAAAGATATGCCGAGAGAAGCTGAAGATTATGTCCATGGAACGGAAGTATCTTCAATAATTGTAGATGGAGCTAGAACAAATACAAAATGGGATGATGAATGTGGTCTTTTTAAAGTAAGACACTTTGGAGTCGCAAAAGCAGGAGTTAATAATTCATATGACATAATTAATCAAATAAAAAGAATCGTAAAAGAAAATAAAGATATTCATGTATGGAATATTTCATTGGGCTCAAAATTTGAAATAAGTCAAAATTATATATCACCAGAAGCAGCAGCTTTAGATGAAATACAGTATGAAAATAATGTTATATTTGTTGTAGCTGGAACTAATAAAAAAAATTCAAAAGAAATAGTGAGAATAGGTGCTCCTGCTGATTCTATAAATTCATTAGTTGTCAATGCTGTAGATAAAAATGGAGACAAAGCATCATATGCTAGAAAAGGAAAGGTATTATCTTTTTTTGTTAAACCAGATGTTTGTGCTTTTGGCGGAGATACAAATGAATATATAAATGTATGTACTCCTACTGGACTAGATATTCAACGAGGAACATCATTTGCTGCACCTTGGATTTCTAGAAAATTGAGTTACCTGATAGATAAAATGAATTTATCTAGAGAAATTGCTAAAGCTTTAATAATTGATTCCGCAGTAGGCTGGAATAAAACCAACAAAGATGAAGAATATTTAGGATATGGAGTAGTTCCAACAAAGATATCAGAGGTAATGTTAGGTCAAAAAGATGAAATTAAATTTTATATAGAAGGAAATGCAAATTCGTATTATACATATACATACAATTTGCCTGTACCAGTGGTAAATGAAAAATTTCCATTTTATGCTAAGGCTGTTTTATGTTATTTTCCTAAATGTACTAGAAGTCAAGGAGTTGATTATACCAATACGGAATTAGATTTACAATTTGGCAGAATGGGTGTGAAAGATATAAGATCAATTAATAGAAATACTCAAGGCGGGGAATTAGATAGAGCAACCAATGAAGCAACTGCTCGAGAGCTATATAGAAAATGGGATAATGTTAAAATTGTAGTAGATGAAATAAAAGATACAAAGGTACCAAGAAAAAGTTTTAATTCTAATTTATGGGGAATAAAATTAACTAATAAAGAAAGATTAGAAAGAGATAGGGGATTAAAATTTGGTGTAGTAATAACATTAAAAGAAATGTTTGGAAAAAATAGAATGCAAGAATTTATTGATCAATGTACTATGAGAAATTGGATTGTCAATAGAGTAAACATAGAAAATAGATTAGACATATATGCATCAGCAGAAGAAATAATAAAATTTGAATAACATATAAAAAAGACTTTGTAAGTTCAAAGTCTTTTTTGTTGCAAAGGAGGGTTAAATTTGATTTTAGCAATTACTAGAGAAAATGAAAAAATAATTTACGAAGTATGCAAAGAAAATGGATTCGAAATACCACAAGTATTAACAGGAGTTGATAGTTTAAAAAGATTTGCAATTCAGGAACTGAAGAACCTAAATAATTATAAACAAATAATTATAGATGTTGATTCAACAAAGGAAAATGAAGATGAAATCATACAATCTATTGTAGCAATAAAAAGTATGTATAATATTAGAGTTATTGTAGTTGCTTTAGGTCATGAAGAGGGAGATAGATTACTTTCAAAACTATTTAATGAAGGTATTTATAATTTTGTAAATGCCAAAACCTACTATGAACAAAAAGAGCAATTTAGAAATTGCTTATGTGCTGAAGGATGTCAATACAAAGATGCTATAAGGTTTAGGCAAAAAGTTGAAGAAACAAAGAAAAATAAAGTAATTGTAAAGAAGGAATATAAGACATTAAAACAATTTGTAAATATAGCAGTAGCAGGAACTGAAAAGCATATAGGAGTTACAACACAAGCTATTTTAATTACAATGTTTTTGAAAAGTTTAAATATGAATGCCTGTTATATTTGCAGTACAGATAAAGATGAAATAAAAAATATTGAAACATTAGAAGGAGTAACTAAAAAAGATAATATGTATTCGCATAGAGGAATTGATCTTTATAGTAATACAAATAAAATTGATGCAATGCAATATGGCTATGATTTCTATATTTATGATTATGGGACTTTAAATGAAAATACACTAGATAATTTTTTGTCAAAAGAAGTTAAAATAGTAGTAGGAGGAACAAAGGCATGGGAAACAGATGAAACATTTAGAGTTTTAAGTTTATTAGAGAAGATTCCTGAAGTAAATTATATATTCAATTTTTCTAGTGATGAAGAAAAGGCTAAATTTAAAAGAACATTAAGAGGAATAGTGAAAAATATATTTTTTTCAGAATATACTTCAGATACTTTTAATGATAATGTAAATACAGAAATTTATCACGAAATTTTTAAAGATTATATAGCAGAGAAATCAAACAAAATAGAAGTAATAGAAAAAAATAGTATATTTAACTTTTTGAAAAGAGGTAAAAAGTGAGCAAAAATATCTATAAAGAATATTTAAAAAGACAAAAAGTAAGACAAAAATATGATGAAGAAGTAGTAGTTAATGAACAAAAATCGTTTATTAAAATACTACTTTTTTTATTTGAAATAATTATAAGAATATTTCATGTATTATTTTATATAGGAATATTAATTTTATGCTCTATTGGAGCAACTTATATAGCAAATAAATTAGGAATATTCAAATTTTAGGAGGTTAAAATGAAGTGGTTAAAAAAGATATTAGCAGTTTGCAGTTTTTGCATCTTACTTACAACAGTAAATTGTTTTGCAATAACGATGGAAAAAACAGAAATTACTGAAGATGAGTTAAATTGTTATAAAACATATCAAGTTATGGAATCAGAGAAAGATACATTTTTAGAAATGTTATCAAAAGAAATAGAAGTTGATGGAAGCAAATACAAGTATGTAGATTATACTGCTGAAGGAGGAAATACATTAGAAACGATAGATATAAATACAACTAAAACTATATTATCAAAAACAAATAAAAAAGATAAAATTATTGAACAATTAGGAAATACAATCAAATATGAAAAAGATGGATATATAGGAGAATATATTTTGAATCCTAATACTCTAAAAATTAAGACAAACTACAATGGATTTAGAGAAGATTTGATTGAAGAGACGATAAATTATAATAACCTAGAAAAAAATGATTTAGATTTTATACCAAAACAAACAGTAAAAAATGGATTAACATTGGATCTTCTAGATGTTGAATGGCAAGTAGAATCTACAAAGATGATTGGAGAATATGAGGTTGCTAATACATATACTGCTAAATGCTATTATGCTACTAAGCAAAGAGTTGATTATCCTAATACATATACAGTAACAGCTGAATATCTTGGAATAGCAACTAAGACTGAAGAAAATCCAATTACTTATGTTATAAAATATGAAAAAGAACAACCTGAACAAGTAGAAGAAAAACAAGAGAATAATGTGTTGCCAGTAGTTGGAGGAACAACAGGAATCATTTTAGTAATTGTATTCTTTTTAACAAGAAATGTAACAGTTTATAACTATAAAGATGGAAAATATAAAAAAGTAGGAAAAGTAAGGGCTACAAGAGATGGAAGGATAAAATTAGATAGATTTAGTTTTTTTGAAACAACTGATAAATACAAATTAGAGTTATCTAAGAATTTAACAAAAAAATTGAAAGGAAAAATGATAACTGTAAGTAAGAATGGAACAACTATAAAAATGCTAGTAAATAGCAATGAAAAAGAAAGATATATTATTGAAGTTAGAATATAGGAGGATTTGCTTATGAAAAAAGAAAATAAATTTATAATAACAGTTGTTATAGTTGCAATTATAGTTCTTATAGGAGTTATTTTTTTTGCATATAAATATCCAATTTATAAAGCTAATAAAAATGCAGAAAGTATTGAAGTTGGAGATAATGAAGAATTAGAAGCTACACCACTCGAAAATATAGAACAAGATATTATACATTACAATGATGAAATAGGAACATTAACAATTCCTGATATTTTACTGGATAATGCACCAATAAGAGAAAGCGTAGAATTAACTACTTTATCTGGGACAATAGGACACTTCCCATCAACCAGTATTTATGAGGGAAATGTAGGTCTAGCTTCTCATAATTCAGGAAGTAATGGAGACTTCTTTAAAAATTTAAAGAATATTAAAATAGGTAGTGAAATTTATTATCAAACAAACTATGGAACTAAAAGATATGTAGTAACAACAAAGAAAATAATAAATGATGAGGACTGGAGTTATTTAGGAGCAACAGAAGATAATAGAATTACTTTGATTACTTGTGTTGCAGGTCAAAAAGATAAAAGACTATGTGTTCAAGCTATAGAATCTATAGATGGAATGAATTATGGACAATAAATTTTAGTGAAATTTCCTAAAAGGGTTTGGTGATCTTACTATTAAGGTTTTATAATGATAGTAGGAGATGATTACTATGAAAAAAATAATTATAGTTTTAATAATTTTAGTAGGAAACTTTGTAAATTTATATTATATGGGACAGAATGCAGAAAAAAAATCAGAACAAGAGTTATCTGTAACAAATTTTGAAAATGTTCAAAATGATAATGCTATAATTGAAGAAAAAGAAAAAGACTTAAATATTGCAGATATTAATGAAACAAAAGAAAATAATTCTATAATAGAAGATGAAGTAAATAATACTAAACAAGAAGTTTCAGAAGTTGCTACATATAGTGTAACAAATACAATAAAAAAAGAAGCAAATAATCAAAAAAATATCGTTCAAGAAAATAATAATCAAGTTGTAGAGAAAGTAAACACAGATATAGTAAAACAAGATGAAATTAAAAATGATAATATAGGCTCTGCTATAAATAAAGATATATCACAAGAAAAGATAGTAGTAGAAGATAATAAAATACCTGTTGAAGAATATAGAATAAATGAAAAGAAGATTGCCGAAATAAGAAATATAATAAATAGCAATCCTTCAGAAGATATGAAACTTTATGGATATGAAATCGTCGTAGATAGTTCAATTACAGAAGTTACAACACAATTTACATTTACAGAAAAAAGAGTGAAAGATAAAATAGCTTGGAAATTTGGAAATATAAGAATATATGCACAAGATTATTATAGAAATGGACAATATATAACAACAGAATGTTATTTAATATAAAGGGAGGTGAACATGAAAAGAATTTATAAAATTGAGATTGAAGAATTATTACAAAGAGTTGTTGAAATTGAAGCAGAAAATGTTAATGAAGCAATTAGTAAAGCAAAAGAAAAATATAGAAATGAAGAATATGTATTAGATGAAAATGACTTTAAGGGAGTTGAATTTTCAGAATATGAAGATAATTAACATTATTTTAAAAGGCACTTTTATAGGTGCTTTTTTTGATGGGAAAGGAAAGAGGTAATATGATAAAAGTAAAAGAAAAAAAAGTAATAGCAATGTTATTATTAATTTTAACATTGTGTTCTACATTTAGTGGATTTTCATTTGCAACAGAAATAAGTGAAGCAAATTTGCAAGATAAAGGAGATTGTGGATATCACTTGCAATATTGGAATGCAGATAAAAATGGATGGTATTATATAATTACAACTTTTGTTACATATCAAAAAAATGGTGTTGAGTATCCAGCATACTGTTTGAATAAAGAATATCCAGGTGTGGGAGAATATGATGATTACACAGTAGATATAGATGCAGTATTAGATAATGTTCAAATTTGGAGAACAATAATAAATGGATATCCATATAAGACTCCAGCAGAGCTAGGAGTTGAAAACAAATATGATGCATTTGTTGCAACTAAACAAGCAGTATATAGTATTTTATATGGTTATGATCCTGCTACTAGATATCGTGGGGGAGATGAAAGAGGAACAAAAATAGCAAATGCAGTAGTAAATCTAGTAAATATAGGAAGATACGGAAATCAAACACCTTCAGATGGAACAATTACAATGAGAACTTCAGGAAGTATATATGAAGAAGGTAATTATTGGGTACAAAAATTTAATGTTAGTAGTAGTGTTGATATGGCATCTTATAATGTTACATCAACAGCCAACTTACCTAATGGATCTATAATAACAAACGGAAATGGAACTCAAACAAATTCGTTTACAGGAAGCGAAAGCGTATATTTAAAAATTCCTAAATCTTCAATGAATAAAGATATAAGTAATGCAATTATAAATGTTCAAGGAAAATGCAAAACATATCCAGTATTTTATGGAAAGACAAGAATTAATGCAACACAAAATTACGCAGTTACTTATGATCCTTTTGGAGATGGAGTAGGTAGAGCTACATTAAATGTAAAAACTAATACTGGAAAAATACAAATAAATAAAACAGATAGCGATACTTCAAAACCAATACAAGGAGTAACATTTCAATTAACAAAGACAGATGGAACAGTAGTCGCAAATGCTACTACAAATTCAAATGGTTTAGCAACATTTAGTGGACTATATCAAGATAATTATAAATTAACGGAAATTTCTACTAATGATAATTATGTTATAAATAAAGCTACTTTTGATGTAAATGTAGAGTATAACAAATCTACTACTCAAAATATAATAAATGATCATAAAAAAGGAAATTTAAAAATATACAAAGTAGATAAAGATAATCACAAAATTGCACTAGGAAATGTACAATTTGATCTATATTCAGAAGAATTTCAAAAAGTAATTGGAACTTATACAACAGATGTAAATGGAGAAATTAGCATTGAAAATTTAAGAACTGGAAATTATAAACTAATCGAAAAAAATACAGGAAAATGGTATAATCTCGCAGAAGATACAACTGTTGAAGTTAAGTGGAATACAACAGAAGAAAATACTATTGAAAATGAATTAAAGAAAGGTCAAGTTAAAGTAATAAAAGTTGATAAAGACAATAACGAAGTAAAATTGCAAGGAGTAAAATTTGATGTTTTAGATGAAAACGGAAAAATTTTAGAAACAATAACAACAGATGAAAATGGAGAAGCATATACATCAAGATATGCAATAAGAGATTATTCAAAACTAACAATTAGAGAAAAAGAAACTTTACAAAATTATGTATTAAATGATACTCCACAAACAGTAGCATTAGAAGCAGAACAAATAAGAACAGTTACTTTTACAAATGAATTAAAGAAAGGTAAAATAAAAGTAATAAAAGTTGATCAAGATAATAATGAAGTTAAATTAAAAGGTGTAGAATTTAAAGTATATGATGAAGATAAAAACTTAGTAGATACTCTAATTACAGATGAAAACGGAGAAGCTACAAGTAAAAGATTGAGAATAGATAAAAAATACACAGTACAAGAATCAAAAACATTAGAAAATTATGTATTAAATGAAACACCACAAACAGTGACATTAGCACAAGATCAAATTACAGATATTACTTTTACAAATGAACTAAAAAAAGGACAAGTAAAAGTAATAAAAGTTGATAAAGACAATAACGAAGTGAAGTTACAAGGTGTAGAATTTAAAATATATGATGAAGAGAACAACATAGTAGATACTTTAATTACAGATGAAAATGGAGAAGCTACAAGTAAAAGATTGAGAATAGATAAAAAATACACAATACAAGAATCAAAGACATTAGAAAATTATTTATTAAATGAAACACCACAAACAATAACATTAACGCAAGACCAAATTACTGATTTGACTTTTGAAAATGAACTAATAAAAGGTTATATAAGAGTAACAAAAGTAAGTAAAGAAGATAATCAATATAATGGAGATGTAAAAGGTAAAAGACTTGAAAATGCTAAATTTGAAGTATATGATGAAAACAATAATTTAGTAGATACTTTAGTTACAGATGAGAATGGCGAAGCTACAACAAAAGAACTACTAAAAGGAAAATATACTTTAAAAGAGGTTGAAAGCCCTGATTATTATATACTTACAGATGAAATATTTGAAGCAGAAATAGTAAAACATCAAGAAATTGTTGATGTAGAAGTAGAAAATGACAATGTAGATATTGATATTGAAGTTAACAAAGAAGGCTTTAAAGAGACTCAAAGTAAAGATAGTATATACTATGATTTTTCAAATATTCATAATAAATCCAATATTGCATTAGACAATTTTACATGGAGTGATTCATTACCAACAAATGCTCTAAGAGCAAATAAGATTTATACAGGAACTTGGAATGAAGATTTAACATATTCTGTATGGTATAAAACTAATTTAAGCGATGATTATATAATGTTAAAAGATGGTTTAAGTACATTAGTAAATAATGAAGTGAAATTTACAGATGCTACATTACAGGAGGGAGAATTCATAACAGACTTTGAATTTAGATTTGGAACAGTAAAAGCAGATTTCAGAGAAGTTGAACAACCTAGATTATACTGTGATATGTTGGATGATTTACCAAATGGATTTATATTTGTAAATCACACGAAAGTATCTGGAAATTATAAAGATATTAATGTTGAAGATAAAGATGATTGGACTACAATTACTTATTATAAAGAAATAGAAACAACGAAAAAACTTCCTAGAACAGGTTGTTAGTATTGATATTTAGAGAAAAAACTATATAATGGAGAAAATAATAATTTAGAGTTCATATATTTATATTGAATTATTATTTTATTTACTAAATGTTTGAGGTATGGAATATTAAAAATTCTGTACCTCTATTTTTTTTGTCCTAAAATTATTATTAAAATCCTGATACAATAAAAGATGTATATTAAATAATTAATAATATACATCTTTTATTGTTCAGGCTTTTTTCTCCATTCATTTGCTTCGGCTTCGTCAAATCTTTCATCTGAAAAGAATTCTGATAATTTAATTCCTAAAGCATCACAAATATATAATAAATTTTCTAATCTAATAGTTCTGTTTTTTCTAGTTAAAAACATTGCAATAGTAGAACTATAAATTCCAGTTAATTTAGAAAGCTGATTTGAATTTATATTTTTTTCTTTCATTAACTCCTTGATTTTTAAGGCTACTAAATCTGAAAAATCCATAATATTGGCTCCTTTCAAAATAATTTTAGCAAAATATAAATCAAAACATGCTCATCAAAATGAGCAAAATATCAAAAGAATATTCATTTTAATGAGCAAATATGCTATAATACTAGAAGAGGGAGGAGTAAAAGTAATATGAGAAAAAATAATAAAGATTATTCAATAACTGAAGAAAAATTTGAAATTATAAAGAAACATATTGAAAAGATAGATAAAATAAAAAATGATTTACAAAAGCATATAAACTTTGAAATTCCTGAATATATTATTCATGACATTGCTGAAAATGAAGAATTTAATCATATTTGCTTAATAATAAATGTTGCTATTGTTAATAATAGATTATCTAGTGAAAATGGTAAGTATTTAAAAGAAAAAATAAAAAGTCTATGTAATATTCAAAATGATAATGATAGAGTTTGTTGGAATATTTAAGTATTTTAGGTAAAAGGTTTGGATATATGGAACTATTCTTATATAATTGTATATGGGAGGTGAAAATGTGCCAAATTTAGAGGGTTACGAAAAGATTGAGAGGACTACTTTAACAATTGAAGAAACTGCAAAATATTTAGGAGTTTCATATTGGCTAGTATGTCAAATGATAAGAAGAAACGAGATCCCACACTTTAGAGTAGGCGGCAGAGTTTTACTTAGAAAAAAGAGCATTGATGAATATATGGAACAACAAGAAAAAATTGCATTTGATAAGCTATATGCAAATAATAAGTAGTCATAGTTAGCTAAATGAATGGGGAACATTTAGATATTGAATTTTTATCGTGAAAAGTAATTTTGTGAAATTAGAAAAAAGAGTAGTACCAGTATAATTTTGTACTGGTATTTTAATTTTTTGAAGTGATGAAATATTGAGAAAATAGGGATTTTGTGTTATAAATAATTAAAAATAAATTTATTATAGGAGAATATATGGAAAAATTTGATTGGATAAATAGTATATACAAATATTTTATCATTTTAGATAGAATAAATAATCAATTTAAGTTTCTGATAAAAACTATGGAATATGAAGAAATTGAAGAACATTTTTTTTATCTTTCTACAGAATTATTAAGATTGATTCCTTTTACAGAAAATAAAAAAGATAATAGCATATTTTTAAATTTAAAAGATGGCATTTGCTTATTAAAAGATTATATTAGTTTTTTAGAAGTCGATTTGGAAAAAATATTGCAAGAAAATTCTAAAACTTTTATTAAAATAAAAAGAATTAGAAATAAATATGAACATGAACCTCACAATGTAAATGGGGCTTTTTCAACAGGTCATTCTTCTTTTAGTGCTATGGGATTTTATTGCAGAAACGAGTTAGTTTCTTTAGATACAATGGAATTAACTTATGTTATTTATGAATTGAATAAATTATTTGATAAAATAGAAAAGGAGATTAATAGAATTGAATTAGAAAATAAAGATGAGTTAAATCAATTTAATAAATTATATATTGAAAAAATAAAAAAGATAAAAATAATAAATTATAATAAAGACTATACGAGGATTCCTAGACAATATTATTCATACAAGTAAAATTACTGGTATTTTTTTACTAAATTTCTGTGTAATTATTGAGAAAAAAGTCGTTTTATGGTATAAAATAAAATAGAATCTTTATAATTTGTTATTGGGGGAATTTTAATGGAATTTGAAGGGAAAGATTTAGAAGAACAATTAAAAAATGAAGAAAATACAAAAAGAAAATATATAACACCTATCATTGAAGAAAGATGGAAAAATAATTCAGAAAATATTATAATGGAATATTACTTTACAAAGGGAAGAGTTAATATAAATGGAGAACAAGTATATCGAGGAGAACCTAAAAAAGCTGATTATTTGTTACTTTATCATAATAATATTCCTTTGGCTCTTGTTGAAGCAAAAGGAATTGAACATTCAGCAATGGAAGGTTATCAACAAGTGATTGAATATGCTAATATACTAGATATTCCGTTTGCATATGCTACCAATGGAAAAGATTTGATTGAACAAGATATGATTTCAGGTAATAATAAAATTATGAATATTAATAATTTTCCATATGCTGAAGAATTATGGAATAGATATATACAAGAAAAAGAATTGACAGAGGAAGAAATAAATATAATAAACCAACCTTATTATGAAAATACTACAAGAGATAATCCTAAAAAACCTCGTTATTATCAAAGAATTGCTATTAATAGAGTGATTGAAGCAATAGCGCAAGGAAAAAATAGATTGTTGCTAGTAATGGCAACTGGAACAGGAAAAACATTTACTGCTTTTCAAATTGTATGGAGATTATGGAAATCAAAAACCAAAAAGAAAATTTTATATTTAGTTGATAGAAATGTATTAGCAGATCAAACTATGCAAAAAGATTTTAAACCATTCGTTGAAGCAGGAGTTATGGTTAAAATAAAAAGTGATAGAATAAAAAAAGATACTGCGTATGAAATTTATACAGCATTATATCAACAACTAAAATCAAGTGAAAAGGATTTTTATAAAGAATTACCACCAGATTTTTTTGACATGATAATTGTTGATGAATGTCATAGAGGCTCAGCATCTGAAGATTCGAATTGGCATGAAATATTAGAATATTTTAGCAGTGCAACTCAATTAGGACTTACTGCGACACCTAAAGAAACTGAAGATGTCTCAAATATAGGGTATTTTTGTGCAGAAACTGATGGCAAACCGCTATATACATATTCGCTTAAACAAGGTATTGAAGATGGATTTTTGGCTCCGTATAGAGTAATTTCAATTGAGCTTGATATTGATAAAAACGGTTATAAACCTTCAATAGATGAAAAAGATATCTATGGTCAGCCATTAGAAAATAGAGTTTATGAACAAAAAGAATTTGATAGAACTATTGCAATCGATTCAAGACGAGAAATTGTTGCTAAAAGAATCACAGAGTATATGAAAGAAAATAATTGCAGATATGCGAAAACTATTGTATTTTGCGAAAATATAGAACATGTTGATGCAATGGTTTTAAAATTGAAAAATTTAAATTCAGATTTAGTAGCAGAAAATCCGAAATATATTATGAAAATAACTGGAGATGATGAAATCGGAAAAGCTGAATTAGAAAATTTTACAGATCCAAATACAAAATATCCAGTTATTGCAGTAACAAGTAAGTTGATGTCAACAGGAGTTGATAGTGAAACTTGTGAAATAATAGTATTAGATAAAACGATAGGTTCTATGACTGAATTTAAGCAAACAATAGGTAGGGGAACTAGAATAAATGAAAATTTTGTTATAGATGATGAAAAGAAAAGCAAATTGCATTTTACAATTTTAGATTTTAGAAAGAATTATACTAAATTTGAAGATCCTGAATTTGATGGAGATGCAGTTGCTGTTATGAATATAGATGAAAAAGATAGATTTCCAAAAGGAATTTCTCAAAACTTAACGAATCAAACAAAAATAGAAAAAAGACATTTTGAAAAAGCATATATAAAAGGAAAAGAAGTTAAAATTGAAAATGAAATAGTGCAATATAGAGATGAAAATGGACAACTAGTAAGAGAGAATATTGATAACTGTGTAAAAAACAATATATTAGATCAATATCCTAAATTTAATGATTTTTATTTATCTTTTATGAAGGCATCGGATAAAGATGAATTCACAAGAACATTATTATTATCTGCAGAATTTATAAATAAAATGAAATTGCAATTAGGATACAATATAGACAAATTTGATGTGATTAGTCTTTTAGGATACAAGATTCCACCGTTATCAAAAGAGGAAAGACTTGAAAAGGTATATAAGTCAAAAGTTTATAATAATTTAGAAGAAAATAAAAAAGAAATTATTACGGCAATTTTAAACGAATATATAAAACAGGACTATTCACAATTATTAAAACCACAAATATTTAATTTACCAGTAATTCAAGATATGGGTTATACAGCATTAAAAGTAAAAAAAGAAATATTTGATGATGATTTAGATAATTATATAAGGATAATGAAGCAAATAGAAATTGAACTATATAAGGAGGAAAATTAAAATGGCAATATCATCATTACTAAAAAGAATGAAAGATATTATGAGAGATGATGCTGGTGTTGGGGGAAATGAACAGAGATTATCACAAATAGTTTGGATTTTATTTTTAAAAATATTTGATTACAAAGAACAAGAATGGGAAATAACGAATCCAAATTATGAGCCTATTTTACCAATAGGATATAGATGGAGAGATTGGGCAACATCATCTTCATATAAAGAACAATTAACTGGAGAAGAATTAATAGATTTTGTTAATAATAAATTATTTAAGGTTTTAGCAGGAGAACCTATAAAAGAAAATTCAAAAGATATATATCTATTTCAAAATGAAAGTGACATAGCAATGTTGGTTAAAGAATTTATCAAATCATCTAGTAATTTTATGCAAAATGGTGTTTTATTAAGACAACTCATAAATGAATTTGATGAAATAGATTTTTCTGATTATAACGAAAGACATGCCTTTAATGATATTTATGAACAACTTTTAAAAGGACTGCAGAAAGACGATGGAGAATTTTATACTGGAAGAGCAATAACTAGTTTAATTGTTGATAAAGTAAAACCTATGATAGGCGAAAAAGTAGCTGATTTTGCTTGTGGGACAGGAGGTTTTTTAGTAGATGCATTAAATTTTATGAAAAAGCAAAATCCTACTGTAGAGCAAATGGAACAAATGCAACATTCTTTTTATGGTGTCGAAAAAAAGAAATTACCATATATGTTATGTGTAACTAATATGTTGTTAAATGATATTGAAGTCCCTGATATTGTACACGGAAATTCCTTAGAAAGAGATGTCAGAAGATACACAGAAGAGGAAAAATTTGATGTAATACTAATGAATCCTCCATATGGTGGATCAGAATTAAATATTGTTCAAAAAAACTTTCCGTCAGATCTTAGCACTTCAGAAACAGCGGATTTATTTATGATTGAGATAATGTATAGGCTAAAGAAAAATGGTAGATGTGGAATTGTATTACCAGATAGCTTGTTATTTGGAGATGAAAATGGACAAATAGCGATAAAGAAAAAGTTACTTGAAGAGTTTAATTTACATACAATTATTAGAATGCCAGGAAGTTGTTTTGCTCCATATACCCAGATAGCTACAAATTTATTATTTTTTGATAATAAAGGAAAGACAGAAAATGTGTGGTTCTATAGATTTGACTTGCCTGGTGGAATTAAATTTAGTTTAACTAAAAATCCTATGACTAGAGAAAAGTTTAAAGAAATTGATGAGTGGTGGGATAATAGAGGTGAGATTAAAGATATAAAAGAAGATGAATCTATGACTGAAACTTGGAAATCAAGAAAAGTATCAATTGAAGAAATTAGAGAAAATAGATATAGTTTAGACTATTGTAAATTTCCAGATGAAGAAAAAATAATACTATCACCTGAAGAAACTTTAACAAATTATTTAAAAGCTAAAGAAAAAATTGAAGTTAAGTTGAATTTAGCATTAAATAATCTTAAAGGATTTGTTTTGGGTAATGAAAATATAGATTTGATAGATATTAAAAAACTAAATGAAACAAGTATAAATTTAGACAAAGAATTTCCTGAAGCTTTAAGAAGTTCAATATTACAAGCAGCTTTACAAGGAAAAATAACTAAGCAATTATCATCCGATAGTTCTGTTGATGATTTACTCAATAATTCTAGATATAAAAGAAAAGAACTAATAAAAAATAAAAGAATAAAGAATGAAAAAATAGAAGAAATATTGGATGAAGATGAATTATTTGATATTCCTGAAAATTGGAGATGGTGCAGATTAGGCGATATTGCTTATTTAAAAATTGGTAAAACTCCTCCCAGAGCCGAAAATCAATATTGGGGTGTTGAATATCCTTGGGTTTCTATTGCGGATATGGTTGAGAATGGGCATATTACAACTACAAAAGAAGGAATCAGTAAAGAAGGGTTTGAAAAAAAATTTGGTGGAGAATTATCTCCAGCAGGAACTTTATTAATGAGTTTTAAATTAACGATAGGTAGAGTTTCTATATTAGATAAGCCGTGTCTTCATAATGAAGCAATTATATCTATTTTTCCTTTTATAGATGAAGAAAAAATAATAAGGGATTATCTTTTTAAAACGTTACCATTTTTAGCTAAATATGGTAAAACAAAAAATGCAATAAAAGGGAATACTTTAAATTCTAAAAGTTTGAATAATTTGCTTATACCAATACCACCAGTAGAAGAACAAAAAAGAATCAGTGAGAGATTAGATAAAGTATTGCCAAAAATATAAATAATAGGAGCATTCTGTTCCTATTATTTTTATTTTTAAGGCTAGACTTTTTTAATATCAAAATTATATAAAAGTATAAAAATAAAATTTTATACAATAAATTACACCTTTTCTCATAATTCGACAACCTTTGCAAAAAAATTGTGATAGAATCCATAAAAGCAAAAGAAAAATCCCTAAACTACCAAAGATGGAAAAGTAATAAAGAGTTGGGGGAGAAAATGGATATATCACAAAATAA
Source organism: uncultured Clostridia bacterium (assembly GCA_934149075.1). Classification (GTDB taxonomy): domain Bacteria; phylum Bacillota; class Clostridia; order TANB77; family CAG-508; genus CAG-269. Next base: position 14,231 of record CAKPDR010000001.1, on the reverse strand, counting down.
ATTGAACAATATAAATAAATATACTAAGCACACAACTAACCATTTATAAGTTATTTGTGTGCTTTTTTCAATTATTTTAATATCCAATAAAACACTACACTAATTTAGAAAAATGATCTAAGGAAAAATGAAAAAGAAGAGATATATGTTAGTGTAGTTTTGAGCATTATTACATAAATCTCAGCCTACACAAAGAGGAGTGTAGGTTATTTGGACAAATGTGTATTAATAATGTTAAAAAAACGAAATCGAGAGGTTGAATTTATCTGTAAAGGTAGATTTGACCTCTTTTTGTTTTTATATGGATTAGTAAAATGCAGATCTCCACCTCACATTCAATTCAAAAATGAATTGAATGGAGGAAAGAAGAATGAAAAATCATTCAAAAATTAAGCGAGAGATAATAGATACATATATTGTTTTTAGCAATAGTGATGATAGTAAAAATGTTATTGTATTTAAAGATGGAAACGGAAAATCAAGAATTATTAGAGCAAATGAAACATTAAGAAATGAATATAAGAGAAGAAAAAGTGAAGAAAATTCACAAAATATTAAATTTAGTAGGTATATAGAACATTCAGAACTAACAGAAAATTCATTGAATAAGAGAGCTACAAATAAAGAAATTAGTTTAGAAGAACAAGCTATTTCAAATTTAGAATCAGAAAGAATAATAAAAGAAATTTGGAAATTACCTACACCACAAAATAGACGAGTTTATATGTATATAGTAGATGAATTTTCATATACAAAAATAGCAAAAATAGAAAATCGTTCTATTCCTACAGTAAAAGAGAGTGTAGACAGAGGATTAGAAAATTTAAGAAAAAAATTAAAAAAAATTTATAAGTAGCCCTAAAATGTGATGTGCTAACTGAAAAAACAAGTGAGAGGAGATGATCTTTCTTACTTGTTTTCTTTTAGAAAACGGATAGCACATTGACAAGTAAATATATTAGTTACAAGACTTTAACTAATATAAGGAGCTCCAAGAAGGCGAATGTTATTAAAAATAAATAGCGACTATAATGAGGGAAAAAGCGAACGATGGTAAGTTTGTGTTGGCGAAGATCTATATTAGTAATAATGATACTTCAGCTTGGCTTAATTTATATTGAGGAGTTGCTTGGTTGGATAACGAAGAGGTTTAAATACCTATGTGAAAGATACCAATTTCACTTGTAACTAATTAAAAAAGTTTATAAGTGAAAGGATTTGATTAAAATGAAATTAAATAATGTAAAAACAGTAACTAAGAAACAGGCTAAGGCTTATGCAGTTATAGCATTAGATATATTAGGAAGCACACCAAACTATATTGATGTAAAAATGCTTGATTCAGAAATTGATGTTGCAATGAAATTATATAGTCCACGAGAGGCTACAGAAAAAGCAGAAAAAATTAAAACGAAAGGTGGATTAGTGAAATGGATGAAAAAATAGGTATAAATATAAAAGAAGCATCAGAAATATTGGGAATTAGTAAGCAATTAATGACCGAATTAACAAAACTTAAAGATTTTCCTTGTATTAAATTTGAAAGAAGAATTGTAATAAACAAACCACAGATGGTTGAATGGTTTAATAAAAATTCAGGAAGAATCATTGTGTAGGGTTTGGACTTACGAAGATAAGGATTTATAATATTGGTAGTATATTTTACTTCTTAATATTATGAATCCTATTTTTATGGAGGAAATAATATGGGAAGAAGAACAAAAAATGATAATACAAGGAGAGTAAAAGGAGAAGGCACAATAAGAAAAAAAGGTAATGGATATGAAGGGAGGATTACAGTTGAGGTAAATGGTGTAAGAAAACAAGTTTCAGTCTATGATAAAAGCCAACGAGTAGTTGTAGAAAAAATGCAAGAGCTTAGGAAGAAGAGAGATGACAATTACTATATTGAAAATAAAAATATAACTTTGGAAGAATGGCTAAAAGAATGGATGAAAGTTTATAAAAAGCCATATATATCACCTAGAACTTATCAGGGGTATGTTGAAAAATCTAAAACAATATTAGAACATTTAGGAAATATGCAATTACAAAAAATAGAATTATATCATTTACAAAAATTTATTAGTGATTTACAAAATGAAGGTAAATCACCTAAATCTTTAAGACATTATTATAGTATTTTAAAAATGTGTTTTGATGATGCAATTATGTGTAGGCATATATCACTAAATCCAACAAGAAATTTAAAATTGCCATCAATGAGAAGAAAAGAATTAAATATAATGACAAAAGAAGAACAACTTGTATTTGAAGGATTTATGAAAAAATATAGAATGGGAACAGCTTATATAGTATTAGTTAATACTGGACTTAGAGCAGGAGAATTAAGTGGACTAACATGGAAAGATGTTGATTTTGAAAACAAAGCTCTATATGTAAGAAGAGGTATGCAAAAAATAACAACTTATGATGATGATTTTAATAAAGTAAAAAGAGAAAGAAAGGTTACAGATGTAAAAACAGAAAATAGTTATAGAGTTGTACCAATGCTAGATAAAGTAGTAAGAATTTTACAAGAATACAAGAAAAAAGTACAAGCAGAGCAAGAAGAACTTGCTGAATTAGGAGAAGGATTTAAAGATGATGATTTTATATTTAAAACGAAATATAATCATCCAATAACATCTGAATACTTAAGAAAAACTTGTCAGGGAATATGTAAAAGTAACAATTTTAGAAAAGTAGGAATACATGAACTAAGACATACTTTTGCAACAAGATCTATTGAAGCAGGAATTGATTTAAGAGTATTACAAGAAATATTAGGTCATGCTAGTTATAGCACTACAGCAGATATATATGTTCATATTTTAGGACAAGTTAAACTATCCCAAATGAATAGATTAGAAGATTATTTAACTGATATAAATATGAACTAAATGGAACTTTAAAATGACATAAAGGGAAAATAAAGGGAAAGTCTAAAAAATAAATCTCCAAAAGACTGGAAATAAAGGCTTTCTTTTAAAAAACTTTCTGCCCTCATAACCCGAAGGCATTAAGTTCAATAGCTAGTCTAGAAAAAAATAAAGTATTTTCTAAATTTTAGTATGAATAATTTTAAGTAAGCATTTTGGTAATTATCATATTTCTTTGAAAAAAGAGTTGAAAATTAAAATATATAGATATATTAACAAGAATAGTATTCAAATAGTCAACAAGATATGATATAATTACGAAAAAAAGGAAAAATATGATGAAATAAAAGTAATAATAAAGGAATCACATCCAATAATATGGAGGAGACTACGAATACCAGCAAATATAACGTTTAATGAATTGGTAGCAATTATAGAAATTTAATTTGAAAGGTGTGGACACCATTTGTGTGAATTTGAAGTTGATGTAACTTTACATGAAATGGGAAGACTTATAGGAATTCCTGCAGAAGATGAATATGGAATAGAAAATATAATAGGAGAAAAATGTTAAAGATATGAGAAGTATAGAAAAATATTATGATAATACAAAAAATGCAGAACCAAATTACATTGTAAAAGAATTCATTAAATTAAATGTGAGACCGGGAAATGCAGTTGAACTTGGGTGTGGTGCTGGAAGAGATACAGTGTATTTAATAAAAAACGGCTGGAATGTATTAGCAATAGATAAAGAAAATGTTAAATCTAGAATAGTAGAAAAACTATCTAAAGATGAATTAAAGAAGTTTAAATTTTCAAAACAAAAATTTGAGTGTATTGAATTAGAAAAAAATGATCTAATTGTATCTAATTTTAGTCTTTCATTTTGCAATAAGAATGATTTTGAAAAATTATGGAATAAGATAAGAAATAGCATTTTAAACGATGGATATTTTGTTGGAAATTTTTTTGGAAACAATGATGAGTGGAAAAATATAAAAGAAGAAATGACTTTCTTGACTAAACGTCAGACAATACAACTGTTTAAGGATTTTGAAATAATTAAATTTAAAGAAGTTGAAAAAGATGGTCTTACGGGATCAGGAAAAATAAAGCATTGTCATATATTTAATGTAATAGCAAAAAATAGATAGTAAAAGGCCAATATAAAGAAATATATATGACTTAATGATAGAAAATAGAAGTAAAAGATTTGAAAAATTAATCCTGAGGACATAGTAATATTAAATGAATTTTATTAATAATTGTATGATTTTTCTCGCTAAAATTTCAAATAAATGATATAATCAAATTTATAGAAATACAAGGAGGGTAATATGTGTACAGCAGTAACATATAAAACAAAGGATTTTTATTTTGGAAGAACATTAGATTATGAATATTCGTATAAAGAAGAAGTAACAATAACACCAAGAAACTATGAATTTAAATTTAGAAACGAAGAAACAATAAGTAGTCATTATGCAATAATAGGAATGGCTTATGTAGCTGATAATTATCCATTATATTATGATGCTATAAATGAAAATGGTCTTGGAATGGCTGGACTCAACTTTGTGGGAAATGCGTATTATAATGATATTCAAGAAAACAAAGACAACATAGCACAATTTGAATTTATTCCATGGATATTAAGCCGATGTTCTACAACAAAGGAAGCCCAAAAATTGATAGAAAAAATAAATCTGATAAATACACCATTTAATGGACAATTACCATTAGCACAATTGCATTGGATAATTGCAGATGCAGAAGAATCAATAACAGTAGAAGCGGTTAAAGATGGTATAAAAATATATGACAATCCAGTTGGAGTACTAACCAATAATCCACCATTTGACAAGCAATTATTTGAGCTAAACAAATATATGAAATTGTCAAATAAATCACCTAAAAATACATTTGCAACAAATTTAGAATTACAGCAATATAGTAGAGGAATGGGAGCAATTGGACTTCCAGGGGACTTATCATCTCAATCTCGATTTGTTAGAGCCTCATTTATAAAGATGAACTCAGTATCAGGTAAAGACGAAAATGAAAGTGTAAGTCAATTTTTCCATATTCTTAATTCTGTGGACCAACAAAGAGGTTGCTGTGAGTTAGAAGATGGAAAGTATGAAATTACAATTTATACATCATGTTGCAATGTAAGTAAAGGAATATATTATTATACTACTTATAACAATCATCAAATTACAGCTGTTGATATGCATAAGGAAAATTTGTATGGAAAAGAACTTGTTAGATATCAATTAATAAAGGGTGAACATATAAATTATCAAAATTAATTTTAAAGGAATGACAATGATTACTTATACAATAAAAAATATAAAAATAAACATAGAAAAGAAAAAAGTAAAAAATATAAATATAAAAGTACACCCAGACATGCAAGTATATGTATCATGTCCCAGAAGAGTAGACATAGAATATGTAAAGAAAATAGTTTTAAATAAATTAGATTGGATAGAAAGTCGAATACAAAAACTAAAAGAAAGAGAACAACAAGAAAACAAAAAATATGTATCAGAAGAAGAACACTATTTTAATGGTAAAAGATATATTTTAAAAATATACCCAGTAGAAAAAGCAAAAACATCATATATTAAAATAGAAAGACCAGGTTTTATTGAAATGTATGTACCTGAAAATGCTACAACAGAATATAAAGAAAAACTGATGAATATTTTTTACAAAGAAAGCTTAATCCCAAAAATAAATGAATATATGGAAAAATGGTCACTATTATTAAAGGTAAAACCAAAAGGGTACAAATTAAGAAAAATGAAAACTTTATGGGGAAGCTGTAATATTACTAAACAGACCATTTTATTTAATACAGAACTAGCCAAGAAAAGTAATCAAGCAATAGAATATGTAGTAGTTCATGAACTAATGCATTTAATAGAAAAATATCATAATAAAAGATTTTATTCATTATTAAATTATTATTGTCCTAATTGGAAGGCAAGTTATCAAATGCTAAAGTAGAATATAAAGTGCATAGAAATAGAAAAGGGAACCTAGATAGGTTCCCTCAAGAAAAGATGAAAATTAATTACTTACTCGTAGCATAAGGGCAACGACTGGAACCATCACAATTTGGTACACAATTGTTTGGGGTAATTCCAAACTTTTTATGTGCATTTCTTTGGGTTTCAGCAGAGTTTTTTCTTCTGCAAGTTCCTTTACAACTGCTACAATAGATGTTTTCTGAAAATAATTTCATCTTTTTTCCTTTCACCAAACTTATAAGTTTGGATTTCGTAATGTAAAACTATAAGTTACACTTTTAGTATAGCACAAAATAAGAAAAAAGTCAAAAAAATCCAATAAATACTTCCGTTTAGAAAAAAGATATGGTATAATAAACCATATTAAAACAAAAGGAATGAGAAAAATGAACACCATATTAGGGGAATTAGGAAAAAATTCGAAATTCTGTGAATATATAAAAAATATAGAAAACCAAAAAAGTCCGATAGCCATATCGGGCTTAACTGACGTTGGAATGATACAAATGTTATCAGCAACAAAAGAATTTGCCAAAAAGCCAATATGTATAATTACATATAATGAAATACAAGCAAGAAAAATAGTAGAAGATTTAAAATATTTTACAGATAAAATAATATATTTACCAAAAAAAGAAATAGTAACATATGACTATGTAGCAGAAAGTAAAGACTTACCATATGAAAGAATTGAAGCATTAAATAAAATTCAAGAAACCAGGACAGGAATAGTTGTAACGACAATAGAAGCTATTGCTCAAAAAATGATAAGCAAAAAAGCCTTATATAAAAATGTTCTAAAATTTAAAATTGGAGAAGTACATGACTTAGAGAAAATCAAACAAAAACTTGTTGACTTAGGATATGTAAGATATGATTTAATAGATGGAAGAGGACAATTCAGTATAAGAGGAGGAATTATAGATATTTCTTTAACTGAAAAAATGGGAATAAGAATAGAACTTTGGGGAGACGAGGTAGATTCAATAAGATATTTCAATATAGTAAGCCAAAGATCAACAGAAAATACAGAAAAAGCAACAATATATCCAGCACATGAATATGTATTAGAAACAGATATATCAACAGTAGTAGAAAAAATAAGAAATACAATATATGCAGAAACTTTTCAAGCACAAGTTGAACAAGATATAGAAGTAATAAAAACAGGAAACTATATAAGCAAAATTGAGAAATATTTAAATTGTTTTTATGAAGAACAAGAAACAATATTAGATTACTTAAATGAAAAATTTATTATTGCATTAGACGAAATAAATAAGATAAATCAAAGACTCGAAAATATAAATTTAGACAGTCAAAATATAATACAACTATTAATTGATAAAGAAAAAATAGTTCCAGATGCTATAAAAAATATAATGAACTATTCACAGTTTGATGAAAAATTAGAAAATAAGCAAATAATATATTTAGCAAAAAATGATGATGAAATCAAAATACAAGCAGAAAAATACAATTGGGTATATAAAGAAAAGAACTTTTATAAAAGTGAAATAGAAATATTGATAAAAGAATTACTAAAAGCACAAGAAGACAAAAAGAAAATATATATATTAGCAGAAACAAAAGAAAAAGCAAAAAAGATATGTTCATTATTAGATGAACATGAAATAATCAATAAATATGAAGAAAAACTAAATCAAACAATAATAGTAAAAAATAATGAAAGTTTGGTAACAGTATCAATCGGAAAATTATCAGCAGGATTTGAATGTTTTGACACAAAACAACTTGTAATAACATCACAAGAGCTTGTAGAAGGAGAAAAAAGAAAAAACTATAAAAATTCTGCATTTAAAGAAGGACAAAAAGTAGTATTTGCAGATTTAAAAGTAGGAGATTATGTTGTACATAAAAATTATGGAATAGGAATTTTTATTGGTGTAAATACTATAACTGCAGATGGAACAACAAAAGATTATATAAAAATAAAATATTATGGAGATGATATTTTATATGTTCCAACAAACCAATTAGATAGTATTAGGAAATATGTAGGTGGAGACGAAGGCGGACTTAAAGTAAATAAATTAGGCACAAAAGAATGGTTAAAAACAAAAGCAAAAGTAAAGAAAAATTTAAGAGAAGTCGCACAAGAATTAATTCAATTATATGCAAAAAGAGAAAAAGCAAAAGGATATGCATTCTCAAAAGATACGCCATGGCAAACTCAATTTGAAGACAGTTTTCCATATCAAGAAACAGATGACCAGTTGCGTTGTATAGATGAAGTAAAAAAAGACATGGAGACAGACAAACCAATGGACAGATTATTATGTGGAGATGTTGGATATGGAAAAACAGAAGTTGCAATAAGAGCAACATTTAAAGCTGTAATGGATGGAAAACAAGTTGCATATCTAGCGCCAACAACAGTACTTGCAGAACAACAATATAAAGAATTTAGAGATAGAATGTCAGGCTTTGCAGTAAAAGTAGAAGTTCTAAATAGATTTAAAACTAAAAAACAACAAAATGAAATAATAAAAAAATTAAAATTAGGAGAAGTTGATGTTGTTGTAGGAACACATAGAATTTTAAGTGATGATGTAGAATTTAAAGATTTAGGACTCTTAATAATAGACGAAGAGCATAGATTTGGAGTAAAAGCAAAGGAAAAAATAAAACAATATAAAACAAATGTAGATGTTTTGACAATGACTGCAACTCCAATACCAAGAACATTACATATGTCAATAGTTGGAGTTAGAGATATGTCAGTAATCTATGAACCACCATATAATAGGAAACCAGTTCAAACCTATGTATTAGAATATGATAGAGAAGTAATAAGAGAAGCAATCACAAGAGAGATAGAAAGAAAAGGTCAAGTATTTTACCTATTCAATAATGTAGAAAGAATAATGCAAAAAGCTGATGAAATATCTTCACTTGTTCCAGAAGCTAGAGTTGCTTATGCACATGGACAAATGACTGGAAGTGAAATTGAAGATATCATGGAAGATTTTATTGAACACAAGACAGATATATTAGTATGTACAACAATATTAGAATCTGGAATTGACATTCCAAATGCAAATACTATAATAGTAGAAAATGCAGATAGAATGGGATTAGCACAATTATATCAAATTAGAGGAAGAGTTGGCAGGTCAGACAGACAAGGATATGCATATATAACATATAAAAGAGACAAACTATTATCAGAAGTCGCAGATAAAAGACTAAAAGCAATAAAAGAGTTTACTGAATTTGGTTCAGGATTTAAAATTGCAATGAGAGATTTGGAAATTAGAGGAGCAGGAAGTTTACTTGGAGAAATTCAACATGGACATTTAGAACAAGTTGGATATGATACATATTGCAATTTATTAGACGAAGTTGTAAAAGAAATCCAAGGAGAAACTGTAATACCTGAAATAGATGTACAAATAGATTTAGATGTTACAAGCTATATACCAGACGAATATATATCAGATTCAAGTCAAAAAATTGAAATGTATCAAGATATTGCATTGTGTAAAAATGAAGAAGATATACAAAATGTTGTAGATGAAATGATTGATAGATTTGGAAATATGCCTAATGAAATTGAAAATCTATTAGATATTGCTAGAATCAAGACTTTGTGTAAGAAATTAAAAATTAGTAAAGTTCAAGAAAAAAGAAATTTTGTAGTATTTATATTTGATGCTGGAGAAATAAATATTGATATAAATGAACTTTTGAAAAAATATCGAAATAGAATTAAGTTTACTCAAGGAATAAAACCACAAGTAACACTAGCATTGACAGAAAATTCAGAAAAAGGAATTTTAAATGAAGTTAAGACATTTTTAAAAGAGATTATGAATGATGAGAATGATAGAAAGGAAAAAGAAGAATGCAAGTAATTTCAAGTAAAGATAATGAATTAATAAAACATATAAAAAAATTAAAAGATAAAAAATATAGAGACGAAAATAATGAATACATTATTGAAGGTGTTAAATTAATAGAAGAAGCGGTTCAAGAAAAATCAAAAATTAAAAAAGTTATTATATGTGATGATACAACTAGAACATATGAAATTCCTACAAATGTAATGCTTGAAATTGCAAAATATGAATGTGTATATGTAACAGACAAAATTTTTTCATCAATTACACAAGTAACAAATCCACAGGGAGTTATGGCAATTATTGAAAAAAACACAGAAAAGCAAGAAATTGATTATAGTGAAGATATAATAGTTGCATTAGATAATGTACAAGATCCAGGTAATCTTGGAACTATTTTAAGGACAGTTGATAGTATTGGACTAAAACAAATAATAGTTACTAAAGATACAGTTGATGCATTTAACTCTAAAGTTGTACGTTCAACGATGGGAGCAATCTTCAGAGTCAAAATAATTGAAACATCTGATTTGGTACAATCTATAAAAGAAATGAGAAAACATCATTTTAAATTAATGGTAACATCTTTACAAACAGATAACAGTATTTATGATATAGAATTCAATAAAAAGATAATAGTTATAGGCAATGAATCAAATGGTGTATCTGAAGAGATTCAGGATATGGCAGATGAAAAAGCTAAAATTCCTATGTTAGGTAAAACAGAAAGTCTTAATGCTTCAGTAGCAGCAGGAATTGTAATGTATGAATATGTAAGACAAAAAATAACAAAAAGCACATCTTAAAAATGATGTGCTTTTCAGCATTAATAATTAGAATAAAAAACAATTATTAATACTTTTTGAATAAAAGATTGTCCGGACAAATTCAGAAAATATGAAAAAATTCTGATGTTAAATAAATTATACTATATTTTTATGAAAAAGTTTGTAGAAAACTGTAATAAATATTAAAGAGATTTTAGGACATATTGAAACATTAAATACATATAAAAAAGAAGATGTCGATTTTTCAGAAAATGTAGAGAATCTTGCGATGAAAAGTTCTTGCTTTTTTAAATATAAAGTATTATAGTAAATGTTATAACAAAAGTGGAGGGAGGAAAGTTATTGAAGAACTTTTTTGGAAGCATCTTTATAAATCGAGACGAATTATTAGAAGCGGGAATAAACTATCCAATAAAAGTAGAATATTATAAAATAACAAACGAACCAGAAAAAGAAAATAAATTATTATATGGAATACAAGTAATAAAAACAGAGTATAAAGAAAAAATTGGAGTTGAACAAAATAGAATTGAACATATAACAAATGATGAAAGTGAAATAACAAAAATATTAAGCTTAATAAAAGAAAATGAAGTTACGCCAATAGGTCTTGAAGATGTAATTATAGAAATAAAAAAATTACAAACACTTGCCAAAATAAAAAAATTAGGCTACAATACATAAGAAATAGAAAAACAATTAAGAAAAAGCTTACAAAAATGCGATGCAGGAAGGAGCAAAAATAAAAATGGCAGATAAATTAATAATAGTAGAATCACCAGCAAAAGCAAATACTATAAAGAAGTTTTTGGGAGGGAGCACAAAAGTAATAGCATCAATGGGACATGTTAGAGATCTACCAAAATCAAAATTAGGAATAGATGTAGAACATAACTTTGAGCCTCAATATATAAATATTAGGGGAAAAGGAAATTTAATAAAAGAATTAAAAAAAGATGCTAAATCAGCAAAAAAAGTATATTTGGCAACTGACCCTGATCGTGAAGGAGAAGCAATAGCATGGCATCTATCAAATATACTAGATGTAGATAAAGACAAAATTACAAGAGTAACATTTAATGAAATAACAAAAACTGCAGTACAAAAAGCAATAAAAGAGCCAAGAGATATTGATATCAACTTAGTTGATGCCCAACAAGCAAGAAGAGTGTTAGACAGAATCGTTGGATACAAAATGAGTCCTGTATTATGGAAAAAAGTAAGAAGAGGACTATCAGCAGGAAGAGTGCAATCAGTTGCAGTAAAACTAATTGTAGACAGAGAAGAAGAAATTGAAAAATTTATTCCAGAAGAATATTGGAATATATATGCAAAATTATTAGATGAAAAATCTAATAAAATATTTGATGCTAGGTTTTATGGAAAAGATGGAAAAAAATTAGAAATTCATAATAAAGAGCAAGTAGACGAAATACTTGAGAACATAAAAAATGCAAAATATATAGTAGAAGACATCAAAAAAGGTGAAAAGAAAAGAACACCAGCACCACCATTTACAACAAGTACTATGCAACAAGAAGCTTCAAGAAAACTAGGATTTACATTAAAGAAAACAATGTCAGTAGCACAAGGTTTATATGAAGGAGTAAAAATTCCTGAAAAAGGAACTGTTGGATTAATAACATATATGAGAACAGACTCTACAAGAATTTCAGAAGAGGCAAGAGCTGCTGCAAAGACACATATATTAGAAGTCTATGGCGAGAAATACTATGAAAATAGATATTATAAAACTAATAAAGAAGCACAAGATGCTCATGAAGGTATAAGACCAACATATGCAGACCTAGAACCAGATCAAATTAAAGAATTTTTGACAAAGGACCAATACAAACTTTACAAATTAATATATAATAGATTTATGGCTAGTCAAATGTCAGCAGCAATTTATGACACAATGGCTGTAACAATAGATGCAAATAAATACACATTTAAGGCAAGCGGACAAAATTTGAAGTTTAAAGGATTTATGACTTTATATGTAGAAGGTTCTGATGAAAAGCAAGAAGACGAAGAAGGTATGATACCTGAACTAGAATTAAAACAAGAAGTTAAGAAAAAATCTATTGAACCAAAGCAAAGTTTTACAGAACCACCACCAAGATATACAGAAGCAAGTCTTGTAAAAGCATTAGAAGAAAAAGGAATAGGTAGACCAAGTACATATTCTCCAACAATTACTACTATATTAGAAAGAAGATATATAGAAAAGGAACAAAAACAATTAATACCAACTGAACTTGGTAAAATTGTAAATAAATTATTAACAGAGAACTTTAAAGATGTAATAAATGTAGAGTTTACTGCTAATGTAGAAAGCCAATTTGATAATATTGCAGAAGGAAAAGAAGATTGGAGAGAAATGATAGGGGAATTTTACACACCTTTTGAACAAACTGTGGAAAAAGTAGAGAAAGAATTAGAACATGTCGAGTTGGTTGAAGAAGTTTCTGATGTTAAATGCGAGAAGTGTGGAAGAATGATGGTATATAAATATGGAAAATTCGGAAAGTTTTTAGCTTGTCCAGGTTATCCTGAATGTAAAAATACAAAAGCTATTGTGGAAACTATTGACGTGCCATGTCCAAAATGTGGAGGAGTTGTACAAGTTAGAAAGGCAAAAAATAAAAGAAAATATTATATTTGCGAAAATAATCCAAAGTCATGTGATTATATTTCATGGAATAAACCTAAGAAGGAAAAATAAAATATTTATAATATAGTAATAAGAAAGTAATATATTATTCTATCGTTTAACTGCGGACGCTTCGCTATTTTAAATTTGTTTATAACAAATTTAAAACACCTTGTTAAACTTTAAAATTATATATTACTTTCTTATTTATATATAAATGGATAAGAATAGTTGTAATTTACAGATATTCATATAAATTTGGAAACATGTATGTTCTATAAATTCTGTATTGTAACTAAAATATTAGATAGAAGTTACAGGTTAATGTTTTATTTAAAACTAATATAAAGAAAGACTTGAATATAAGCTTTGAATGAAATGACGAATGTGCATGGAGAAATTTTAGAAATTCTATGCAGATTTATGGAAAGAGTTCACGAGAGTGGAAGGGTGCCATAAATCAAATTAGAATTTCTTGAATTTCATAATAAGCCGAGGAATGTAATGAAAAACTTATATTCAAGTCTTTCTTATAAAAAGTTAATCAAAACCATTAACCTGTAACAATGGAAAAAATTTCTGTTAAAAAAGTATTGACATAGAAGAAGAAAGGTGTTAATATAATTGAAGGCCAAGCAAGAAAAAAGGTCAAACAAAATCAAAATAAAAAAACTTTTAAAAATTTCAAAAAAAGTGTTGACAATTTTCGACATGCGTGGTAATATATATCAAGATCAAGCAACAAACGAAAAAATATAAAAATATTACACAAGAATTAGTATAAAAGTTAGTACAAAAAAATAGAAGAAAGACATCAATTACTAATTTTTTATTTTGCCCCAAAAACGGACAAAAAATATTTAAAATATTTTTTAAAAAGTATTGACAACAAGAAAAAGGTATGCTAAAATAAGTTTCGTTCATCGCAAGTGAACAAAACAAAAAAGTACATTGAAAAGTAAACAATAGATCCTTTAGAGAAAAAACCAAACGGTGATTTT